>DATDBH010000112.1:0-3208 GCA_036524985.1 Microlunatus sp. | reverse complement strand
CGAGCAGACCACCGACAAGACCTCCGACAAGGACATCTTCACCTGCAAGATGATCCCGTCGCGCGGTGCGTGGCTGGAGTTCGAGATCGACAAGCGCGACATGGTGGGCGTCCGGCTCGACCGCAAGCGCAAGCAGAACGTCACGGTGCTGCTGAAGGCCCTGGGCTGGACCGACGCCCAGATCCTGGAGGAGTTCGGCGAGTACGAGTCGATGCGACTCACCCTGGAGAAGGACCACACCTCCACCCAGGACGAGGCTCTGCTCGACATCTACCGCAAGCTGCGTCCGGGAGAGCCGCCGACCCGCGAGGCCGCGCAGGCGCTGTTGGAGAACTACTTCTTCAACCCGAAGCGCTACGACCTGGCCAAGGTCGGTCGCTACAAGATCAACAAGAAGCTGGGTCTGGACGAGCCCTTCGACAAGCAGGTCCTCACCATCCCCGACATCGTCGCCGCGATCCGCTTCGTGGTGGCCCTGCACGAGGGCCGCGAGACCCTCGAGGCCCCGCGCGGTGAGCTGATCGTCGAAGAGGACGACATCGACCACTTCGGCAACCGCCGGCTGCGGACCGTGGGCGAGTTGATCCAGAACCAGCTGCGCACCGGCCTCGGCCGGATGGAGCGGGTGGTCCGGGACCGGATGACGACCCAGGACGTCGAGGCGATCACGCCGCAGACCCTGATCAACATCCGGCCCGTGGTCGCGGCGCTGAAGGAGTTCTTCGGCACCTCGCAGCTCAGCCAGTTCATGGACCAGACCAACCCGGTCGCCGGTCTGACGCACAAGCGGCGGCTGTCCGCCCTGGGTCCGGGCGGTCTGTCGCGGGATCGCGCCGGCATGGAGGTGCGCGACGTGCACACCTCCCACTACGGCCGGATGTGCCCGATCGAGACGCCTGAGGGCCCGAACATCGGTCTGATCGGCTCGCTGGCCTCCTTCGCCCGGGTGAACGCGTTCGGCTTCGTCGAGACGCCGTACCGCCGGGTGGTCGAGGGTCGGGTGACCGACGACGTCGACTACCTGACCGCCGACGAGGAGGACCGGTACGTCATCGCGCAGGCCAACGCCAAGCTGAGCGAGGACGGCACCTTCGCCACCGAGCGGGTGCTGGTCCGCAAGCGGCACGGCGAGACCGACGAGGTCGTGGCCTCCGAGGTGGCCTACATGGACGTGTCGCCGCGCCAGATGGTGTCGGTGGCCACGGCCATGATCCCGTTCCTCGAGCACGACGACGCGTCTCGCGCGCTGATGGGCTCGAACATGCAGCGGCAGGCCGTTCCGTTGCTCCGTTCGGACTCCCCGTTCGTGGGCACCGGCATGGAGTACCGCGGTGCGGTCGACGCCGGCGACGTGACCACCGCGACCGATCCCGGCGTGGTGACCTCGGTCAGCGCCGACCTGATCGACGTGGCGCAGGACGACGCCACGTACAAGACGTACCGGCTGGCGAAGTTCCGTCGTTCCAACCAGGGCACCTGCATCAACCAGCGTCCGCTGGTCTCGGTGGGGCAGCGCGTCGAGAAGGGCACGCCGCTGGCCGACGGCCCGTGCACCGACGGTGCGGAGATGGCGCTGGGACGCAACCTGCTGGTGGCGTTCATGCCCTGGGAGGGTCACAACTACGAGGACGCGATCATCCTGTCGCAGCGCCTCGTCCAGGACGACGTCCTCACCTCGATCCACATCGAGGAGCACGAGGTCGACGCCCGTGACACCAAGCTGGGCGCCGAGGAGATCACCCGGGACATCCCGAACGTCTCGGAGGAGATGCTGGCCGATCTCGACGAGCGCGGCATCATCCGGATCGGTGCCGAGGTCAGCACCGGCGACATCCTGGTCGGCAAGGTGACGCCCAAGGGCGAGACCGAGCTCACCCCGGAGGAGCGCCTGCTCCGCGCGATCTTCGGTGAGAAGGCGCGCGAGGTGCGCGACACCTCGCTGAAGGTGCCGCACGGCGAGTCCGGCACGGTCATCGGCGTCCGCGTCTTCGACCGCGACTCCGACGACGAGCTCGCCCCCGGGGTCAACCAGCTGGTCCGCGTCTACGTGGCCCAGAAGCGGAAGATCTCCAACGGTGACAAGCTCGCCGGCCGCCACGGCAACAAGGGTGTGATCTCGAAGATCCTCCCGGTCGAGGACATGCCGTTCCTGGAGGACGGGACCCCGGTCGACATCGTGCTCAACCCGCTCGGTGTGCCGAGCCGGATGAACGTCGGCCAGGTGCTGGAGACCCACCTCGGGTGGGTGGCCAAGACCGGCTGGGACCTCGACGGCGTCGAGGGCGAGTGGGCCGAGCGCCTGCGCGGCATCAACCTCGGCCACGTCGAGGGTGACCAGCGTCTGGCCACCCCGGTGTTCGACGGCGCGACCGAGGCCGAGATCACCGGTCTGCTCGGCAACACGCTGCCGAACCGCGACGGTGTCCAGCTGGTCGACGGCGACGGCAAGGCGCGACTGTTCGACGGTCGTTCGGGTGAGCCGTTCCCGAAGCCGGTCGGTGTCGGCTACATCTACATGTTGAAGCTGCACCACCTGGTGGACGACAAGATCCACGCCCGCTCCACCGGTCCGTACTCGATGATCACCCAGCAGCCGCTGGGCGGCAAGGCGCAGTTCGGTGGTCAGCGGTTCGGCGAGATGGAGGTGTGGGCACTGGAGGCGTACGGCGCCGCCTGGGCCCTGCAGGAGCTGCTCACCATCAAGTCCGACGACATCCACGGCCGCGTGAAGGTGTACGAGGCCATCGTCAAGGGCGAGAACATCCCCGAGCCGGGCATCCCCGAGTCGTTCAAGGTGCTGGTCAAGGAGATGAAGTCGCTCTGCCTGAACGTGGAGGTGCTGTCCTCCGACGGCACCGAGGTCGAGCTGCGGGACTCCGACGACGACAACTACCGGGCCAGCGAGGAGTTCGGCATCGACCTCTCCCGCCGTCCCGGTGAGTCGCTGGGCGGCGTCGAAGAAGTCTAGGCACCCGAGCTCCGAGTTGTCAGCGCCTGTGGTCGCTAGCGCGACCACAGCGTCTGACAACTCGGGTTCGCCGGGAGCCCGGTCCACAAAGCATCACAGGCAACAACGAGTTACTAAAGAGAAGAGACAACAAGTGCTCGACGTGAACTTCTTCGACGAGATCCGCATCGGCCTGGCCACGGCAGATGAGATCCGTCAGTGGTCGCACGGTGAGGTCAAGAAGCCGGAGACGATCAACTA
>DATDBH010000111.1:0-9632 GCA_036524985.1 Microlunatus sp. | reverse complement strand
CCTCGGGCCAGGCCAGGTGCAGGTCCCAGGCGGTGACGGCCGGCGTCGCGACGTCGTAGCGACCCTGGACGATCACAGCCGGGATGCCGGCGAGCCGCCGGGCGTCGGCAATCAGCTGACCTGGCGTAAACCAGCCGCCGTTCACGAAGTAGTGGTTCTCGATGCGGGCGAACGCGAGCGCGTACGCCGGTTCGCTGAACTCGGCGATCAGGTGTTCGTCAGGCACGAGCGTGATGGTGGCGGCTTCCCAGCAGGTCCAGGCCACGCCGGCCGGGCCGTGCACGTCCGGATCGGGGTCGAAGAGGAGGTCGTGATAGGCCGCAATGGCGTCGCCCACGAACCCGGCTCCCCCCAGCGGGGCCAGAAAGTCTGCGTAGCGATCCGGGAACAGCTGCCCGGCGCCGCCGTTGTAGTAGAAGTCCAGCTCCGAGCGTCGCAGCGTGAAGATCCCGCGCAGCACCAGCTCGGTCACGCGCTCCGGGTGCGTCTCGGCGTACGCGAGCGCCAGCGCGCTCCCCCACGATCCCCCGAACACCTGCCAGCGGTCGATGCCCCGGGCCGCACGAAGTCTCTCCAGATCGGCGACCAGGTGCCAGGTCGTGTTGGCCGACAGGTCGTCGCTCCCGCTGGCGTGGGGGCGGCTGCGTCCGCAGCCGCGCTGATCGGTGAGCACGATCCGATACCGCTCGGGATCGAACAACCGGCGCACCCCCGGGGTGCAGCCGCCGCCCGGCCCACCGTGCAGGAACACGACGGGCTTGCCGTCGGGGTTCCCGCACTCCTCCCAGTGGATCTGCTGATCGTCACCGACGGCGAGCAGACCGCTCGCGTACGGCTCGATCGGCGGATAGAGGGACGCCACGGCTGGACCCCGAGCTCAGTCGGGGATGATGTGGACGGCGGCTTCCTCGGCACTCGCCCCGGCCCCGTCGATGCCCACGTCCTCGCCGACCAGCTCGGAGTCCACGTCCTCGCCGATCCCTTCGTTGGGGTCCACCAGTCGTCCGGCCCTCCGGTCCCCCACCTCGCCGTCGTCGATGTAGTCCTCCGACACGGGCCTCTCCCAGACCTCGGGCTCCTCCTCGGACAGGCGCTCGTCCAGAGTCTCGCGATCGTCGCCGTAGCGGGTCAGGTGGGAGGGGCGCTCCGGGGGCGAGTAGCCCTCGTCCAGGAAGTCGTCGACTCCGCGATCGTCGAGGTTGTCGGACGGCTGGAGCCGGTCTTGGTCGAGCTGCTCGGAAGTGGCGTCGTCGTCGTACATCTCGGTCATGCCCACAGCCTGCCACGCTCCCGCAGCGTGAGGGTGGGCCGGAGGTCCCGTCCTAGGATGAACGCCCGTGACCACCACCACCGCGGGCTCTCCCCCGTCGACGGCCCGGTACGCCGCCGATCTGCAGGGCAACTACGACGTGATCGTGGCTGCCTTCGTGGGACTGCTGCTGATCTCCAACGTCGGCGCCACGAAGGCGATCGCCTTCACCACCCCGACCGCCTGGCCGGGCATCATCGTCACCGACGGGGGCGCCTTCCTCTTCCCGCTCACCTACGTGCTGGGTGACGTGCTCGCGGAGGTGTACGGCCTGCGCAAAGCGCGCCGGGCCATCCTGATCGGTTTCGTGCTGGCCGGGATCGCGGCTCTGACCTTCTGGCTGGTCAGCGTCACCCCACCGGCCCCGGGCTGGGACAACCAGGCAGCCTGGGCCGCGGTGCTGGGGTTCGTGCCCCGGATCGTGCTGGCCAGCCTGCTCGGCTATCTGGCGGGCCAGTTCCTGAACGCGTACGTGCTGGTGAAGATCAAGCAGCGGACGAAAGAGGGCAAGCTGTGGGCTCGGCTGATCGGCTCGACCTTGGTCGGTGAGGCCGCCGACACGCTCGTGTTCTGCCTGGTCGCCTTCGGCGGCATCCTGACCGGCGGCACCCTGGTCAACTACGTGATCACCGGCTACGTCTACAAGGTCGCTGTCGAGGTGATCCTGCTGCCGGTCACCTACCTGGTGATCCGACAGGTCAAGAAGCGGGAACCGGGCTACCTCGGCCGACCCATCCCATTTCCGGAACCCGGATCTCCCCCGAACCACGAATGATCAGGCGGGCCGGGACCGTGATGATCTCGGCTGGTCCGAGGTCGCCGTCCATCCGGGCGAACAGGCGCTCCGCAGCCACTCGCCCGATCTCGATCGGGTCCTGGGCCACCACCGTGATGCCGGGGGTGAGGAGGTCGGCGAGCGGGAGGTCGTCGAAGCCGACGAGCGCGATCTCGGACTGGCGACCGCGACGGTGCAGGGCGCGCACGCCGCCGATGGTGATCACGTTCTGCGCGGTGATCAGCGCCGTCGGCGGATCGGGGTGCTCGAGCAGCCGCTCGACCTCGGCCGCGGCCAGCTCGGCCGAGGTGAGGTCGCCGACGCTGAACCCGTCGAGCACCGGGAGCCCGGCGCCGGCCATCGCCTGCTCGTAGCCGAGTCGCCGGTCCCGGGCCGTCGGGATGCCCAGATCGTCACCCAGGAAGGCGATCCGGCGGTGGCCATGATCGATCAGGTGCTGGGTGGCGACTCTGGTCCAGATCAGGTTGTCGGTGAGCACGACGTCGGCGAGCAGGCCGTTGGGCACTCGGTCGACGAACACCAGCGGGGTGCCGTGGTCGCGCTCGCTCTGCAGGTAGCCCTGATCGGGTCCGTACGCCGTGATGATCAACCCGTCGACGCGTCGCCGGTTGAACGCCGCGACCAGCTCGCGCTCCCGAGCGGTGTCATCGTCCGAGCTCGCCGCGAAGACCGCTGTCCGGCGGGCGGTGGCGACGGTCTCGACGGCACGGTTGATGGCCGCAGAGAACGGGTTGTCGACAGCGTCGAGGATCAGCCCGATCGTCAGCGTCCGACCACCGCCGCGACGCAGCGACCCGGCCCCGTGGTTCGGTTCGAAGCCGAGGGCTTCGATGGCTCGCTCGACCCGCTCCTTGGTCTCCCCCGAGACGTTCGGCTCCTCGTTGACCACTCGGGACACCGTTTTCAGGCCGACTCCCGCGAGCGCAGCGACATCCCTCATGGTGGCGCGTCGCCGCGCACCGGGAGCGGGTGGTGACATCGGTGTCTCCTTCGTGGTCGACCCATTCTGCTGGTTGCCACTGTTTTGAGCAACGTCTTGACCATTTCTCGGCGAGCGTGGGAGATTACGTGCTGACACCGTTGTCACCGGATGACGGGCGAGACGTCGGGAGAGCCGATGCCCGGTGCTGGAGCGATCAGCCCACCCGGCCGCTAGTCGTCGGTCGGCCCCGGTGATCACCCTCCCGGGGTCGACCGGCCTCATCGATGTCGGGCGTAGTAGCGGCCAAGGGTCTCCGCCTTGAGGTCGGCGTACGAGCCGTCGGAGATGCTGGTCCTGATCCGGTCCACCAACGAGATGACGAACCGCTCGTTGTGGATGGTGCACAGGGTCGCGGCCAGCATCTCCCGAGCCTTGAAGAGATGGTGCAGGTACGCCCGGGTGTAGTGCGCGCAGGTGTAGCAGTCGCACTCGGCGTCGATCGGCTCGAAGCTCCGGCGCGACGCCGCGGTGTTGACGTTGAAGCGCCCGTCGCGGGTGTAGACCGCAGCATTGCGGGCGACCCGTGACGGGGACACGCAGTCGAAGGTGTCAGCCCCGTTCTCCACGCAGGTGAACAGGTCGTCCGGTTCGGAGATGCCGAGCATGTGCCGGGGCTTGTCGACGGGCAGCTCCGCGCTCACCCAACCGGTGATGGTGCCCAGCTTCTGCTTCTCCAGCGCACCGCCGATGCCGAAGCCGTCGAACGCCTGGCCGTCGACCTCCAGCTCAGCCAACCCACGGGCGGCCCGGCGACGCAGATCCTCGTACTGGGCGCCCTGCACCACCCCGAACATCGCCTGGTAGGGCCGCTCCGGGCGCTCCGCCGTCAGGCGTCGGTGCTCGGCCAGGCAGCGGATCGCCCACGCGTGGGTGCGCTCCACCGATCGCTCCTGGTAGCCGCGGGTGTTCATCAGCGTGGTCAGCTCGTCGAAGGCGAAGATCACGTCCGCGCCCAGCCGGTGCTGTACCTGCAGAGAGATCTCCGGCGTGAACCGGTGTGAGCTGCCGTCCAGGTGGGAGGTGAACGTGACGCCGTCCTCGTCCACCCGGGCGAGCCGACTCTTGCCGGCCGCGACGACGTCGTCGCTCGCCAGGCCGGCGACGTCCATGGCCAGCACCTTCTTGAAGCCCACGCCCAGGCTCATCACCTGGAAGCCGCCGCTGTCGGTGTAGGTCGGGCCCGGCCAGTTCATGAATCGGCCCAGTCCCCCACCGGCCTCGACGATGTCGGCGCCCGGCTGCAGATAGAGGTGGTACGCGTTCGCGAGCACCGCCTGGGCCCCCAGCTCGGCGACCGTCTCCGGCAGCACCGTCTTGACCGTGGCCTTGGTACCCACCACCACGAAGGCCGGGGTCTGGATGGTGCCGTGGGGGGTGGTGATCGTGCCGGTCCGCCCGCACCCGCCGGCGAGCTGGTCGCCGACCTCGAAGGAGAAGCCGACGCGTGCCGCAGGTGAGGGAAGTCCGCCACTCACGAGGTCACCGACGGCGTGTCACCGGCGTGTCGCGTGAACGAGGCGCGCGTTTGGGTCACATCCCGCAGCATCAGGCCGGCGCACGCGACCACTCCGGCGGTCGACGTCCGCAGCACGTGCGGGGTCAGCCGTGTCGGCCGACCGCCCGCAGCCGTGAGGACGCCCAGCTCATCGGCTGTGAGACCACCTTCTGGTCCGACCACCAAGAGCACCTCCCCGACCGGGGGCAGCGCGATCTCGGCCAGAGCCGAGGTCGCGCCCTCGTGCAGCAGCAGGGCGACGTCCGCCACCGCGATGCGGGCCGTCAGTCCGCCGGTGTCGACCGGTTCGGTCACGGTCGGCACCCACAGCCGACGGGACTGCTTGGCCGACTCGCGTGCCGTGCTGCGCCAGCGTGCCAGGGCCTTGCTGCCGCGCTCCCCCGACCACCGGACGATCGAGCGGGCGGCCTGCCACGGAACGATCTCGCTCGCGCCGACCTCAGTCAGCAGCTCGACCGCCCGTTCCCCCCGATCGCCCTTCGCGATCGCCTGCGCGACGACGAACCGCACCGCGGGCGGGGACTCGACCCGCTGCTCGGCCACCTCGACGGTGATCGTCTGCTTGCCGGCGGCGACCACCGGACCACTGATCGCGCGACCGGCCCCGTCGGCCAGCACCACCGGCTCGCCGATCCGGATCCGCCGGACCGCTGCGGCGTGACGACCCTCGGGACCGTCGAGCAGGAAGGACTCACCACGCACCGGCAGCGGATCGGGCAGGTCGGCGTGGAAGACCGGGTCGGAGCTCACTGGCCGGCGAACGCGTCCCGCAGCCGACCGAAGAACCCTTGGTTGTGCTTCTGCACGGCACCCTCGACCGATGTCTCCTCGCGCAGCTCGGAGAGCTGGCGGAGCAGCTCGCGTTGCTCCTTGTCGAGCTTGGTCGGGGTCTGCACCAGCAAGGTGACCCCGAGCTGTCCACGTCCGTGGGAGCGCAGCCGGGGCACGCCACGCCCGTCCAGGGCGATCCGGGTGCCTGACTGGGTGCCCGGCGGCACGGTGATGGTCGTCGCGGCGGCATCCTCGTCCGCGTCCTCGAGATCGGCCTCGAGGGTCGCGACCCGGATGTCCGTGCCCAGCGCGGCGGCCGTCATCGGGATCCGCAGCACCATCTCGAGATTGTCGCCATCGCGCTGGAACACCTCGTGCGGCGCGACATCGAGCTCCACGTAGAGGTCGCCCGCGGGTCCCCCACCCGGTCCGACCTCGCCGTGGGCGGCGAGGTGGATGCGGTTGCCGGAGCTCACCCCGGCGGGGATCTTGACGTTGATGGTCCGGTTGGACCGGACCCGACCGTCGCCGGAGCACTCCACGCAGGGGTTCGGGATGACCGTGCCGTAGCCGCGGCAGGTCGGGCAGGGGCTGGTCGTGCGGATGTCACCGATGAAGGAGCGCTGCACGTGCGTCACCTCGCCCTGCCCGTGGCAGGTGGCGCACGTGACCGGCTTGGAGCCCTCCTGGGCGCCGGAGCCGCTGCACCGCGGACACAGCATGGCGGTGTCGACCCGGAGCGGCTTCGTGGTGCCGAACGCCGCCTCGGCGAGGTCCAGCTCGAGCCTGACCAGAGCGTCCTGACCGCGTCGTACGCGTGAGCGCGGGCCGCGAGCGGCCTGCTGACCGAACATCGCGTCGACCAGGTTGGTGAAGTCGAAACCACCGGCCGCGTTGCCGAATCCGCCGTTGAAGCCGCCCCCCATGCCACCGCCGAGGGGATCACCCCCACGGTCGTAGAGGTCACGCTTCTTGGCGTCGCCGAGCACCTCGTACGCCTCCGCGACCTTCTTGAACCGATCGCCGGCGTCGGCCTCGGTGGCGACGTCGGGATGCAGCTTCATCGCCAGCTGGCGATAGGCCTTCTTGATCTGCTCGGGGCTCGCCTCGCGGGGCACCCCGAGGATCTCGTAGTAGTCGGTGCTCATCGTGTCCATGTTCTCTGAGATGTCATCGTGGGTGTGAAGTCACTGTCAGCCTTCGGCCAGGAACCGGCCGACGTAGCGGGCGACGGCCCGGACCGAGGCGATGGTCGAGGGGTAGTCCATCCGGGTCGGACCGACGATGCCGAGGGTGGCCCAGCTGTCCACCGCGGTGCCGTAGCCGCTGGCGACCAGCGAGGTCGACTGCAGCTCCGCGTACGGGTTCTCGCGGCCGATCCGCACGGTGACGATGTCGGTGGAGGTCGCCTCGCCCAGCAGCTTCAGCAGCACGACCTGTTCCTCCAAAGCCTCCAGCACCGGGCGCACGGTCGTCTCGAACTCGTCGCCGAACCGGGTGAGGTTGGGCATCCCACCCACGACGACCCGGCTGGAGGCGTCGTTGCCGAGCATGTCGAGAAGGGTCGCGATGCAGCCCCGGCCGATGGGCGAGATCGCCGTCGGGAGCTCGGAGAGCAGCTGACCCAGGCGTGCCGCGGCCTGGGTGGAGACCTGGCTGACGGCCGCCGCGTTCAGCAGCGACCGCACCCGAGTCAGCTCGTCCTCGGTGTGCTCGACCTCCACCACCCGCTGCTCGATGCGCCCGGTGGAGGTGATCAGGATCACCAGCAGCCGTTGACTGGACAGCGAGACCAGCTCGACGTGGCGGACCTCAGCATGGCTCAGCGTCGGGTACTGCACGATGGCGACCTGCTGGGTCACCTGGGCGAGCAGTCGGACGGTCCGGTGCAGGATGTCGTCCAGGTCGACGGCCCCGGACAGGAAGGTCTGGATAGCCCGCTGCTCGGCCGGCGACAGCGGCTTGACCGAGCCCAGCCGGTCCACGAACAGGCGATAGCCCTTGTCGGTCGGGATCCGTCCGGCGCTGGTGTGGGGCTGGGTGATGTAGCCCTCTTCCTCCAGCGCCGCCATGTCGTTGCGAACCGTGGCCGGGGAGACCCCGAGGTTGTGTCGCTCGACGAGGGCCTTGGATCCCACCGGCTCCTGGCTGGAGACGTAGTCGGTGACGATCGCACGCAGCACCTGCAGCTTGCGGTCGTCCACGTCTTCTCCCTTCGTCATCCGTCGATCACCCGCTCGCGCTGGGCGTCATTGGCACTCGGGCAAACCGAGTGCCAGTCTAGTCACATGACCCAGCGACCCGGCCCGTTCTCCGCGGTCACCGACCACGTGTACGTCTCGGTCGTTCCCTTCACCGCCGAGGACGGCCCCGCCGAGCTGTCGGTGGGTCTGGTGGTCGGCTCCGAGGCCGCTGTGCTGATCGACGCCGGTGCCACCCCGGAGCAGGGTCGGTGGCTGCGCAACGAGATCGCCGCCGTCACCCCCCTCCCGCTGGCGGCGGTGGTGCTGACGCACGCGCACTACGACCATTCCTTCGGCGTCGCCGGCGTGGGCGCGCCGACCACGATCGCCCACGAGTCGGTCGGCGAACGGCTGCTGGGTCCGGAGGCCTCGGCCGAGGCGGTCCGACTCGGCGTCGACCCGGCCGCGCTCGGGCGCCCGGACCGCGAGGTCGCGGTGGCGACGACCGTCGACTTGGGCGGCGGCGTACGGGTGGAGGCGGTGCACCTGGGCCGCGGACACACCGACGGTGATCTCGTCGTGGTGGTGCCCGGCTCGGATGTGGTGTTCGCCGGGGACCTGGTCGAGTCCTCCGGTCCGCCCTCGTACGGACCGGACTCCTACGCCCACGAGTGGCCGGCCACCCTGGACGGCCTGATCGGGCTGACCACCGCCACGACGGTGGTCCTGCCCGGCCACGGTGGGCCGCTGGACCGCGAGGCGATCTTCGAACAGCGCGGGCGGGTGGCGGCGGTCTCCGCTGAGATCAGTCGGCTGGCAGGGTTGGCGACGCGGGTCGAGGATGCCGAGCAGCGAGGCACCTGGGCCCTTCCCTTCGCCGCCGTGCGCGGAGGTCTGGCGGCCGCCTTCGCCCAGACACGCGCCGCGGACCCGCAACGCCGGCTACCGCTCGCCTGATCGGGCACGATGAACCCGTGACCGGTTCTCGCGCGGGGCGCCCGGCGACCATCGCCGACGTGGCGTCCCTGGCTGGCGTGTCACCGGCCACGGTGTCACGGGTGATGAACGGCACCCGGGCGGTCGACGAGGAGATGACCGATCGGGTCAGAACGGCGGCCAGGGAGCTCGACTACTCCCCGAGCCCGCTGGCCCGGAGTCTCGTCCTCGGCCGCACGAACACGGTGGCCGTGGTGGTACCCGACCTGGGCAACCCCACCTTCCACGGGGTGCTGCGAGGTCTCAGTCGCGCGGCGGCCGGCAACGGCTACCACGTCCTGGTGGCCGATTCGGCCGAGTCCG
Source organism: Microlunatus sp. (assembly GCA_036524985.1). Taxonomy (GTDB): domain Bacteria; phylum Actinomycetota; class Actinomycetes; order Propionibacteriales; family Propionibacteriaceae; genus Microlunatus. The sequence continues at coordinate 776 of DATDBH010000111.1, read as the reverse complement.
TGATCGACGAGCTGGCCCTGGCCCGGCAGACCCGCCGGCGCTGTGACGGGGTGGTGCTGGTCGCGCCGCGGATGGCCGAGGAGGATCTCCAGCGGCTGCTGACCTCCCTGCAGCCGGTGGTGCTGGTCAATCGGGAGCCGACCGTCGACACGGGCAGTCCGGTGGTCACGGCCGACTACCGGATGGGACTGACCGGGCTGCTGGAGCTGCTGTATGAGGACGGGCACCGGACGCTGATGTATCTCGCCGGTGCGCCGCAGAGCGCGTCCAACACCCGAAGGCTGGCGGCGTTGGAGTCCTACCGCGCGGCGCACGCCGACCTGACCGTGGAGATCCGCCCCTGCGGGGTGAACTTCGCCGATGGCCATGACGCCGCCTCGGCGGTCGTGGCGGCAGGGACCACGGGCGTGCTCGCGTTCAACGACCTGGTCGCGATGGGGCTGATCAGTGCCCTGACCGGGTCGGGGATCGCGGTTCCCGAAGCGGTCTCGGTGGTCGGCTTCGACGACATCCCGTTCGCCCGGTACGTCACCCCGCCGCTGACCACCGCCGCGGTTCCCGTCAAAGAGCTGGGTGAGCAGGCGTGGCTGCGGATGTGGGACCTGCTGACCGACCGGCCGCCGGGGCCGACGCTCGTGCTGAGTCCCCACATCGTCCGGCGCGGGAGCACCGGACCCGCCCCGCACCCGGCTGAGGTTCCGCGGACGGGGACGGCAAACGGCCCCTGACCTGCGGGCGTGGTGCAGATCAGGGGCCGCCTGGCTCAGAGCCGGCCG
>DATDBH010000110.1:0-29158 GCA_036524985.1 Microlunatus sp. | reverse complement strand
TCTGGAACGTGTAGTCCGTGCCGTAGTGCTTCACGGGCTCGTGGTAGAGCGGCTCCCACGCCAGCTCCTGGATCTTCTCGTGCGCCTTGGCCACACTCTGTCGCGTCATAGACATTCCCTTCGAAGGATCGGTGGTCCGTCATAGCCATGGAAGCCCAATCCGGACCGCTCTCCGGTCTCACATTGAGACAGGGCGGACAACTCGTCCGTCGTGCGCCGCGGAGGTCGCAGCGCCGCCGGTGGTCACTGCTCGAACATCACGGTGCGGATCTGCTCCAGGTGGGCCCGGATGTCGCGGACGACCTCGCGGTTGCCCTCCGCCGACGGCTCGATCCCGAGGGCAATCAGCAGAGCCGACGCCGCGGCTCCCGGGTCACCGCTCTCCCCGAGGACGGGGTGCAGACCCTGGTCGGCCAGATGGCTGAACACCAGGTTGACGATGCTCCACGGGTTGTAGGTCTCCGCCTCTGGAGCGTCCTCGGCTGCCGTCATCGCATACCTCCGCGACGGACGTTACGACCGAGCCTGACGCCATGGCGTCTCAATATGAGACAGTGAAGAGGCGCCTCATGCGCAAGACTGCAACGGCGGTGTCGCGCCTGTCCAGGGCCGGGGAGCAACCCAACGGGGGGTGTTGCAGTGAGGTCGAGCCGTGGAGCGAGTGCCAGCGTGCCCACGCCCGACGCGTCTCGCGCGCAGACTCTGGTGGCCCTGAGCCGGGAGCGCTTCCTCACCAGCGACGCGCCCGAACCGCTGACGGTCCGCGAGGCGATCCTCGCGTCGTGGCGGCGGTCCGAGCAGCTGCACGTCGCAGCGGACCGGCTCGAGATGTCGTTCGAGCCCGACGTCCAGCTCGACACCCGCCTCACCCGCAGCGCCCTCCCGGTGCTGCGGGCACTGGGCGAGCAGCTCGAGGGCCAGTCGGTGAGTGTCATCCTCACCGATCCGACAGGTTTGGTGCTGTCGCGGATCACCGGCGATCGGGTGCTGGAGAGCCACCTGGACCGCGTACTGCTTGCGCCGGGCTTCAGCTACGCCGAGAAGTTCGTCGGTACCAACGGGATCGGCACCGCCCTGGAGATGGGTGGTCCGACTCACGTCTTCGGACACGAGCACTATGCCGAGCACCTGGAGGACCTGGCCTGCGCCGGGGTCCCGATCCATCACCCGATCACGGGCCGGCTGGTCGGTGCGGTCGACTTCACCTGCTGGCGCCGCGACGCCGGCGCGCTGCTGCTCACCCTGGCCAAGACGACCGCCGAGCAGATCCGGCAGTCGTTGTTGACCGACTCCGGTTCGAGCGAGCTGGGCCTGTTCAAGGAGTACCTGCGCACCTGTGCCCGCCGGACCGGCATCGTCTTCGCGGTCAACCAGGACGTCGTGATGTTGAACGACTTCGCGCGCATGGTGCTCGATCCGGCCGACCAGGCGGCGTTGCTCGCCCGCGCCGGTGAGTTCGTGACCAGCGGCCGCCCGAACTCCCTGGTGGTGAACCTCCCCTCCGGCCAGACGGCCAGGATGTTCACCCGGCCCGTCGACCGGAGCGATCGCCTCGCCGGGATCGTCGCGCACGTCAAGCTGGAGGCGGCCGGGCGCGAAGCAGAGGACCTCCGCCGGGTGCACCTCCCCCTGCCCGGCCTGGTGGGGTCGGGGCCGCCCTGGCTGAAGGCCTGCGAAGAGGTCGAGTCCGCCTTCCGCTCCGGACAGTGGCTGGCGGTGGCCGGTGAGCCCGGCGCGGGGAAGCTCGCCGTCCTCAGCGCCGTGCAGCTGCGCCGGCAGCCGGTCGGTCGGCTGCTGGTCCTGGACGCCGCCGACAGCCAGGGCGACTCGGACTGGATGCCCAGCGTCCGGCGGGCCGTCGCCGGCGAAGCCGACTGCCTCGTCGTCCGACACGTCGATGCCCTCGACGTACGCCGGCTTCGCGCGCTCTCCTCGGCGCTGAGTGCCACGTCGACGGCCGATCCGCCCCGGCCGTTGTGGGTGGCCGTCACGTTGGCGAACGCCACCCACGGCAAGGCGCTGCTCGAGCTGTTGCAGCTGTTCCCCACCACGGTCGAGCTGCCGCCGCTGCGTCTGCACCGCGAGGACGTGCCACCGCTGGTCGCGCTGTTCCTGTCGAGGTTGTCTCAGGGCAGGCAGCTGAGCTGCTCACCGACAGCGCTGCGGCTGCTGATGCGGATGGATCTGCCCGGCAACACCCGTCAGCTGCACGAGCTGCTCCGCGAGGTCGTCAAGCACCGGCGCACCGGGATCATCGAACCCGAGGATCTGCCGGCCGAGGCGCACTCGGTGAGCCGTCGGGTGCTCAGCCCGCTCGAGGCGCTCGAACGGGACGCCATCGTCAAGTGCCTGGCCGACGCCCACGACAACAAGGCACGGGCGGCTCGGGCGCTGGGGATGTCCCGGGCCACCATCTACCGCAAGATCCACGACTACGGGATCGTGACTCGTACGAGTTGACCGCACCTCTGATCAGGTGGCCTCCGGCGCCGCGAGATAGTGCCGCTGCAGGAAATCCAGAACCGCCCCGTTGAAGAGGCTGGGCTGCTCTTCGGGCGGGTTGTGTCCGGTGTTCGGCAGGACACAGAATTCGGTGTGCTCCAGCAGCTGTCGAAACCGCACGGCACGTTCCACCGGGATGCTGGCGTCGCGATCGCCGTGCACGAGCAGGACGGGAGCCTCGATGCCGCGAAGCTCCGTCTCGGCGGGGAAGTCCGCGTCATGGGGATGTGACCACAGCGCGATGAAATCGCGAGCGAGGTCGCGCCAGTGGTCCTCGCCCTGGGATGCGTGGGCCGACGAGAACTCGACGAACGCCGGAGAGGGCGTGCCGTCCGGTCCTGGCGAGCCGAAGAGCTCGGCGGCCAGTCTGTCGACCGTCAGTCCTGCGTTCGTGCTCCTCAGGTCTTCGGGCCAGAAGTAGGTGCCGGACGACCAGACCGCCGCCGCGACGAGATCGGGGCGTGCCAGGGCGAGAGTCAGCTGCAGGATCGACCCGCTGCTCTCGCCGCAGAACGCGGCCCGGCCGATCCCCAGGCCGTCACAGAGATTCGCGACGTCGAGGGCGAACTGTCGGTGGTTGACACCGGCGCCACCCAGCGGATTGTTCGTCCGACCGTGCTCTCGCATGTCCGGCACGACGACGCGATAGTGCTCGCTGAAGGGGCCGATCTGGCGCCTCCAACTGTCTCCGCAGCCCCCGAACCCGTGCAGCAGCACCAAGGGCGGCGCCGTCGGGGACCCAGCGGTCGCGTAGTAGATCCGAAGGTCACCGACTGTTTCGAACGGCATCTCGTGACTCCTGTCGTCGGCCGGTCAGCTGACCGGAGCCCGGGCAGCTGTGGGTGGTCGAGGTCGGTCGAGTCACGGGCGAAGCGATGGCGGTGTGGCGTGAACCGCGGCCCGCTGGGCCATGAACTCCGGCGGCGGCGGCAGGAAGGATGCCGCGGCACAGTTCTCTTCATATCCGGGGAGCGCCGCGTCGTTGCGCCGCTGCTCGTACTCACCGAGAGCGTCGTTCATCGGCTTCCGATCCGCGAGGCCGTCGTCGATGGCGCTGACGAGGAGCTCGGCGTCACGGAACGCGTCGCTGATTCCCTGGGCGAGGATCGGGTCCTTGTGGAAACCAGCGTCGCCGACCAGCGCCCAGCCCGGTCCGTAAGGCACGCGGAAGAAGTTGTTCAGGTCTGCGGTGCCGCACCACCTCTCAGCGCGACGACCTGACCGGACGCGCGCTGCCAGCTCGGGCACCTCGTCCAGAGCTCGGTAGAAGCTTCCCTCGATGTCGGAACGGAAGGCGTGGAAGCCCGAGACCGGTGCTTGCATCGCAACGCAGGTGAGTCCGTCGTTGGTCGGGAAGTTGATGTAGGCCCGCCGCGGTCGGGCCCATACTTCGGTGCCGACCATCGCGACGTCGCTGAAATAGGAGTAGTAGCTGTAGGTGAGGGTCGGAACCTCCTTGTATCGCGACGCCTGCACCGACTTCGCCACCACCGAATGCGCACCGTCGGCGCCGACGACGATGCGGGCACGCTCGTCGATCAGCCTGCCACCGCTCGACCGCCCGCGGATGCCGACGACTCTGTCGTCGTCCCACAGCAGCTCGTGGACGGCGAACCGCTCCCGCAGTTCTGCGCCCGCGGCCACGGCCGCATCGGCGAGGAGCTTGTCCAGCACGATGCGGCGAGGCGCGTAGGCCGCGTCGACGCCGTCCCCTTGCTCGACGGGTTCGCTGAGGGGAAAGTCTCCGAAGTCGGTGGTGAATGTGCGTATCGGCGGGCAGTTCGATGCGATCACCAACGGCAGAAGACCCCAACGGTCCAACTGAACGACTCCGGAATGCTGTATGAAATGGTTGCGGATGGTGTCGCTGGGAAACGAGGCCCGGTCGAGCAGCAGAACTCGGTAGTGCTTCCGCGCGAGCAGCATCGCCGTAGGCGATCCTGCGCATCGGGCACCGACGACGATCACGTCATACATGCCACGCCCCCATCATCTGCGCTGACACGAATCGGCTGAGCACTGAGCCCGCAGGGTGTCGGCCACATTTGACGTTAGCGCATCTGATCCACCACGCAACAGGTTTGACATCAGCGCATCTGAGCACGCCGACTTCGGAAAAACGGGAAACAGAAGTAGATCGCAGACTCGGCTGGCGTCGGCTGGCGGTGGCTTTCGCCACAATTAATATGTGGCCCCTTGTAACCAGACCGCATCGTCGCCGGGACAATATTATCCCTCGGAGCATCTGTTGCCATCCATTGCCACGACTGCGATCCTGGCGTCTGATCGAATGTCAACAACTGGTAGGCGCCGGGCTCCCGGATCAGTTCCATGACGGGAATGACGCCGATCGAATTGGGCATCGGCATCGCCCCAGCTGCCAACCGGGTCTACAAGGAATTCACGGACGGTAGCGGTCGGGTTGTGCGCACCATCTCGGCCGGCAGGGGATCGACTTTGAGTTTCACCCATGTCCTTTCGGGCGCCACCGTGGGCCTGAAGAGCAACGGCTCGGTCATGAAAGCGACCATCAACCCCGATGGCTCCTCCACCGTGTCCGCCACCGGCCACAATGTCATCATCCTCTTTCCCACTGACGTTCCTGCTGTCCAACGACCACGCTCTACGTGGGAAGAGTCGCCTACGCGTCGACGGCAGCATCCGATTTCACGATCGTGAGCACATCAGGTCACGCACGGGACATCTGCGCCGAACTCATTGAGTGAGCCACTGACCGAGCGGCAGTCCGGCCACCTCACCAGGAGGCCAACACCCTGGCTGGTCCTCCGGAGCCGTCCGCGAAGGGGATGACGCCGACGACGATCTGGGCCCCGTCGGCCGGCAGCCGTCGGAGGTTGGCGAGGTTCTCGATCCCGTAGCGCTCCGCGCCGTTGAGGATGGTGTGGGTGTCGAAGCTGGCGGAGTCGCCGGGGTCGATGCTCAGCGTGTCGACGCCGAGGGCGCGGATGCGGCGGCGGCGGATGAGCCAGTCGCAGGCGTCGGCGCCGAAGCCCGGGAAGTGGAGGACGCCGCTGCTGTCGGTGCCGCGGTAGGCGTCGGGATCGCCGACCTTGGTCCCCCATCCGGAGTACATGAGCACCGCGGACCGATCCTCGATCCGGCCGTGGCGACGTTCGTGGGCGAGCAGATCGGCGACGGTGACGACCGTGTCGGGATCGGTGGCGGCACGGCGGGCGATGTCGACGACGACGGCGGGGACCATCAGCTCGTCCGGGGTGAGCTCGCTGACGTAGCGGCCGTCGGTGTGGAAGTGGGCGGGCGCATCGACGTGGGTGCCGGTGTGCTCGTACAGCTCCCATCGCTGCATGTAGTAGCCGTTGGCCGGGATGGTGGTGGCCGGCTGGCGGATGGCTTCCTCGCCGGGGGCGTAGGCAGGGAAGTCCTCGCCCAGGGTGTAGGTGAGGTCGATCCGTCCGTGCCGACCGGGGTGTCCGCCGGGGCGGTCGGCGGCCGCCGGCACGACACCTGACGCGGTGAGAGCGGTGGTGGTGGCCAAGCCCGCCGCGGCGAGCAGCGCGGCCCGCCGGCTGACCTGACCGTCGGTCGAGGCGGGCGCTGTCGGGGCCGTGGCGGGGTGCTGCGGCGGCAGTTCGGTGCACATGGCGGTCCTCCTGGGGTCGGTGATCGGTACCGGTCAGGGCGGTGATTCGTCTCGGGCGGGTGGAGGCACGGCGTACCGCTGACGACGCCACCATTCTCGTCGGTGGCGTGCCCCGCGTCGAGATGCCGGCCAGGGCCATCGTTTGACAGCCTGGGCGGGCCCTCCTGAGACCTGAGGGGCACGACCGTCTCGGGCTTCGGCTCGCGCAGCGCTCACGTGCGGGGTCGTGGCATCCTTGCGCCTACGTGCTCCGGGGTCGGTGTAACTCCGAACCGGCGGTGACAGTCCGCGACCCGTCCGCAGCCAGCGGTCGGTTGACCTGGTGGAACTCCAGGACCGACGGTGAAAGTCCGGATGGGAGGCAGCACGCGGAAGGCAGCACCAGGTTCCGGTCGTCCACGGAGGATGGTGTGGTCCTTCTCGACGGTCTCGAGTGGCTCGCCTGCCTGAGGTCAGGTGGAGCGCCCGCTCCGCTCGTCGACACCCCCGGAGCTCGCCCGCAAGGAGCCGAGCAGGAGGGGAAGCACACCGATGTCAGACGAGCTGCTGCTGATGCGCCGCGCGCTGGAGCTGGCCGTACGAGGGCCCGCGGTGGACCCGAACCCTCGCGTGGGCGCCGTCGTCACCGACCGCAGGGGTCACATCGTGGGCGAAGGCTGCCATCGCGGGGCCGGGCACGCCCATGCCGAGGTCGAGGCTCTCGAAGCTGCGGGCCGGGCTGCGATCGGAGGCACGGCCGTCGTGACACTGGAACCCTGTGATCACCGGGGACGCACCGGCCCGTGCTCCCAGGCGCTGCTGGACGCCGGTGTGGCGCGTGTGGTGTACGCGCAGGGCGATCCCAGTCCGGAGGCGGCGGGAGGGGCGGCCCGGCTGGGAGCCGGCGGCGTCTCCGTCATCGGTGGCGTGTTGGCTGACGAGGCCGAGAACATCAACCGGGCCTGGACGTTCGCCGTGACCCACGGACGCCCGCGGGTGACCTGGAAGTTCGCGGCGACGCTGGACGGGCGATCCGCGGCAGCCGATGGCAGCAGCCAGTGGATCACCGGGCCGACGGCCCGGGCCGACGTGCACCGGTTGCGGGCGCAGGCGGGAGCGATCCTGGTCGGCACCGGCACCGTGCTGGCCGACGACCCACGCTTGACCGTACGGCGGCCGGACGGCGAGCTGGTGGAGCATCAGCCGCTGCGGGTGGTGATGGGCCATCGCGATCTCCCCGTCACGTCCCGAGTGTTCGACGACGCCGCGCCCACGCTGCGACTGCGGGAGCACGACCCGGTTCGAGCGTTGGCTCAGCTGGGCGACCTGGGTATCCGGCAGGTCTGGCTGGAGGGCGGCCCGACACTCGCCGCGGCCTTCCTCCATGCCGGTGTCGTGGACGAGGTGATCGCCTACCTCGCTCCCACCTTGTTGGGGTCGGGCCGATCGGCGGTCGGTGACCTGGGCATCACCGCGTTGGGCGATGCGCTGCAGCTGCACCCACGAGAGATCACCACCGTCGGATCGGACATCCGGATCAGGGCCTCCGTCACCAGGGCCCTGGCCACCACCACGAGCGGAGCGTGACATGTTCACCGGGATAGTCGAGGAACTGGGCCACGTCGTCACCGTCGAGCACGGCGTCGAATCGGCCGTTCTGCAGGTTCGCGGGCCGATCGTGGGAGGAGACGTCATTCGCGGCGCCTCGATCGCGGTCAACGGGGTCTGCCTGACAGTGATCGACTTCGGCGAAGGGATGGTGAGCTTCGATGTCATGGCGGAGACGCTCGACCGCAGCAGCCTGGGCGCTCTGCGGGTCGGAGACCCCGTCAACCTCGAGCGGGCCGTGGCGGTGACGGACCGCCTCGGCGGCCACATCGTCCAAGGCCACGTCGATGGCACCGCGCACCTGGTGCACCGTACGCCGGGTGAGCGCTGGGAGGTCGTCCGCCTCACGCTGCCCCCGGAGCTGGCCAGGTACGTGGTGGAGAAGGGATCGATCAGCGTGGACGGTGTGTCGTTGACCGTCTCCGCCCTCGGCAGCGACTACTTCGAGGTGTCGCTGATCCCCACCACGCTCGGCCTGACCACGCTCGGACGCAGGCAGGTGGGCGACGTGGTGAATCTCGAGGTCGACGTGATCGCCAAGTACGTCGAGCGCCTACTCCTCACCGCCCCCGTGGCCGGGACAGCTGTCTCCGGTGCCGCCGAGACGGCGATCTCGTGACGGCGGATGCCGAGCCGGCGACGGTGGAGGAGGCGCTGGAGGCCCTCCGCCGCGGGCGGCCGGTGCTGGTCACCGACGACGCGGACCGGGAGAACGAAGGGGACGTCGTCCTCGCAGCAGAGACGCTGACCGAGGAGTGGATGGCCTGGACCATCCGGCACACTTCCGGATTCGTCTGCGCCCCGATGCCCGAGGAGTGGGCGGACCGCCTCGAGCTGCCGCTGATGGTGAGCGCCAACGCCGACCCGTTGCGGACCGCGTACACGGTGACGGTCGACGCGAGCAGCGGCGTCAGCACCGGGATCAGCGCCGCCGATCGAGCCCACACGATCCGGACCCTGGCTCGTCGCGAGGGCCAGGCCTCGGATCTGATCCGGCCGGGCCATGTGCTCCCGCTGCGGGCCAAGAACGGCGGCGTCCTCGCGCGACCCGGGCACACCGAGGCGGCGGTGGACCTGTGTCGGCTGGCCGGGCTGGCGCCGGTGGCCGCCATCGGTGAGCTCGTCCGCGACGACGGGGACATGATGCGTCTGCCCGACGTGCTCACCCTGGCCAGCCGTCACGGCCTGCCGGTGCTCACCATCGAACAGCTGATCGCGTGGCGGCAGGTGCATGACCGCGTCCAGCGGACCGTGGCGACGACCCTGCCGACCGCCGACGGCGTCTTCACCGTGACCGGCTACCAGGACCTGCTCACCGGCGACCAGCACATCGCGCTGGTCAGCCCGCTCGGTCTGCCCGGTCCGTCACCGCTCGTACGGCTGCACTCGGAGTGCCTCACCGGCGACACCTTCGGCTCCCGACGGTGCGACTGCGGCCAGCAGCTCACCTCGGCGCTGCAGCACGTCGCGGCCGAGGGCGGTGTCGTGGTCTACCTTCGCGGCCACGAGGGCCGTGGGGTCGGTCTGCTCAACAAGCTCCACGCCTATGCGCTGCAGGATGAGGGCTTCGACACCGTCGACGCGCAGATCGAGCTCGGCCTGCCCGTCGACGCCCGCGACTACACCGCCGGCGCGGCCATCCTCACCGACCTGGGTGTGAGCTCGGTGCGGCTGCTCACCAACAACCCCCTGAAGGTCGCGGCATTGGCCGAGCGCGCGATCGCCGTCACCGCGGTGGTGCCGATCTGCATCGCCCCGGTGGAGACCAACGTCGGCTATCTGCAGACGAAGCGTGACCGGATGGGCCACACCCTCCTGGTCGACGTCTGACCGTCGAACCACCCGACTCCCTCTCTCTGTCTTCTCAGCAAGGAGATTCCCGATGAAATCTGGCTCACCCGACCTCACCGTGGACGGCACGGGCCTGCGGGTGGCGGTGATCGCCGCCTCCTGGCACGCGACCGTGATGGATGGCCTGATCGAGGGAGCGCGACGCGGGCTGGCTGATGCCGGGGTGACCGCGTACGACCTGGTGCGGGTGCCCGGCACCTTCGAGCTGCCGGTCGCAGCCACGCGGCTGGCGCCGCGCTACGACGCACTCGTCGCCCTCGGGGTCGTCATCCGCGGCGGCACACCACACTTCGAGTACGTCTGCCAGGCTGCCACCGTCGGGCTCACCGACGTGAGCGTGCGTACCGGGGTGCCCGTCGGGTTCGGGATCTTGACCTGCGACAACGAGCAGCAGGCGCTCGACCGCGCCGGACTGGAAGGCTCCGCCGAAGACAAGGGCTACGAGGCGGCCATCGCGGCCGCGGCCACTGCCGCGACCCTCGGGCACCTGTCGAGGCCGGCATGACGGAGACTCCCTCGCGCGGCTGGTCCTCCTCGGCCAGCGCGACAGCCGACGTCGTGCTGCTGCGTCATGGCGCCACCAGGCTCACGCCGGACAAGCGGTTCTCCGGAACGGGTGCCGCAGACCCCGCGCTCTCTCCGGCCGGTCGAGACCAGGCGGCGCGCGCCGCCGCCTCCTCGCTGCTCCGCAGCGCCGCCTTCGCCGACGTGCTGTGCTCGCCGATGACCCGCTGCCGGCAAACGGCCGAGATCGTCGCCGACCAGCTCGGACTCGAGGTCCGGGTCGAGCCCGACCTGTCGGAGATGGATTTCGGCCGCTGGGAAGGGATGACCTTCGCGGAGGTTCAGGACCGCTATCCCGAAGACCTCCGGAGATGGCAGCTGTCGCCCGGTGCCGCACCGACAGGCAGCATCGAGACCTTCACCGCGGTCTTCGACCGGATGTCTCGGCTCGCCCGGAGCCTTGCCGTCCGCTACGCGGGCACGGCTGTCATCGCGGTCAGCCACGTCACACCCATCAAAGCCCTGATCGCGCAGGCGGTCGGTGCGCCTCCGGCAGCGATGTTCCGCATCGAGCTGTCCGCCGCCGCCTTCTCCCGCATCGCCTACTCGGGCCAGGAAGCCTCGGTGACCCTGGTGAACGACGCCTCGCACCTGGTGTAGCTGCCGGACTCCGCATGCCCGTGACGCCATCGGACGATTCGGATGGACGTAGGGCAGCGATCACCAGACAGCACGGGTAGCCGAGATGGCAGCGACAGCGACATACTGCGCGTACTGACAAATTCTTCCGGTTTGTCCCCAGTTCGGCCTGAACTGAATCGGGAGGCAGCGTGTTCTTTCAGGTGCTCGGTCCGCTCGCTGTGACCGCCCCAGCGGGGGAACTGGGGGTCGCAGGGGGACGTCGCCGTCTGCTGCTGCTACGGCTGCTGCTCGACACCAACCAGCCCGTGTCCGCCGACGAGCTGGTCGATGGACTCTGGGGGGAACACGCCAGTGCCGGCGCTCATCAGACCTTACGCAGCCACATCGCGAGTCTGCGCAAGGTGTTGGGCCCCGACCGGATCGTCACCGCACCGCCCGGATACCGCATCGTGGTCGCTGACGAGGAGCTCGACTGCGCGCTCTTCGACGAGGAAACGACAGCGGGGCAACGGGATCTCGCTGCGGGTCGCCCAGAACTGGCGCGCCTCACTCTGGGGCGCGCGCTCGCGCGCTGGCGAGGGCCTGCCTTCCAGGAGGCGCAGGACCAGGCCTGGGTTCGGGGTCGGCTGGCGTATCTGGCGGGCCAACGGCTGGCCGCCGCCCGCACCTGCGCACGTGCCGCACTTGAGGTCGGGGCGCCGGCCGACGCGGCCCGGGAGGCCGAATCGCATCTCGTCGACAACCCGTACGACGAGACCCTCTGGGAGACGGCCATCCTCGGGCACTACCGAAGCGCCGGTCAGGGGCCGGCCTTGCGGTGCTACCGGCAGGCCCGCACGGCGCTACGCGACGGCCTCGGGCTCGACACCTCACCGCGGCTGCGTGATCTCGAGCGCGCGATCCTGGCTCAGGATGAGAGCGTCCTTCTCGACCGGATCATCGACCACGGGGCGGCAACGCCGCTGGGCGCCCCATCGATCCCCCAGGCCGCCCCCGTCGAGGTAGGGCTACCGGTCCGGCTCGCGTCCACTCCGGGACCGGTCGTGGGCCGAACCGAGCCGATCCGGCTGCTCGATCGGCTGCTGGCGGACGCTCGAGGAGGGGCTGCCGTCATGGTTCTCGTCGGTGGGGACGCCGGGATCGGCAAATCCACGCTGATCGCACTCGCCGCCCGGCGCGCGCACGCCGCCGGAGCAGCTGTCTTCCACGGGCACTGCGATCCTGACCTCCAGGCTCCCTATCTCCCCTTCACCGAGGCGTTGGCCTCTGCGGCGGAATGGACCGCTCCGGACTACCTTCAAGCCGAGCTCGGGCATCTTGCACCGTATCTCGATCCCATCGCCCCGCATCTGGCCAAGACGACCTCATGGGGAGTCCTCCCGCACCAGGACGTCGGCTACACGCACGCTGCGGTCGCCGCCCTGCTCGGCACACTCGCGCAGACTCGTCCCGTCATCCTCGTCCTCGACGACATCCAGTGGGCCGACTCCGCCACGGTGCTGCTTCTGCGGTATCTCGCCCGCTACGCCAGCATCTCGCGGGTCACCGTGCTGCTCGCCTATCGCCTCGGTGAATCCGGTGGTCTACTCGCTGATCTCATCACCGACGTCGCCACCGAACCGCACGTCCACAGCATCGAGCTGTCTGGCCTGACCTCCACAGACGTCGCCGAGCTCGTCGCCCGGATCCGGCCGACCGAAGGTGTCGACAACGTCGACTGGCTGATGGATCAGACGGCGGGAAACCCGCTCTTCATCAAGGAAGTCCTTGCCTCAGGCGCCCAGGAAGGCTCGGTTCCGCGGACCGTCACCGAGGTGGTGCTCCGCCGGATCCGTACGCTCGGGCCGGACGTGTCTGCCACCTTGAGCGCAGCCGCAGTGATAGGCCGCGAATTCGACAGTGAGCTCCTGCTCGAGGTGAGCACCGTCGGCGAAGCGGGACTGGACGCGCTCGACCACGCTCGCCGCGCTGGCGTTCTGGTCGCTTTGCCGGAGTCTGGCCGGTACCGGTTCGCCCACGCCCTCGTGCGGTCCGCCGTGGCTGACCAGGTCGCCCCTTCGAAGGCCCGGATGATGCACCGCCGCATAGCGCTGGCGATCGAGAGCCGGCCGGGCCGTAGAGGTGATGGCCACCGTTACGAAGTCGCGGCGCACTGGCTCGCAGCCGACTGCTCAGGCCATACCGAGCGCGCAGTTCGAGCACTGCTGGCTGCAGGCAACCAGGCCCTGTCGGCGCTTGCTCCTCCGGAAGCAGCGGGCTGGTTCGACGCGGCTCTCGAGACACTGTGGCGCGCCGGGGTCGGTGATGATCTCGACGACACCGAGTCGATGGGGGGAGACGCCGTCGAGGACGATGCCAGCGCCACGGCACTCGCCGACTTTCGGCTTGACGCGCTCATCGGCCTGGGCGCTGCTCGTCAACTGGGTGGAGACCAACGTGCACGTCCCACCTTGTTGCGAGCAGCCCGGCTGGCCGCGTCGCGCGGCGACAACCGGCGGGTCCTCTCGGCCGCGGTTGCCAACAGCCGCGCGTACCACAGTGGCGTGTCCTCCCGCGACGATCCGGATTGGGTGCCCCTGCTCGACACTGTCGTCGCCGGGCTCGACGTCCGCGACCTCGCCGCACAGGCGACGGCCAGCGCACTTCTGGCGGCCGAGCTCGTCAACGGCCCGACGGACCGAAGAAGGGCGCTCAGCGACAACGCCCTCGAACTGGCCCGGCAGCTCGGCGATGAACGGATCATCGCCACCGTCCATCTCTTGCGAGACCCCACCCAGCAGACGCTGGATCACGTGGACAGTCGGATCAGCGATCTCGGTGAACAGCTGGCGATCAACGAAGGGAGCCATGACCGCATCGGCGGGTTCTATGCCAACATCCGCCTCGCCATGGCGCATTGGGAGCGTGGCGAGCTCGACCGCGCCGACCGGCGCGCAGCGGCGGCCGCTCGCCTGGCCGACGAATCACGGATGCCGGAGCTGCGTCGACTGCATCTGCTGTGGACCGCCGCCCGCAGCGAGTTCGCCGGCGATCTGACCGGAGCCGATGCGGCGAGCCAGGCCGCCGCCGAGCTCGGCCGGATCGGTGCCCATCCAGACGCCCACGAGACCAGGTTGCTGCAGGCGCTCATTCTCGCCTGGAATCGGGGCACCATGGCCCAGCTCGTGGCCACCATGCCACCACCCGAACATCCGGAAGATCATCTGGAAGTTGCCTGCTTCGTCGCCGCTGAGGTCGGCGACTGCAGCGCGGCCTCGCTTCTCGACCTCGCGACCGCGACCAAGTTCGTGCGTCCCTGGGACTCGTCCTGGTCCACGGCCATGGCCTTCTTCGGTTGGGCCGCGGTCCGTTGCCGGCACGTCCCGGCGGCCGCAGTCCTGGCCGACCTGCTGCGGCCCCACCTGGGGAGATTCGTGTTCCAGGGGGTTGGCTGTCTCGGCGCGATCTCCCACCTGGTCGCTGCCCTCGACGCAGTCGTCGGTGTGCCCGACGCGCTCGATCGACTGACCGACGTCATCGAGGAGTACCACCGCCTGGCTGCCCCAGGGTGGGCAGCACGTGCCGAGCTGCATCGTGCCGCGGCCGCACTCGGCGTGGGCCGTGAGGGCGACACGCTGGCAGGTCGGGTGACCGCAGCACGCAAAGCCGCGGAGCACTTCGGGTTCACCGGTGTGCTGGGTGATCTCGATGTCCTCTGTGCCCAGCTGGACCCCGGCAGTAGGAGGAAGCAGTCATGAAGACGATCTTCGATCCGGTCAGCCTGCAGGCCATCGTCCGGGACGCACTCGGTCGCGACCTGGCGCTGCCGGAGCGGCTTCGGTGGATCACCGACGAACTCGGGCGTCGCTATCCGGGACGAGTCGAGACGGAATGGTCCTGGGTTCTCTCCTGCGACGGAGGTGGAAGTCAGCAACTGACGATCTTGCACGCCTCGACCTGGGAGTACGTCACTCTGGTCGGGTCTCCCCTACCCACCTCAGGGTTCTCCGGCCGGTTCGCCACGACGATCTGGGACGTGGTGATCGACGGTGAGCTGCGCAACTATCCGGCGGGACAGCTGGAGGAGACGATCTACCGCCCGGGCGACATCTCGACCTTCCGTCCGCACGAGGGACGCATGTACGCCATCCCGGAGCGGCTGTGGATGCTCGAGTATGCCCGCGGACCCATCCCGACCATGTTCGCGCTTCCTGTCGTGGACACGGCATTCGGCTCGCTCGACTACCGCTCCCTCTGGCGGTTGACGAAGCTCTCGCTGCGCCAGATGGTACGGGGACCCAGTGGGTTGCGTTGGCACAACTGGAGCGGGAACCAGCAGTGCACCCCGACCCGGATCGAGCGTCCCACCACCTTGGCCGGCTTGCAGTCCGCTGTGCGTGAGGCGCACCTCGAACGGCTTCCGGTGCGCGCCTTCGGTGCGCGCCACTCCTGGAGCCCCGTGGTCCCTACCGACGGAGTGCTCGTCGACATGACATCGCTCGATCGTGTGCTGGCAGTGGACGCGACGACCGGAACAGTCGAGGTCGAGGCGGGTATCCGGCTCGAAGGGCTGACCCGAGCGGCCGCGGCCGCCGGACTCGCCGTGCCGAGCCCCACCGTGGCGACGGGCTTCACCGTCGGCGGCATGGTGGCGACCGGCTCGCACGGCACCGGAACGTCGGGCGCGACCTTCTCCGACGCCGTGGTCGGCCTCACCGTGGTCGGAGTGGACGGCGCTGTCGTGCACCTCGGGCCCGACGATCCCGACCTACCGGCCGCAAGGGTCGGACTCGGCGCCCTGGGGATCGTGTACGCGGTCACACTCCGCTGCCCTCCGGCCCGCCGCACCCTCGCCGTCGACCGGAAGATCCCGATGGCAGAGCTGCTGTCGTCGCTTCCTGAGGTGGTTGCCGGTCACGATGCCGTCATGGTCATGTGGTACCCCTACACCGACACGGCCTGGCTGAAGCTCTGGGACGCCACGGATCGCCCCGTCGACTTCGACTGGTGGGACAGATTGCTGGCCACGTGGTCCCAATGGGTGGTGGAAGGTGTGCTCGGCCGGTTCGGGTGCCGAATCATCAGGAGGTGGCCGCGCCTCACTCCCCCGTTCTTGAATCTTGTCATCGCCGCCACCCCCGAACGGTCGAGAGTCGAATCGACCACCGACACCTTCCATTTCCAGTACGTCTACCCGCACTGCTGGGACTCGTCGTGGGCGATCCCCCTCGCCGACGCGTCGGACGCGTGGCGGACCTTCATGGACACGCTCGAGCAGTTCCGCCGCCAGGGAAGCTATCCGATCAACCTCGTTGTCGCGTCCCGCTTCGTCGGACCGAGCAGCTCGCTGCTCTCACCGGACCACGGTCGAGCGTCGTGCTACATCGAAGCGACGACGCTCGTCGGTACCGCGGGAGTTGAGGACTTCTACCGTCGCATCGAGGAGGTCATGATGGGCCGCTTCGACGGACGGCCGCACTGGGGAAAGGTGTTCTACGACGTCGCCAAGGTCCGTGAGCGGTACTTGCCGAGACTGCAGGAGTTCGAGCTCGTGCGGCGCCGGGTCGACCCCGACGGGGCATTCCTCAACCCATTCCTCCGGGATCTCTTCGACGGAGTCGATCCGGCACCGTCCGGACTCGGGGACGGGGCGCGTTCAACCGCTCCCTGACTGTGGCAAAGCCGCCGTCGAGGCAGGCCCCCGCCGGCTGACGTCGCTCGACTGCACGCCCCTTGCACGCCCCTTGCACAACGAACCTCCAACCTGGGCGAGTCATCCACCGCCGACGTCAGGAGTCACCGATGTCCACCAAGCAGTTCGCCAATCCGTCAGCTGTCGTCTCGACGAGCGCCGCCTTCTACGAGGTGCAGGGTGGCAAGTCCGGTGATGACGGATGCCACCAGCTGCAGATCTTCACTGCGCCACCGCCCATGGGTTCGACCGCGCCGACGTTCACCCGGCGCGCGTGGACCGAGGTCGTCGACGGCACCCCGGGGCAGGTCCATGACGACGGGACGGTGACGACGAAGGCCTTCAACCGCACGTCCCCGTACCTGCTCGCCGTCGACGACGCCACGGTCGTGTTGATCTACGGCGGCGGCGAAGTGGACCCGAAGACGCGCCGGAAGGTGGGCGGTGTCTACACCCAGGTGTTCGCCGTCGCCGACGGTTCGGGCACGGTCTACCGAGTCGCCGATCCCACCCGCATTCCCGGAATCGACTACGGCTTGGACGCGAACAACTCCCACGCCTACATGCCCTCCATCGGCGTCGCGCAGTTCCCCGGGGAGCCGGTCTTCGTGATCGGGTACGCGGATCAGCACAACCAGCTCAACCTGGTGACCGGCACGGTCTCCTCAGCCGGCTCGCCGCTGGATACTCGAACTGTCAGCACCTCGACGTTGCTGCCGGCCGCACAGGTCGACCCCGCGTGGACCGGCGATCTGAGTCTCGCCCTGGTCGTCAATCCCTTCGTCAAGCAGGGTGATCCGCCGTTCGCTCTGCTCTGGACGATGCGGTTCCGCGACGCCGAACGCGGCGAATGGGCCCAGGTGTGGATGGCCAAGGTCGGCCTCGGGCAGGACGGCGTTGTCACGATCACCTCGCGGGGCCTGCTGGCAAGCACCTTCGGACACGTGCCGACCCTCAACGTCCACCGCGCCATCGACGGTGTGCCCTATCTCTTCTGGACACGACCCCGCGACGGCAGGTACTGCGTGGGCCCGATCACCACCAGCTTCGACAACACACCCAACCCATTCGGCGACTCCTCTGTGCCGCTGACCTATCCCAAGGACAAGACGATCACCGGCGTGGACAGAGTCCCCCCGGTGTTCTACGCGTTCGAGCCTCTGCCCTCCGACACCGAGGCCGGGACCACGGCCAACACGACCATCACCCGGTGGGTGCAGTTCGCCGAGTCGAGCTACGTCAGCACCGCATTCGGATCCGCCACCCGCGAGAGCACCTCCATACCGCCTCAGCAAGCCGGCCAACTCGGGCAGCTCCTCGGCTGGATCGAGGGTGGCCCGCCGGTGCCGAGCGTCAACATCCAGGCCCGCAATCTGGCCGACAACGACACCTTCGGCATGGTCGTCTTCGGCAGCAAAGAGGAGAAGTCGACGGACTGGAAGCTCACGTCGACGGTGGGGACGGCGTTCACCGCCCACGCCGAAGTGGGCATCCCCCTGGTCGCCACGGTGAGTATGAGCCTCGAGCTGTCGCTCGGCATCACGGCGGGGCTGTCACGAAAGACGCAGACGGAAACCGTCCAACACATCTACTGCGAGACCAAGGGCGCCCCGGGCGCCGGCGGAGGCAAGGAGATCGCCCGAGAGGGGACAGCCCTGCTGCTCTACCCCGGATTCGTCGCCGACAAGTTCACCTTCTACCTCGCCGGCGGGCAGAAGAACCCGCTGGCACCCGACGTCGTCCAGCTCTATTCCGCGGGCAGCGTCATGGAGGCACTGACCTTCGAGATCCCGGCCAACCGGCCTGGCGGCATCGTTCCCGGAGACCTGGCCACGTACCTGCTCGACCCGGGCACCAAGAACGCTCTCGAAGGCAACGCCATCGCGATGAACGTCGGCGGAGACCCCCACGGATGGATCACCACGAGCGTCACCTCCAGCGGCGGAACCCAGGAGGAGATCGCCGCCACGTTGACCGGCGGTGCCAGTCTCGGAGCCTACTTCGATCTCAAGTCAACGGTCGGAGCCGACGGCATCTTCGGCGAAGACTCGGCGACCGTCGAACGTAGCCTCAAGATCGATTTCGACTACTCCTGGGAGAGCTCGGAACGCGAGCAGTTGTCCTGCGACATGGACACTGATCACGTCAGCGCGAAGGACAAGAACGAGGGTGCCTTCTCGAGCTGGACCTTCGACACGATCCTCGTCAAGCACGACCCGGTGCACACGATTGAGCTCCTCGGCCTCCTGCAGGCCTACCCGACGCCGGACAACACCGCGCTCCTCAGCCGGATTCTGCCCCAGTCGATCCCGTGGAAGATCACCTATGCTCTCGACGACGCAATCCCGACCGTGACGAGGCCGTGATGAGCGGCACCTCCGCCACGGCTACCACGACGATGCCGCAGGGGAAGCCGGCGTCCCTGCCGGAGATGCTCCAGGCCGATGTCGACCGGTATCTCAGCGAGCCGGGCGCCGCGCCCGGGGTGGCCGTCGCCGTGGTGGGTCTGACGACACCGATCGGCTCCGGCCTGACCCTCAGCGGTGGGTCCGCCGACCTCATCACCGGCGAGCCGGTGACCCACGACACGCGATTCTGCCTGGGCTCGGTGACCAAGACCTTCACCGCCGCGCTCCTTGGTCAGGCGACCGTGACGCAGGACGTGCAGCTGGAGGACAGCGTCGTTCCCTACCTGCAACGCCTCGGAGTCGACCTCGGCGCATCGGTACCGTTGGCCGAGGTCCGGCTGGTCGACCTCGCGACCCACACCGCGGGAATGTCCGACGATGCGGCCGGCGGAGGCGTGCCGTTGTTCCGCGACGACAGCCCGGTGGGGACGCCCCTGTCCAGCCGATGGCAGACCTACGGCGTACCCGCCGAAGGTCTTCCGGCACCATGGCTCTATTCGAACCTCGGGTTCGTGACTCTCGGTTTCGCCGTATCGGGCATGTTCGGTCGAACTTCCAATGACTACGTCAGG
Source organism: Microlunatus sp. (assembly GCA_036524985.1). Taxonomy (GTDB): domain Bacteria; phylum Actinomycetota; class Actinomycetes; order Propionibacteriales; family Propionibacteriaceae; genus Microlunatus. Next base: position 9,799 of record DATDBH010000110.1, on the reverse strand, counting down.
CTGCTTGGCGACCACGTCTGCGGACCGCTGAAGATGTCCTGCACGCAACCTCATCCGCTGATCGACCGAGCGGTGGGGTATGCCTGGACCAGCTCGCCGGCGCAGCCACGACAGGCCGTGGATGAGGAGCCACCAGATCTGTGGTCAACCTCCCGAGACCTCGCCACCTTCCTCAGGGCACAGCTGCGCGACCCGACCTTCCCCGTCCCACCCGAGCTGGCCACGGCGCTGGCCTTGACCCAGGCAGACCACGGAACCTTCGTCGTGGCGGGCCATCCCGACACCTCGATGACGATGGGCCTGGCCTGGCAGCGGTACGCCGACGATGGTCTCGTGCTCCGGAAGAACGGCGCGTTGCCCGGCTTCACCAGCGACGTCCAACTCGAACCCGACCGAGGAATCGGCGTGGCGGTGCTCACCAACCAGAGCTGGCAACCGAACCCGCGACCCCCTCGGCGCTGCTTGCCAGCAGCACTCGCCACGACCCTGCTCGCCCGGTTGCGCTCGGCGTCCGATCTGTGATCGCGCAAGCGGTGGCCCCAGATCGGCCACGAGGGGCATCAGAACCGATCCACCCCACCCCAGGACCGGCCACGACGGCCGCCACACCAGAGGAGAGCCCCATGCCCGGAATCGGGTTCATCGGTCTGCGCAACAACGGAGTATTCGTCGCCCGACTCGGTGTGCGTTGGAGTGTCGACGGACAAGGCCAGGGGCCGGCCGGCTTCGACGACGACATCGACCTCGGCCAGAGCCGGCGGCTCGTTCCCGGTCTCGTGGGGGTTCCAGCGGGGTCTCCCGTGTGGCCCGTCATCGACGTGGTGTGGGGAAGGGACCGAGAGGGATCACCCGACGACGGCGGCGGTCTGACCTACGCGCCCGGCAGCGACGCCGTCGCTGACTATGAGATCAGCGGCACCACCTTGGACTCCCGCCTGCAGTTCCTCGGTGTCACCTTCGACGGCTAGAACTGGTCGTGATCACCGGACGACGACAGAATGTCTTTCGAGCAAGGAGAACGGCGATGAACGATCGAGAACGGTCGTTGCGGCGCAAGCTCGGTGTCAGCGACGACAGCACCCCGATCCTCGTGGTGGAGCAGTCGGCGCACTGTGACTGGGACTGGCTGGCACGTCACGCCGATTACTACCTGCACGGGTATCAGGGGGTGACCCAGCAGTCCTCGAGCGTCATCAGCATCCTGTCGGGTGCGTTCGTCCAGCTCGACGCCAGCGCGTCCGCTGGTCCTGGTGCGGCTCCGTACACGTACACCTTCTGTGAGACCGGGTACCTGCAGGACCTCCTCGCCTCGATCGACCAGCAGTCCAGCGGTAGCGTGCCACTGCCGACGCGGCAACAGTGGCAGAGCGCCGTGACGGCAGGGCAGTTCCGCTTCTCCTCTGGCGGCATCACCTCGGCCGACAACCTCTTGTCCCACCCAGAGGCGTTCATCCGCAACTATCTGATCGGGCGTCAGTGGATCGCCGACACCTTCGGCGTCGCCGCCAGCTCACACCTGTGGATACCCGACGACTTCGGCCACGACGCACAGCTCCCGGTGCTGCTCGATGCGATGGGCTTCCTCGGTGTCGGCTTCTGGCGCCTTCCGGCGCAATGGGGAGCGCCCAACGCGATACCGGCACCGGGCGCGGCCGACCAGATCCTCGACGGCGAAGCCGCTGGTATCACCGTGGAGGAGACCGATGCGACTCCTCACGTGTCCGCCGCCACCGACGCACCCTCCAGCTTCCTGTCCGACCCGACGGGCGTCTCCAGCGTCGACTTCGTCTGGACGGCCCGCGACGGTTCGCAGGTTCAGGGGCACTGGCTGAAGGGCGGCTACAGCCAAGGCAACCAGCTGAGCACCGGAACGAACATCTGCATCGACAGCGCGGCCGACACCATGGAGAGCCTCATCACCTCCTACGCGGGGCTGACGCCCACCGGCTACCTGTTCGTACCCATCGACGGGGACTTCTGCCTCCCCTACACCAACCTGCCCGCCGCCATCGCCGCCTGGAACGAGAAGCACGGGGCGGACGGGCCCTCCGTGGCTCTGGCCACGTTCGCCGACTTCATGGACGTGGTGTCCGCCGCGGACGCTGAGCAGCACTGCCTCCCGCGTCTGCAGAGCAACCCGACCGACGCCAGCACACCCTTCCTCCCCCATCCCTATTACAGCGGCTGCTACGCCAGCTCGCCGGCGATCAAGCGCCTGCACTATCAGTGCGTGCGTTGGCTGCTGGAGGCGGAGGCACACGAGCTGGTGTTGGAGTATCTGGCGACCCTGGGAGGAGCCTGGACAGATGTCGCGCAGTCAGCGCGTGCACAGCTGGCTCAGGCGTGGAGCCGGGTCGCCCCCTCCACCCATCACGACTACATCACCGGCACCGCACCGAACGCCGTCTCCTCGTCCGAGCAGGTGCCGGGACTCGAGCTGGCGCTCCGTGACGCCTCGGCCACGAAACTGTTCGTCCAGGAAGCGGTGGCCAGCGCCGTCACCGTGCCGACCGGGATTGCCGGGACCCCTGTCGTCTTGTTCAACCCGGTCGGTCTGGCTCGCAACGGACTGGTCGAGATCACCGTCCCCGGCGCCGGCACCTTCTCCAGCTGCACGCTCGACGGCGTCACCTTCGCGCCTGTGCAATCGGTCGCGGACGACAGGCTGCTGACCCTCGCCTCGCTGCCTGCGCTCGGCTACGGCACCGGTTTCCTCGACGCCACCGCGCCGACCATCACCCCACGGCTGAGCGCGCTGCTCGGCGACGAGGCCATCACGCTGGAGAACGAACGTCTGCGGGCCACTATCACGCCTGCAGGGATCACCGAGCTCTACGACCTCGGCGGCGTCAACCCCGAGCAGAATCTGCTCGGCACCGCCGACGGCACCGCCAGCCCGGGAAATGCGTTTCTCCACTTCGTCGACAGCGGGACCATCTACCGGTTCGGCAGCGAGCAGGTGATGGGCACCATGCAGTTCCACCCGGCGCCGGATGTGGTGGCGACCGCACTGACACTCTCGCAGCTCGAGTCGGGGCCCGTCCGAGTCAGTGTGCGGGTGTCGGGGACACTGCACTTTCCGTCAGGCATCGCGGCCGTGCCCTTCGACGTCGTCTACCGGCTCGTGGCCGGCGAGCCATTCCTCCGCATCGAGACAACCAGCCGCGCCCCCGACGCGGGCGGCCCGAAGGTGCCCGGCTGGTCGGTGATGGTGTCGTTCCCGTTCGGCGGACCTGCCCCCGTCACCGAGCTGGCCTACGGCACCACCGCGCACTGGGATCAGCGCGCACCGCGCCACAACTTCCTGGACTGGACCACCGGCGGCAAGCCGTCGGCCGCGCCCCCCGGTGTGCAGGACATCACCTTCGAGCCGACCCATGACTACGTCCTGCCACTCGCCGCAAACGGCACCGCGCTCGGCGCGATCTACCACGCCAGCACACCGGCCTGGGCGATCGCCACTGACGGCAGCTCCTTGTATGGATGCATCCTGCGAAACGCCCCGAGCCAAGGCCAAGCCGCTGCGGGCAGCGACACGGCGACCCACACCCAGACGTATGCCGTTCGCGTTCCCGCGGGGCTGTCGATGCCGGCGGCAGGCAGCGGGCTCGGCACCCCGTTCGGCGAAGCCCTGCTGCTCAACAATCCAGCCAGCGGTTTGGCCGTGGCCTCCACTGCCTCCCCGGTCCTGCCGGCATCGATGTCGATCGCTTCGACGACGAGCTCCGCTGTCACAGTGACCGCCGCCAAGGCCGGCACAGTCCAGCCGGGCCAGATGATCTTGCGGCTCTACCAGCCCACCGACACCTGCCTCAGCCACATCGAGATCGCCATCGATCCGCTACTGGCCACCCTCTTCCAAGACTCCGGCACCCTGCTTGCTGATGCGGTCACGGCGCTGGAAACTCCCCTGACCACCGGTGAGACCATCACCGCGTCTGGCCGCACACTGCAGCTGGCCATGCCTCACGCTCTGGCGACCATTGCGCTCAACCGGCCCTGACCACGCAGGCATGTCAGGAAACCCGTCGGTGAGCAGCGGTGAACCCCGTCACTCCAGACCCGAAGCGGGTGAGGTAGGTCGGCAACGGATCGCCGAACAACTCCTGATCTGCTCTCACGGCGAGCTCCTGTGACGGCTTCCCCAAATCCAGTGCTTCGTGAACGTCATGGGTCGACTGCCTGGGAAGAGCCTGATTGGAGTTGCCGGTCTGGTGGGCGGTGGGTTGCTGCCGGGTTCTTCGTCCTTGCTCGGGCTGACGTCGATGTCAACGTGAGATGGGTGGAGGCGACACGCCCGGAGGTGGAGAGTGAGCCCTGCACCGGACTCGGCCGGTGCCGTCTCGGGAGGAATGATCATGCTGCAGCTACCTACCACCGGTACGGAGATCCATCGGTTCTGACCGTGGAGGAAACCCCGGAGCCGCACGCGGGTCCGGGACAGGTGCGCATCCGCGCTGAGGTGGCCAGCGTGAACCCGGTCGACTGGAAGTTCCGTGCCGGCTACATGGCCGAGTACGTACCGCTGGAGTTCCCCGCGATTCCGGGGAACGACGCTGCCGGCACCGTCGATGAGATCGGAGAGGGCGTATCGGGGGTGTCGATCGGCGATCCCGTCTTCGGCACCACCATGCTGGGCGGGACCGCGGAGAAGGTCGTGCTCGCCGCCTGGGCGCCGATCCCGGACGCACTCACCGTCGAGCAGGCTGCCGGTGGTGTGGGCCAGATGGCAGCGCAGATCGCGGTGGCGCAGGGGCTCACGGTGATCGGCACCGCACGTGACAGCAACCATGATTTCCTTCGATCATCGGGAGTTGTGCCCACCTCATACGGGAGCGGCCTGACGCTCCCGGGGTCGGCGCCCACCTCATCGACGGCATGAGTGGCAACCCGCGGGCTGCCTTGGAAGAGATCGCCGACCTGGCGGCCAACCACGGACCTCACCGTCCACATCAGCCAGACATTCCCGATGGAGCAGATCTCCGATGCCCACATCGCGAGCCAGTCCGGACACGTTCGCGGGAAGGTGGTCGTCACCATCTGACCTGAGTTCCACACGGTGGGCCGGTCTCAGTCCCCAGCCAGGTCGGGACGGTCAGTGACCGAGGGTGTCGGAGTCGACTCGCTGCTCAGCGCCCGTGTCGAGCGCCGAGATGGCAGCGATCTCATCGGCGGTGAGGACGAAGTCGAAGACGTCGAGGTTCTGCATCATCCGCGCTGGGTTCGTGGAGCGCGGGACGGGCACGATCCCGAGCTCTACGTCCCAACGGAGAATGATCTGGGCGGGTGTCTTGCCGTACTTGGCGGCGATCGCCTGCAGTGTGGGATCGTCGCGCAGCCCCGAGCCTGATCCGAGCGGGCTCCACGCGGCGGTGACGATGCCGTGTGCGCGGTGATAGGCAACTTGCTCGCTACGGATGATCCGGGGACTGAGCTGGATCTGATTCACCACCGGCAGAATCGTCGCTTCGGCGAGGAGCCGGTCCAGATGAGCCGGCTTGAAGTTGGAGACGCCGATCGAGCGTGCCTTGCCGTTCTCGACCAGCTGCTCGAAGGTCCTCCACGTGGAGACGTACTCGTCGCGCTCTGGGAGCGGCCAGTGGATCAACAGCAGATCCACGTAGTCCGTGCCGAGCTGGCGCAAGCACTCGTCGAGGCCGGCAACGGCACGAGCATCCCCTTGGAACTCGCCGTCCAGCTTCGTGGTGAGGAACAGTTCTTCCCGCCCGATGCCGCTGTCGCGGATGCCTTGGCCCACGCCCCGCTGGTTCCCGTAGCGGTAGGCGGTATCGATGTGGCGGAAGCCGGCCTCGACGGCGTTCACGATCACCGGCACGATCGCTTGATCGTCCAGCGCAGTGCCCAGTCCGATCTGCGGGATGGTGTGGCCATCACTGAGCTGCACGCTGGGAACCGTCATGGGTAGACCTCTCTGGTGCGCCTTCGGCGCGTCGACTGGATCAATGATCAACACTCGAGGGCCCAGCCTGAGCGCACCGAATCACGGCCGAACCCGAGAACTTACAGCACGGCCACGAGCTGGCGCAGTATGAGCTCCTGGCAGCGTGACCGAGGCGGGCTGCGCCCAGTTGCAGGGAGCCTGAGCCGGGGGGTCACCTGGTCGAGATTCCAGGGCGTTGGCACAGGTGCCTGGGTGATGTCGGCGAAGGCGACCGGTGCGCACTTCAGACTGTGACGACGTTGCCCTCGATCCACGATTGAATCGTTTCATAAACCTTATCGCAGGACAAGATCTGCACAGAGCTTTCTCCCCGGCACCCCCGCCGGCCCACCAGATCAGGAGTTCAGCGAGTCCGCTGGCTACTGCGCCGGGGGAGCAGGCGAGGCTCGACCACGACGCGGCGGTGGCGGTGGTTGACCGGGTCGTTGATCTCCTCGAGCAGCAGCTCGGCGGCGACCTCGCCCATCCGAACGCCGGCCTGACCGATCGTCGAGACCGGGATGACGCTGTCGGTTGTCGTCGTAGCCGATGACGGCGACCTCGTCGGGGACGGCGATGCCCAGGTCGATCGCGGTGCCGATGACGCCGACCGCCTGCGGATCGGAGCAGCACACGATGCCGTCGACGAGTGGGCTCGGGGTCAGGAGCTCCAGAGCGGCAGCCCGCCCCGATGAGGCCTTCAAGGTGTCTGCTTCGACGACGGTCAACCGCACGTGGGCCCGCTTCGCCGCTGAGGTTGCGGAAGCCGAGGGCGGAGCCGCGGAGGTGTTCGAGGCGGCGTTGATCGCCTCCGTCGGCCCATTCGAGGTGCCGGGCCGGTCGAAGTAGGCCAGCACGTCCAGGCCTGAGCTGGGTGCTGTGTGGGCGGTCTCAGCCGGGGAACAGGCTGAAGCATTTTCGTCTTCTTGCGTGTTTGGCCGGACCTTGAAACAGCGGGCAGCAGGTCTGGCCTTCTCAGCGGTGAACGTCCGGCTCTGACCCTGGCTGTACCGACCACCCGGCGGGCTCGTCGTCGGTGTCCGAAGCGGCGAGTGCGGCGGTCGCATGCACCTTGCCGGGCTGGTGGTGTGCGGGTGCATAGATGGCGTACAGCTGCATCGGTTCGTCACCGATGTTGGTGATGTTGTGCCAGGTTCCCGCCGGCACCAGGATGCACCATCCGTCTGACACCTCCAGGTCAAAGCCGAGCTCTTCCGGGCTGGGTCCCATCTGGACGTGGCCGCGACCCGCGTCGAGCCGGAGGAACTGATCGGTATCGGGGTGCATCTCGAGTCCGATGTCTTCGCCAGCAGGGATGGACATCAGTGTGAGCTGCAGGTACCTCCCGCTCCATGCCACCGAGCGGTAGTTGGAGTTCTCCACCGTCTCCCGCTCGAGATCGAAGGACTGTGGTTCTGGACCCGTGTCCTTGACGGTCACGTGTGCTCCCTTCTGTCCGTGGCCGCTCGCTCCTGCCACCGTGAGTTCTACCTTCCACAGGGTCGCAGACTCAATCGCGGGGGGCGTAGGGCCGAAGTGCCCTTGGCTGGTGTCCACGTTTGGTGGCTCATCACGATGGTGTCGTGGACGGCCCATGGTCCACAGTCATGAGCAAAGGCCGAAAATCGGCGAGGTGGCTGGCCGGGCCGGCGTCTGCGTCGACACCGTCCGCTACTACGAGCAGCGCGGCATCCTGCCCCCACCGGTCCGACTGCCCTCCGGCTACCGCACGTACGCACCCTCCAGCATCGACAGAATCGTCCTAACACGTCGACTACGAGCGGTCGACATGAGCATCGAGGAGACCGCCGCAGCACTGGCCGCTCACGACCGTGGCGGCACCTGCAGCTCCGAGGTCTGGCGACTCGAAGCCGTGCGCGCCAGGATCGAAACCCAGATCGCGAACTCAGCCAGGTCCGCGGCCTCCCCCGGTCGCTGGTGCCGATGGTGGAGGCGGCGATGGAAGGCAAGGGAACTGACGAGCTGCTGTTCCTGAGCCCGGAAGAACTCCGATCAGGTTGCCGAACTGGCGGCGGCGGGTGTGGCAGTCTGGGGTGGATTCCGCTGGCTTGGGGCATCTGACCCCGCACGACCTCCGGCACACCGCAGCGTCCCTCGCGATCGGGTCGGGTGCCTCGGTCAAGCACGTGCAGCGGATGCTCGGCCACAAGGACGCGTCGATGACTTTGAACGTCTATGCGTCGTTGTTCGAGGATGACCTGGATGCCGTGGCGGATCGGCTGGACGCGGCCTGGGTAGTTGCCTCTGCGGCCTCAGTGCGGCCTGCGGGCGGTCACGAGCACTTGACCCTAGCGATAATCCCTGGTCAAACGTCACCTGACCAGGTGTCTTGCGTGGCGCCCCCAGCAGGATTCGAACCTGCGACACAGGGTTTAGGAAACCCTTGCTCTATCCCCTGAGCTATGGGGGCCGGCTCGTCGGCTACCGAACGCCGCGCGAGACGGGCCAAGGTTACCGGCCCCGGACACCCGAGGTTGCCAGGTGGGAGATCGCCCCGAGTCGATCAGAGGCCCCTCCACGCTCACCAGATCGCCCGTCGCCCCGGTGCTCACCTGACCGACGAACCAGAGCCACCGGTTCGTGACATCGCTCACGGTCGGTTGACAACAGGCCACCTCTCGTACGAATCTTTACCCGACCGACCAGTTGGTCGGCTAAAGACCTTCCCACCGCCGTGAGGACCCCATGAGTCATCAGCTCCATCCCCTTGATCCCGCCGTCAGCAGTCACGGGCCCGTGCCCACGCACCGGGCACCGACCCGGGTCGTGGTCACCATGGCCATCGCCCAGTTCGGTCTGTTCGTCGCCCTGCTGGCTCCGGTCACGGTGAGCCTGGCGCTGAAGACCCAGACCCTGTTCGACGGCGACACGGGCGCAGCCGCCGTGGCCAACGCCTCCGTCTTGTCGATCGCCGCCTTCTTCGCCTTGGTGGCGAACCCGGTCTTCGGCCGGCTCAGCGACCTGACCACCGCCCGCTTCGGCCGCCGCCGCACCTGGATGGTCATCGGCCTGGTCTTCTTCGTGATCTCCCAGCTGATCGTGGCACTTGCCCCCACCGTCCCGGTCCTGCTGGTCGGGTGGTGCCTCGCGCAGGTCGCCGGCAACGCCATCCTGGCTCCGCTGCTGGCCACGATCGCCGATCAGGTCCCCGCCCAGCAGCGCGGGTCGGTCTCGGCCAACGTCGGCGTGATGCAGAACCTCGGCATCCTGGCCGCCGCCTACGTCGCCACGCTGTTCGTCTCCAACATGCTCGCCCTGTTCCTGGTCCCGGCGATCATCGCGGTGATCACGGTCGGCATCTACTGCGTGGTGCTGCCCGACACCCCGATCACCGAGCGTCCCCAGCTCGGTGGCTTGGTCGAGACGCTGAAGACGTTCTGGGTGAACCCGAAGCAGCACCCCGACTTCGGCTGGGCCTGGATCTCCCGCTTCTTGATGACCCTCGGCGTGTTCTTCTTCATCACCTTCCGGCTCTTCTACCTGCAGGCCGAGATCGGGCTCCCGGTCGCGGAGGCCACCCAGGTGCTGACCCTCGGCGTGCTCCTCTACACGATCGCGCTCGTGATCACCGCCAAGATCGGCGGCTGGCTGTCGGACCGGACCGGACGGCGCAAGCCCTTCGTGATCGCCTCCACCGCCATCGTCGGCATCGCCCTCGCCATGCTGGCCCACGCCACCACCGTCCCGGCCTTCTACGCGGTCGAGATCGTGATGGGCATCGGCTACGGCGTCTACGTCGCGGTGGACACCGCGCTGGTGATCGACGTGCTGCCCGACCCGGACAACGCGGCCAAGGACCTCGGTGTGCTGAACATCGCCAACGCCCTGCCGCAGTCG
>DATDBH010000109.1:0-10190 GCA_036524985.1 Microlunatus sp. | reverse complement strand
GAGTGCGTGCCGGCCCAGTCGGGCGAGCACGCGCGTTAGCGCTGACGTACGCAACTCAATTACTGAGCGGTAACCCTTTCTAGGCCATGAAAGCAGTTACGGCAACTCTTGGGGAGAACTCAGGCTCAGGCGCAACAAGATTGTGACGTCGGTGGCTAGGTCACGAGATTCGATGTCCGGAAGGCGTACACGGCCGACAACCGGCGCGCCGCCAGCGCCCGGTAGGAGTCAAGTCTGCTCCTCGTATCTTCATCCGGCTGGTACCCGCTGAGCAAGGCCTGCACCGCAGATTCCGCGTCGGGGATCACCCCTTGCCGCCGGCGGAGCAGGAGGTGCTCCATCAGGTTGGCCAGGTCGAGCGCAGGGTCGCCGGCCGCCATCAGATCGAAGTCGAGCAGACCGACACCGTTGTCGGTGAAGTGGCCGGCACTGTCCCGGGTGAGCAGGAACTGACCGTCGTGCAGGTCGCGGTGGATCAGTCGCAACGAACGGGGTGGCGCGGGGGGCGGCGACCCCGAGTGCATCGCCGCGATCGGCAGCCCGTACGACCGCGCCGAGGCCTCCCAGGCAAGGGTGACGGCCAGCTCGTCCGCGGGACCGTGCAGCGACGACCCGGGCGGTGGCGGCGTCCGGTGCAGGCGGGCGATCGCCGACCCGACCGCGCGGAGCGCCTCGTGGCGGTGCGGCCCCGCCAGGAGATCCGACAACGGTGTCCCCGGGAGGGCCTCGCTGGTGAGGAAGAGGTGGCCGTCGGTGACCAGGCGCGGCGTCCGGACCGGTAGTCCGGTCGTCCGCCGGGTGGTGTGCCGCAGCCGGTCGAGACGGCGAGCCGGAACCAGCTTGGCGAACCGCGCGCCATCGGCCATCGCGACCACGGCCCGGCGCTCGGGACGGTGCGCCACCAACCGCGCTCGCGGTTGCGCCAGCAGCGACGCCAGCGCCGGCAGCCGCCGGTCCGCTCCCCGGGGCTGCAGCACCAGCCGACCAGACGGCCGCGCACCGGCGGTGGCCGCCGCCACCGCGGCGGCCGCCACCGGGGCGGCGAACCACTGGCCGGCCCGCTGCTGCCCGGTGACCAGGTCGTCGAGGTCCAGCAACAGGTGCTGCGCGGACCTGGGCCAGGCCCGGCGCAGTCGTACGTCGACTCGGTCCAGGTCGGCCAGCACGATCGAGAACACGTCGGTCACGGCAGGTTCCCTTCGAGCTCGGCCAGCCGCACACCCACCTGGTGGCGCCAGTCGGCCCGGCCCCGTCGAAGCGGCTCGGACAACCGGAGCAGCCTCGCCCAGGCAAGCTGCCAGTCGATGCTCGTCGGCAGATCCCGTACCGACGCGTACCCGGTCAGCACCTCGGCGAAGTCCGCCGCAGGCAGCCCGGCAGCCCGCAGGCTGCCCAGATCGACGGCCGGGTCGTCCCAGCCGGCCCGGTCCCAGTCGGTGAGGCCGATCCGGCCGGCGGGATCGACGATCACCTGGTCGGTCGAGAAGTCACCGTGGACGGGGTGCACCCGGTCCACGGCGGGCACCGTCGCCACCAGCCAGTCCACCACAGCACGGACCCGGTCTCCCTGCGCGGGCCACACCTGGCTCAGCTGCGCCGCCACCGCGTCGGCCCGCTCGATCCGCTCGTCTCCGGCGACCGGCGCCCACCCCACCGGCGTTCCGCCTGATCGGTTCCCGGCGGCGTGCAGTCCCGCCAGTCCGCGACCCACTGCGGACAGCACCCCGGCGGGGACCCGGCCCTCGGCGACCAGCCGGTCGAGCGGCGTCCCGCCCAACCAGGAGGTCACGGCCAGACCCCGGCGTCCGCCGACGGCGACGAGCGCCGGGACGCGGACGTCCCCACCGGCCAGACAGGCGAGCCGCCAGCCGGGCAGCAGGGCCGCCAGATCGGCCGGACGGTAAGCCCGGGCGACCAGGTGACGACCGGCCGGACCGAGTCGACCCACCCACCGGCGCTGCGGCTTGTAGGCGAGCTGGCTTCGGCAGCCGATCGACTCTCGATCAACGCCGATCGACCCCAACGCCCGCTCCAGGTCGGCGAGGGCCGGCAGGTCACGGTCCGCGGCCGGTCGCGCCACCAGCAGGTCGTCGGCGGTGTCGTCGACCAGCACGCTGCCCGGCGGTGCCTGGGCGATCGTCTTGGCGAGCTTGGGCCGGGCGGCCGGGCTGACCGCGTAGGCGAAGGCGGGGCCCGAGGCCAGGTCCAGGGCCGCGACCAGGCTCGTCCCGGGCTTGTAGCGCAGGTAGCCGACATCGAGCAGGTGCTCGCCGACGGCGGTCAGCCGATCCCCGAGGGAGCCCCCACCGGTGACCACCGCGGCCCCGGGGACGGACTCGTCGACGAGCAAGCAGGCGGTGATCATCGCCGAGCCTCCGAGATCCGGCGCCGGTCGATCGATCCGGCCCGCACGGCCCCGGCCGTCTTGTGGACACCCGACAACACGTCCTCGGGACGCCCCTTGGCCAGCACCTGACCGCGCTCGACCCAGACGACGACGTCACTGCCGCGGGCCGCGCCCAGGTCGTGCGTGATCACGAAGGTCGTCCGACCGGTGGTCAGCCGGTCCAGAGCAGCGCTGACCTCGCTCTCGGTGTCGCGATCCAGACCGGTCAGGGCCTCGTCGAGGATGACGATCGGCGCGTCGCGGATGGCAGCCCGGGCGATGGCGATCCGCTGCCGCTGGCCCCCCGAGAGCGTGGCACCCCGCTCCCCCACCACGGTGTCGTAGCCCTCCGGCAGCGCCGACACGAAGTCGTGCGCCCCGGCCAGCTGCGCGGCGGCCACGATCTGGTCGTCGCTCACCGGTTCCGGCGACCCGAGGGCGATGTTGTCGCGGATCGAGGCGGCGAACAGCACGCTGTCCTGCAGCACGATCGCGATCTGGCGGCGGACCGAGGCCAGGGTCAGGTCCGTCAGGTCGTGACCGTCGATCCGGACTCGGCCGAGATCGGGATCCCGCAGCCGGCACAGCAGCGCCATCAACGATGACTTACCGGCCCCGGACGGACCGACCACGGCGACCCGCTGGCCGGCGCGGACGGAGAAGTCCAGACCGCGCAGCACCGGATGGCCGGCTCGGTACGCCAGGTGGACGTTCTCGAACTCGACGTACCCGCGGAAAGGAGGTGCCGGTCGCGCCCAGCCGGCGTCGGCGATCTCGATCCGCTCGTCCAGCACGTCGATGATCCGCTCGCCGGAGGCGGACGCCTTGGCGATCCGACCGGTGTACTTCGCGATGTCGCGGAGCGGCTTGAACGCCGTCTTGAGATAGGTGAGGAAGACCGTCAGCTCACCGGGGGTGAGCTTGCCGCTGAGCACCTGGTGGGCGCCGAAGAACAGCACCAGGCCGGTGGCGATCCCCACCAGCACGTCGGTCTTGCGCTCCAGGCCGGCGGACAGCTTCTTGGCCTTCACCCCGTCGGCGAGGCTGCGCTGGTTGCTGCCGCCGAACCGCTCCTGCAGGCGCGTCTCCAGCGAGTAGCTCTGCACGACGGCCATCGAGCTCAGCGACTCGGTGGCCAGCGAGGCGAGGTTGCCCTCGGCCGCGCGCTGACCGCGGGACACGCCGACGATCTTGCGGGTCAGCCGGGTGCTGATCAGCAGGAACATCGGGAAGACGATCAGCACGACCAGGGCGAGCTGCCAGTCCAGGACGGCGATCACCACCAGCATGCCGCCGAGGGTCAGCAGGTTGCCGACGAGCGGCACCATCGCGGTCACCGCGGCTTCCTGCAGACGACCGACGTCCCCCGTCACCCGGGTCACCAGATCCCCCGTACGACGGCGGTCGTGGAAGCTCATCGATAGCGCGTTGAGATGCGCGTAGAGCTCCGCACGGACCCGGGTCAGCACCCGGTTGCCTGCGAGGGCGAAGCAGATCGTCATCAGATAGCTCATCAGCGCCCGCAGCCCGACGATGACGACCAGGCCACCCGCACAGATCCCGATGAGAAGGGTCAGGCTGCCGAGGTCGGCCTGTCGGGTGGCCAGATCGGAGCCGGAGGAGGCGACGACGGCGTCGATCACGTACGCCAGCGGCCACGGCTCCAGCAGCCGGAAACCGACCTCGGCGACGAGGGCGAGCATCCCGAGCAGGAGCAGTCGGCGCTGCTCGCGGATGTGGTCACGGAACCGGACGGCGGTGGCCTTCAGACCGGGCCAGGCGCCGGCCAGGCTGCTGGGCCGGCCCATCAGGCGGCCCTCGAACGCGGCTGGTGGGCCAGCACCCGCTGCACCACCGCGCGCCAGGTGTGCCGGGCCGCCACCGCCTGCGGGCCAGAGGTCCGCCAGTGCGCGCGACGGACGGGATCGGTCCGCAGGGCGGCCAACGCCGCGGTCAGGGCCTCGGGGTCGCCGGGCCGGACGAGTCGACCCAGCTGGCCGTGCTCGAGGGCGGCCGGGATCTGACCGACCGCACTGGCCACGACGGGGAGGCCGGCGGCAAGGTACTCGTAGACCTTGAGCGGGGAGAAGTAGTCGCTGCCCCCGGCCGGGTACGGAGCGCAGGCGAGGTCCATCCGGTGCAGGTGGCGCGAGACCTCGGCCGGTGCGACGGCGCCGGTGAGCTCGGCCCGGTCGGCCAGACCCGCGGTGGTCAGCCGGGCGCGGAGGTCGTCGGCCAGCGGGCCGTCACCGACCAGCAGCAGCCGCCAGGTCGGGTCGGCCGTCATCAGCGGCGTGATGGCCTCGACCAGGATCTCCAGGCCGTGCCACGGCTTGAGGGTGCCGACGAAGCCGACGGTGAACTCGTCGGCGTCCGCCGGTGCGACCGGGTCGGCGCCGACCGTGATCCGCTGCGGGTCGACACCGTTGGGCTCGACCAGCACCGCGTCTGGGCGGGCCCCGGTGGCCCGGGCCCACTCGGCCACGGGCTCGCTCACGCAGACGACCGAGCCGGCCTGCCGGAGCGCACTGCGCGCGACCTCCGTGGCGGCCTCGACGTGCACCAGCTCGCGGAACCGAGCCTGCTCCTGCACCAGCGGGGCGTTCACCTCGAGGATGCTGTGGATCCGACGGTCCGCCGCCCAGCGGGTGGCGGTGCGACCCCAGAGGGCGTACCGCTCGTAGACGAGGTCGGGGTCGATCGCCGCCAGCAGAGTGGCCACCCGGGCATCGCTCTCCTGGGCGCGGAGCTCGCGGAGGGCGGCCTCGCCCCGGCCGATCTCGGGCAGGGTGTGCACCACGACGCCGGACAGCGGGTCGTCGAGAGCCGGCACGCCGCCGGGTCGCGGCGTCAGCAGGTGCACCTGGTGGCCGGCCCGGATCAGTTCGGTCAGCACGGCCTGAGCGTGCACCGAGGCTCCCTTGCGGCCGAAGACCGGGATCCCCGGGTCGGTGCAGACGTACGCGATCCTCATCGCTCGGCCCCCTCCAGCGTCGGTGCTCTCCGGGCGGGCGCACTCTCGACGCGAGGCCTCACGGCGCTCAGGGCGAAGCCGGCTGCCACCAGCCGGGACTGGCGGCGGGCGTCGAACTCGGTCTCGATCAGGTCCCGGGCGGCCTTGGACAGGCCGACCCGGAGGTCGGCGTCGTCGAGGATGCGCGTCAGCGCGGCGGCCAGGGCACGCGGGTCCCGCTGCGGCACCAGCAGTCCCGTGACTTCGTGGGTGATCACCTCCGGGATGCCGGTGACCGGGGTGCCGACGCACGGGGTGCCGAGGGCCATCGCCTCGAGCAAGACCGTCGGAAGCCCGTCCCGGTTGCCGTCGGCGCCCACCACGCAGGGCGCTGCGAAGACGGCCGCCTGCCCCACGATCTCGGCCACCCGGTGCTGCGGCAGTCCACCGACCATCCGGAGCCGACCTCCCAGACCGAGCCTGGAGGCCTGGGCGTGCAACGCCGGCTCCTGCTCCCCCGACCCGACCAGCACCAGCTCCACGTCACGGCCCTCGGCCAGCAGCAGCGCCACAGCGTCGAGCAGGTCGCCGAAGCCCTTCTTCTCGACCAGCCGTCCGACCGCTGCGATGGTCGTCGGCCGCTCGGCGGGACTGGTGAACGGGAAACCGCTGAGGTCGAGTCCGTTGTAGACCCGGCGCGCTGCGCGGGCGTCGGCGCCGAACTCGGTCCGCAAGAAGGCCAGGTTGAAGTCGCTGACCGTCACCACGTCGGTCGCGTCGCGCAGCTTGTGGCGCAAGTCCTCGCGGTCGACGTCGGCGTGGAAGATGTCCTTGGCGTGGGCGGTGAAGCCGTACGTGATGCCGGCGATCGCGGCGGCGACCCGGGCCACCGACGTGCCGGCGCTGGCGAAGTGGGCGTGCAGGTGCGTGACGCCCCGCCGTCGGACGTGGCGGGCCAGCTGCACCGCCTGCAGACCATCACGGACGTCCAACCGCAGCAGCTCCGGCAGATGCGGGCCCAGGTCGCCGAGCTCGGCGGCTGCCGCGGCCAGCTCGGTCCACAGATCAGCGGCCCGGATGCCGGAGGACGTCAGATAGGTCACCGGAGCGTTCAGCTCGGCGAGCCCGGCGTGGAAACGTCCGTCGGCGGGTGGTCGGAGGGAGAAGATCAAGACGTCGACACCCAGCCGCTCCACGTTCAGCACCTCGGTGAGGATGAAGGTCTCCGAGAACCGGGGGAACATCTTGGTCACGTAGCCGACCCGGGGCACGTCCGCCGGCAGGGTCGAAGGCTCAGGCAGCACGGTGATCGACTCCTCGACGGGCGGTGCGGGGAGCAGTGGTGGTGCGGGCCGGGACGGTGGTGAGCAGCCGTTCGGCGATCGTCGGGAGGCGGCGCAGTCCGTCGATGTCGACACCCGCCCGGGAGGCCGCACACGGCCGGGCGCCGGCGACCGCGGCCGCGGTCCACTCCGCGAGGCGTCGGACGTCGAGCCGCTCCGGCGGCAGCAGATCCGCAGCACCGAGATCCGCGAGTCGTCGGGCCCGCAGGAGCTGCTCGGTCCGCGGTGCGGTGCGGGGCACGAGCAGGGCTGGCCGATCGGTCGCCAGCACCTCGCAGACCGAGTTGTAGCCGGCCATCGAGACCACGGCCGCGGCTCCCCCGATCAGTCGGTGCAGGTCCGGGACGAAGTCGACGGAGGTCATCTGCGGCATCGCCTCGGCGGCGGCGTGCACGGCCTCCCGGTCCACCTCCGTCATGAAGGGCCCACACACCACGATGCCGTCGTGACCGGCGGGCAGCGGTGTCGCGGCGAAGGTCCGGGCGAGCTCCGCGCCGTCCTGGCCGCCGCCGACCGTGCACAGCACGTACGGCTCGGCGGCAGGCTCCGGGATGGTCGCCGCGCCGCCGGTCTCGAGGAACCGATCGGCGGCGAGGTAGCCGGTGAACACACAGCGATCCGCCACGGAGTCGGGCAAGCCGTACTCGACGATCGGGTCGTAGACCAGCCGGTCGCCGTAGATCCAGACCGCGTCGTAGAACTCCTCGATCGTCTCCGTCGCGCCGCTGCGGGCCCACTCGGCCACGGCAGAGAGCGGATCGTCGAGGATCTCGCGCAGCCCGAGAACGATCTTGGTGTCGTGCTCGGCGCGCAGCCGTCGCAGCGCCGGCGTCAGCTCGCCGGCCACGCCCAGGGGCACCTTGTCGACGATCAGCAGATCGGGAGCGAACGACGTCACGGCCGCCTCGATCAGCGCCGAGCGCATGTGCACGACGCTGTCGAGGGAGGCGTTGAGGGTGCGACTGCGGTAGCGCCCGGCGGTGTCCTTGGTCACGGTCGGCAGCGTCACCACGTCGGTGCGGGGTGGTAGCCACAACGAGGTGGCCTCCGGGTTGCCGGTGATCATCATCGCGTTCGCACCAGGCCAGGAGTTGATCATGGACGTGGCCACGGCGATGTTGCGCCGGGTGTGTCCCAGGCCGACGGTGTCGTGGGAGTAGCAGGCGATGCGCGGTGCCGAGTGGGCCTCGGTGTCCAGGACTCGTACGGTCATGACCGCTCCGTTCGCGATGATCTTGGTGTGAGGTCCACCATCATTGGTGAGCTGTGTCTGCACTGCCGTGAAGAGCAATCTGCTCGGTGGCCGTGAGGCGCACATGAGGTGAACATGAGGAAGCCCTCATAACCTGATCGTGATCACCACCCTTGCCTGACCGGGCAGCGCGCGCGACGCTGTCACCGTGAAGGGATTCGATCCGGCCAGGAGCTTCCTCGGCGAGACCGCCGAGCACAACGACGACAACCCTCGCGGTGACGAGGCCGAGACCGTCGCGCTGCTGACCGAGCTGGCGGGTGGGCGAGCACTGGAGCTGGCGATCGGCGCCGGCCGCATCGCGCTCCCGTTGGCCGCCGGTGGCACCCAGGTCGACGGCATCGAGCTGTCGCCGGACATGATCACGGTGCTGCGACGCCGGGCGTCAGCCGCGGGGTCGAGCGTCGAGGTGGTGGAGGGTGACATGACCACGACCGACGTGGGCAGGCAGTACCCGCTCGTCTTCCTGATCTTCAACACGATCTTCAACCTGCTCACCCAGGACGACCAGGTCCGCTGCTTCGAGAACGCTGCTCGACACCTCGAGGACGAGGGCGTCTTCCTGATCGAAGCTGCTGTGCCGAGCGCCTGGACGGCCAGCCACACCTACGTCGACGCCGAGACCGTCGAGCCGACGGCAGTCGTGCTGGACGTCTGTCGGTACGACCCCGTCACGCAGATCCTCGACGAGAACCACGTCAGGCTCGACAAGGCGGGCATCCACTTCCGTCCGATCTCGTGCCGGCTCGCCTGGCCGGCCGAGTTGGATCTGATGGCGAGGCTGGCCGGATTGCGGCTTCGAGACCGCTGGGGTGGGTGGCAGCGCGAGCCGTTCACCGCCGACAGCGTGCGGCACATCTCGGTCTATGAGCGAACGAGCCCGCGAACGATCTAGCGGGCTGCCGTCGTCGGCCTCGTGCGGGAGCCGAGCCGGGCGCCGAGCGCGGCCCCGATCAGGAGCCACGGCAGCCAGAACGCCACGTGTCCGATCCACATCCCGGTGGAGAACAGGTCCAGCACGATCTCGGCCGATCCGACCGCGTGGCGGGGTGGGTCGGCGTCGAGCATGAAAACCCCGTACCGCGCCATCCACACGGGGCCTTCGAGGGCGAGCACCCCGAACACAGCGGCGAGGCTGGCCAGCAGGCCCAGCACCCCGGCCACCAGGCCGAAGCCGAAGGAGCGAGCCATCCGGGCCGCCAGGAAGGCGATGACGAGCAACGGAACGGCTGGGACCGGCACCGTCACCGCGAGGACTCCGGGCCCGCCGTCGTGCAGCTGAACCCGTGATGCCGTCAGGGTGGCACCCGCAACGAACAGCGCAGCAGCCGACGCCAAGACCAGACAGACGCCGTAACCGCGGCCGAGGGCAACGGCCGCTGCGCTGCGGGCAAACCGCCGACGGGCCCCGACGTCGTCGATGGCGGCGAGCTCGGCGCGCATGGCCGCGCCCCATTCGGCCCGCCGAGCCGGCAGGCCGGTCGTGGCGACGGCGAGGAGTCGCTCGGAACCATCCCTAGTCCGGCGGCTCACGTCTCCGCCGTTCCGATGACCGTCCCTCGTCCTCGGGCAACCCGGCTGGTCGCGTCAGACCTGTCGGCGGACCGCTCCGTGCGGAGGCGTCGGACCAGTTCGGCACCGGACGGCGACAGCCGGTAGAGGTGCCGTGGCGGTCGGCCTTGCCCCCCGACGGACTCCCACTCTGCGTCGACCTGATCACGGTCGGCCAGGCGCATCAGGATGGGATAGAGCGTGCCGGCCTTCAGCCCGAGTCGACCGCAGAGTTCGTAGCCGTGGCTCCAGCCGCTGCCCTGATCGGCCAGCGCGAAGAGCACCGCCTCTGTCTGCGGCGAGATCCGCTGCTTCCGCTTCACGAAACCTATGGTCTATCTAGATAGACTTTCTGGCAAGGGTGGATCGCGAAGCCACATCGAGAACGGGGATGAGGTGCCAGTACCGCAGGCGGAGTCCTGCGGCGGAGTGCGTGATCGGGTTCGAGTTGCGGAGCTCGTTCTCGGGTCAGGTGAGGTCGAGGGTGTCTTGCGGCTGCCAGTTGCCGACGGTGATCCTCGGGTTCGGGATCGGCCGTTGCTGGCGATCGATCCACGCCGGCGGGATCCATACCGGCAAACCGTCCTGATTCAACCGGCAGGTCCAACCACCCTGCTCGAACTGACGATGGTGATACCGACACAACAGGGTCAGATTGTCCAGGTTCGTGTCCCCGCCGACCTGCCACGGCAGGATGTGATGCCG
>DATDBH010000108.1:0-37440 GCA_036524985.1 Microlunatus sp. | reverse complement strand
CGTGGACTTCCTGAACAGTCAAGGGATCCGCTGATCGCGGGTCGCTCGATTCCTCGGGTCCTCAGCCGGTGAGGCGCTCGGACAGCTCCCAGAGTCGACGCGCCAGGGTGGCGTCACCGGCCTCCCTGCTGCGGCCGAGCAGCGTCGGCTCGCCTCGGTTGGCGCCGCGACCGTCCGGTCCGACGTAGCTGCCACCCGGGAGGTCCTCGGTGGCGGCGGTCAGACTCGGTCGGGCACCTGCCTCGGCGGTCTGGCCGAAGAGCGAACCCAGGCCCTGGGACAGCTTGACCACGGCCATACCGTGCTGGCCGAGACCGAGTTCGGACCGCACCCAGCCCGGGTGCACCGCGAGCGCCCGCCGGCCGCTCGGGTGCAGCCGCCGATCCAGCTCGAGCGTGAACAGCAGGTTGGCCAGCTTGCTCTGTCCGTAGGCCCCGAAGGCGCGGTAGCGACGCCGCTCCCACTGCGGATCCTCGAGATCGAGATGGGCCCAGCGGTGGGCGTCGGAGGCCACCGTGACGACCCGGTCGGTGATCTGCGGCAGCAGCAGCGTGGTGAGCAGGAAGTGACCGAGGTGGTTGGTCCCGAACTGCAGCTCGAAGCCGTCGGCGGTCTCGGTGCGGCTGGTCGCCATCACACCGGCGTTGTTGATCAGGATGTCGACCGGGTCGGTCCAGTCGGCGGCGAAGGCCCGGACGGAGGAGAGATCGGCCAGGTCCAGGTCCCGAACCTGCACCACGGCCGACGCGTGCCGAGAGCGGAGGTCGGTGGCGAACGCCTCACCCTTGCTGGGGCTCCGGACGGCGAGCACCACCCGGGCGCCGGCCCCGACCAGCGCATCAGCGGTGGCCCGGCCGATCCCGCTGGTCGCGCCGGTGACGATCACCGTCCGGTCGGTCAGGTCGGGCAGGACGGTGGAACGCATCGGAGTCACGACGCTCGACGGTACCGGCCCGGCCGAGGACAGCGGCCGTCCCGGCTAGCCGAAGACCCCGTCCGCCGCCAACCAGGTGGTCACCTCGTCGAGGTCGCCGGCGGGGGACAGCGACTCCGCGATCGCCTGCATGGCCGGCAGCTCCTCCCGGCGGTTCGGATACGGACCCGTGTCGCTGGGGGTGACGCCGACGTAGAGCCACCGCCCCTGCTCCTGCACCCAGACCGCGGGGCTGGTGGACGTGTCGTCGACCCGGGCCACCCGGCCGGCGAGCGTGGTGGGCTCCCCCGGCGGATCCGCGGACAGCTCCGTCGCTCCGTAGGCGACGTCAAGCTCGGCTGCGGGCGACCAGGGCTGGCGGCCCACCCGCCCCAGATGCACCCGTCCGCTCGGTCGGTCCAGATCGTTGCTGATGGCAGCGACGCCGTACCCGTCGGGCAGCTCGACGTCGAACGGGATCATGATCGGTGTGGGCTCGAGGTCGACCGCGGCCGCGACCCGCTCGATCGACGTCCAGGAGTCGAACCGCCCGCAGGACACCTCGACCCAGGAGTCGTCCTCCAGCCGCCACATCAGGTAGTCCGCCTCGGCCCCGGCGCCGCTGCGGACCGCTGGATGACCGTCGTAGGTGGTGCTGGTCTGCTCACCGACCCTGTTCTCCGGACCGCCCTCTCCCGGCACGGACAATGCGACGTAGCAGTCCTCGGAGACGGCGGTCGCGGCGTCGGTCAACCGGACGGTGGTGCCCTCGCCGCTGGCGTCGAGCTGCTGGCCCACCACACGCATCCCCTCGGTGTCCACGACGCGGTGGCGCAGCTCCCAGTGGGTGCGGGCAGGTGGTCCCGGGTGCGGGGTCTCGGTCGGTACCGGTGGCGGCGCCGTGCAGCCCGCCACCGACAGCGACACCACCGCGGCGACGGCGATCAGCGCGGAAGCCCTCACCGGAGGAAGCGTACGGTCATCGGCGGCGACGCACCGGCTCCGGCGCGTACGTCAGGGACCCGAACCGTCCGTCCGGCCAGCGGCGCCTGAGGTAGAGCACGACCAACCCGATCACCACGAACCGGGCCAGCATGCCGGGGATCCCGGCCTCGGGCCCGTACGTTCCGCCGGTCAGCACCAGCACGTCGTCGGCGGTCGGCACCGTCGAGAAGATCCCGGGCACGACGTGTCCGCTGATCGGGAAGCCGAACACGCCCTGGGCGAGGTTCCAGCCGAGGTGGAGCCCGAACGGCAGCCAGACGCTCCTGGTGCCGAGGAACGCGACCCCGTACATCACCCCGCCGAGACCGGTGCCGACGGCGGCCACCCAACTCGCCCCCGGGTTGGCCAGGTGGGCGGCCCCGAACAGGGCGGCGCTGAGCAGCACCGCGATCCAGCGACCACGGCGGAGCGGGCTCAGCACCACCGCCAGACCGCTCAGCAGCAGGACCCGGTAGAGCAGCTCCTCGATCGCGGCGGCGGGGATCAGCTGAGCCAGCAGATCGGTCCCCAGGCTGCGCCAGGTCAGTGGTCCCGGCTCCAGCCGGATGGCGCCCAGGCCGAGCTCGGCCACCAGGGTTGCGCCGATGGCCACGAAGGTGATGGCCAGTCCGATCAGGACCTCCAGCGGTGACCAACGACTGACGTTCAGGCCGAGACTGCGGACGACCGGCCGCTTGGCGCGGGCGTAGACGACGATCGCCACGGTGCCGAAGACGAACGGCATCAGACCCAGGAAGGTGGACACCGCGGCAGCCTGACACGGCTCGGATCCGGCCCCAGCCCGACCCGGCCGGTCGTCGATCCGGTCGCTACTGCAACTGGGTGAGCGTCCGGCGAGGGCGCGCGGTGCCGCCGTCGTGGAACAGGTCCGGTCGGGCTGCCCGGATGGCCGCCACGTCGTCGAAGATGTCGCGGAGATGAGACCTCAGGTTGGCCACCGCCGACTCCTGGTCCCCGGCGACGAGGGCGACGGCGACGCTGCGGTGCTGCTCGACCAGCGCGGTCATCGGACGGAGGTTGCCCAGGCTCAGTCGGCGCGCCCGATCCAGATGGGCCTTCTGCGAGGTGACCGTCCGCCACGCGCTCTCGTGGCCGGCGATCCGCAGCAGGGTGCGGTGGAAGTCCTCGTCCACCTCGAAGAAGGCCTCGGCGTCGTTGCGCGCGGCGATCTCGCTCTGCCGGCGCAGGTTCTCGTTCAGGGCCTCCGCGTCGGCCGGGGCCACCGGCAGCGTGACGGACTGCAGCGACGAGCACTCGATGGCCTCGCGGATGAACTGCGCCTCGGACACCCGGTCGGGATCGACCAGGGACACGAAGGTGCCGACCTGGGGATAGACCTGGACCAGACCCTCGCCCTGCAACAGGATCAGGCTCTCCCGGACCGGCGTCCGGCTGACGCCCAGCTCGGCGGCCAGCTCGTTCTCCGACAGGGCCGTGCCCGGGGGGAGGTGCAGCGCGATGATCTCCCGGCGCAGCGTCTCCAGGGTCTGCTCACGCGCGGTGCCGCGCGGCAACCGGTTCTGCCGCGGGGTCTGCCGGCCATCGCTCATGCCACGCAGTGTAGCCGTTGACATACTTGCATACTACTGCTTACATACTAGTACGGAAGAGCACGATGCTCGCCGTACGACCGTGAAGCAAAGGAGCACCACGATGGCCCGTCAGGCGGCCGCACCACCGGAGCAGGACCCGACCGCGACCCGTTCCACCTCCGATCTCGCCCGGGTGGCCGTCTCCGGCTGGCTCGGCACCGCGATGGAGTTCATGGACTTCCAGCTCTACTCGCTGGCCGCGGCCCTGGTCTTCAACCAGCTCTTCTTCCCCAACGTCAGCCCGGCCATCGGCCTGATCGCGGCGATGGCCACCTACGGCGTCGGCTACGTCGCCCGCCTCGGTGGCGCCATCTTCTTCGGCCGGATGGGTGACCGGATCGGTCGCAAGCGGGTGCTCTACCTGACCATCGCGTTGATGGGCATCTCCACCACCCTGATCGGCTTCCTGCCGACCTACCAGACCGTGGGCATCCTCGCCCCGATCCTGCTCGTCACGCTGCGACTCGCCCAGGGCTTCGGGGCCGGGGCCGAGATCGCCGGAGCCACCGTGATGCTGGCCGAGTCGGCGCCGGTCCACCGGCGTGGTCTGGTCGCCTCGCTCGTCTCGCTGGGCACCAACTCCGGCACCCTCGGCGCCACGGCGCTGTGGGCGATCCTGGTCGCCACCCTCACCGAGGAGCAGCTGCTCAGCTGGGGCTGGCGGATTCCCTTCCTGGCCAGCTTCATCCTGCTGATCCTGGCCCTGTGGATCCGCCGCACGATGAAGGAGAGCCCGGTCTTCGAGGCTCGGGTGGACACCGTCGACGGGGTGGCCCTGTCCAAGGCCGAGCTCGAGGAGCGGGCCCGCACCGAGGCCCTGTCCGGCACCAGCACGATCGAGGTCGCCCTGCATCAGCGCAAGGGGAAGTCGTTCTTCCTCGCCCTCGGTCTGCGGTTCGGTCAGGCCGGCAACTCCGGGCTCATCCAGACCTTCCTGGTCGGCTACCTGGCCACCGCGCTCGCCGTCAGCAAGTCCGTCGGCACGGACGCGATCTTGATCGGTTCGCTGTTCGGCTTCCTCACGGTGCCGATCGTCGGTCTGCTGGGGGACCGGTTCGGCCGGCGACCGCTCTACATCGCGTTCGCGATCATGGCCATGCTCTGGGCCTTTCCGATGCTGCTGATGATCACCAGCGCCGACCCGACCCTGATCACCATCGGGATGGCCGTCGGTCTGAACATCTGCGTGCTCGGCCTGTTCTCGCTGGAGAGCGTGACCCTGCCCGAGCTGTTCGGCGCCCGGACCCGGTTCACCCAGCTCGCCCTGGCCAAGGAGATCGGCGGCATCCTGGCGACGGCCATCGGACCGGTGCTGGCCGCGACCCTGGTCGCCGTCACCGGACAGTGGTGGCCGCTGGCCGCGATGGTGGTCGGCTACTCCGCCATCACGTTGATCTCCGCGATCATCGCACCCGAGGTCCGCGGTCGGGACCTGGTCCGGCTGGAGGACGCGGCATGAGGGCGCTGTCGGACGAGAGGCTGCACTCATGAGGGCCGTGGTGGTGTACGGGGCCGGCGACCTGCGGCTGGAGGAGCGGCCGGATCCTCGGGCCGAGGCGGGGGAGGTGGTGATCGCCGTCGAGTGGGGCGGGATCTGCGGCTCCGACCTGGCGTACTGGAAGAACGGGTCCTCGGGGACGGCGGTCCTCACGAGCCCGCTGGTGCTCGGCCACGAGATCGCCGGGCGGATCGACGAGATCGGGTCCGGGGTGAGCGGGGTGGAGATCGGCCAGCCGGTCACCGTCCACCCGGCCACCCTGGTCGGTGACGGGCGGCTGCCCGAGCGGCTACGCGGTCGCACCAACCTCTACCCGCAGGTCCGCTACTTCGGCTCGGCGGCGTTCGACCCGCACACCGACGGCGGTTTCGTGCAGCGCAAGGCGGTCCGGGCGGATCAGCTCCGGGTCCTGCCCGACGGGGTGGACACCCGCAGCGGAGCTCTCGCCGAGCCCCTGGCGGTCGCCCTGCACGCCGTCCGGCGGGCCGGTGACCTGACCGGCCGCGAGGTCCTGGTCAACGGGGCCGGACCGATCGGTGCCCTCGTCGTGGCGGCGGCCAAGCACGCCGGCGCCGCGCGCGTGATCGCCGCCGACGTCAACCCCACCGCCCTGGCGGTGGCCGCCGCGATGGGCGCGGACACGACCGTGGACGTACGGGAGTCCGGTCTGCCGGCGGACCTCGATCTCATCTTCGAGGCGTCCGGATCGCCCCGGGCCATCGGAGGGGTGCTGCACGCGGCGGCCCGCGGCGGCACGGTCGTCCAGGTGGGCAACCTGCCCGGGGGAGCCGTCCAGGCCGCCCTCGGAGATCTGGTCACCCGCGAGATCAGCTGGATCGGCTCGTACCGGTTCGTCGACGAGATCTCCGACGCCCTGATCGCCCTGGCGGACGGGTTGGACGTCACCCCGCTGATGACCCACTCCTTCGGCATCGACGATGCCGAGACCGCGCTGCAGGTCGCGGCCGACCCGGGTTCGGGCAGCAGCAAGGTGATGCTGCGTCTCGACTCCACCGCCCCGCACGAGAGGATCGACCGATGAAGATCACCGACGCTCGGGTGGTGGTCAGCTCACCCGGCCGCAACTACGTCACCTTGATCATCGAGACCGAGGACGGGGTCACCGGCATCGGCGACGCGACCCTCAACGGTCGTGAGCTGGCCGTCGCCTCCTACCTGCGCGACCACGTCTGCCCCCTGTTGATCGGTCGGGACTCCCGCCGGATCACCGACACCTGGTCCTACCTCTACAAGGGCGCCTACTGGCGGCGTGGCCCGGTGACCATGACCGCGCTCGCCGCGGTCGACGTGGCTCTGTGGGACATCAAGGGCAAGGTGGCCGGGCTGCCGGTCTACGAGCTGCTCGGCGGGGCGGCCCGCGAGGGCGTGATGGTCTACTGCCACGCGAGCGGGGACACCTTGGACGAGCTGAGCCGGGACTTCCAGGAGCACCTGGACCAGGGCTACCTGGCGATCCGGGCCCAGGCCGCCATCCCCGGGCTGGAGAAGACGTACGGGATCGCGCGGGCCGAGGACAAGGCCGACGGCCGGATCTACGAGCCGGCCAGCGGCAACGTGCCGCAGGAGGACACCTGGGAGACCAGCGCCTACCTGGACTTCGCCCCGCAGGTGATGGCGCACCTGCGCGCCGAGTTCGGCTACCAGGTGCACCTGCTGCACGACGTGCACCACCGGCTGAGCCCGATCGAGGCCGGTCGGCTGGGGGCGGCGCTGGAGCCGTACCGGATGTTCTGGATGGAGGACCCGACCCCGGCCGAGGACCAGTCCGCGTTCCGGCTGATCCGGCAGCACACCACCACCCCGATCGCCGTCGGGGAGGTCTTCAACAGCATCTGGGACTGCCAGCAGCTGATCACCGAGCGGTTGATCGACTACATCCGCACCTCGGTGTCCCACGCCGGCGGGATCACCCACCTGCAACGGATCTTCGCGCTGGCCGACCTCTACGGGGTCCGCTCCGGTTCGCACGGTCCGGGCGACCTCTCACCGGTCGCCCACGCGGCCGCGTTGCACGTCGACCTGACCATCCCCAACTTCGGCATCCAGGAGTACATGGGTCACCGCCCCGAGGCGGCTGAGGTGTTCGGCACCGCGTACACGTTCGTCGACGGCTACATGCACCCCGGCGATCTCCCGGGCCTCGGGGTCACCTTCGACGAGCAGGCCGCCGCCCGCTACCCGTACGACCCGAAGTACCTGCCGGTGAACCGTCGGCGCGACGGCTCGATCCACGACTGGTGACCGCCATGGCATCGGACAGCTACGACATGGTCTGCCTCGGCGAGGTGCTCGTCGAGGTGGCCACCAGCGCGCCCTTCGGTCACGATGTGCCTGCTGTGCTGGGGATCTCGGGGGACACCCTCAACGTGGCCGCCGCCGCGGCGGCGGCCGGGGCCCGGGTCGGACTGGCCGCCGTGCTCACCGACGACGAACTCGGTCGGGCCATCGCGGCCCGGGTGGAGACGCTCGGGATCGGCACCGGTCTGATCCGCTTCGCGGCCGGTCAGCAAGGGGTCTACCTGGTCCACAGCGACCCGGCCGGGGAGCGCGAGTTCAGCTATGCCCGGTCGGGCAGCGTCGGTTCCACTCTGTCCCCGGACCACCTCAGCGATGCCGTGCTGCGCACCGCCGGTGCGGTCGTCGCGAGCGGGATCGCCGGCGCGATCTCACCGTCGGCCCGAGAGGCGGTCCGCCACGCGGCCCGGGTTGCGGAGCGGTTCGTGTACGACCCCAACTACCGGCCGCGGCTGACCGGAGCCGCCGACGCCGCCGAGCTCCTGGTCGCACTGGCTCCGGACTCGTGGGTGATCACGCCGTCCCACCCGGGCGAGACCTCGGCCCTGCTGGGCGTGGACTCCGCGGTCGCGGCGGCGGACCGGCTGCGGGCGCTGGGGACCGAGATCGTCGCGGTCACCTGCGGCGCCTCGGGGGTCCAGGTGGTCGACGCGGACGTGTCGGCCTGGATCCCGTCCGTGCCGGCGCCGGCCGTGGTCGACCAGACCGGAGCCGGTGACGCGTACGTCGGCACCCTCACCGCCCGGCTGGTGCTCGGCGA
The DNA here is from genome assembly GCA_036524985.1 of Microlunatus sp. Lineage (GTDB taxonomy): Bacteria > Actinomycetota > Actinomycetes > Propionibacteriales > Propionibacteriaceae > Microlunatus. The sequence goes on along the minus strand of DATDBH010000108.1, from coordinate 29,356 downwards.
CGACCTGGTCACCGCCGCCCGGCTGGCCGCCGCGGCGTCGTCGCTGGTGGTCGGTGGGCGGGGTGGCACCGGTCTCGTCCCCACGCTCGCCCAGACCCGCGCCCACCTGGCCAGCGCACCCCCGACCAGCGGCGAAGAACCCGACTCCAGAGAGGGGACCGGCGCATGAGCCTGTCCACCAGTCCGCTCGACGTCTCCCCGGTGATCCCGGTGGTGGTGATCGACGACCCGGCCACCGCCGTCCCGCTGGCCCGGGCCCTGGTGACCGGCGGGGTGGCGATCATCGAGGTCACCCTGCGGACCCCGCGGGCGCTCGATGCCGTGGCCGCCATCGCGGCCGAGGTGCCCGAGATCGCGCTGGGGGTCGGCTCCGTGCTCACCGCCGCCCACGTCGAGCGGGCACTGGCGGTCGGCGCCGACTTCCTGGTCAGTCCCGGGACGAGCCCGGCCCTGCTGGAACGCCTCGTGGCGGCGCCGGTGCCCGTCCTGCCGGGGGTCGCCACCGTGAGCGAGGTGCTGGCCGCGCTCGACCACGGGCTGACCGAGCTGAAGTTCTTCCCGGCGGGACCGGCCGGTGGACCCGCCTACCTGACCGCGATCGGCGGTCCGGTGCCGCGGGTGCGGTTCTGCCCGACCGGCGGGGTGACGGCGGCGAACCTGCAGGACTACCTGGCCGTGCCCAGTGTGCCGGCGGTGGGCGGCACCTGGCTCACCCCGCGATCACTGATCGAGGCCGAGGACTGGGCGGGGATCACCGCGCTGGCGGCGGCCGCGGTCGCGGCGGCCGGCGCCGCCGGAGCGCCGCGATCCTGACAGCCGGTGTCCCCGCGGCGGTGGATGTCCTGACCCGGTCTCCGCGGCCGGATCGACACCCAGCAGACTCCGCCCATGACCGCGTTCGACCTGGTGCGAGCGAGAGGAGAGACGACCGTGACCGAACCGGTGCTGATCATCGTCTGCGGCCTGCCCGGCGCCGGCAAGACGACGATGGCGCGCAGCCTGGCCGCCGAGCGCACCGGCATCCGGCTGTGCCCGGACGACTGGCTCGAAGCCCTCGAGATCAGCCTGTGGGACGAGCAGCTGCGCGATCGCGTCGAGCGCCTGCAGTGGGAGCTCGCGCGCGACCTGTTGCGGGCCGGCAACGTGGTGATCATCGAGTGGGGGACGTGGGGTCGCGACGAACGGGATCGCCTGCAGGTGGAAGCGCGGACCCTGGGTGCTGGGGTGGAGCTGGTGTTCCTCGACCCATCGCTGGACGAGCTCTGGCGGCGGATCGAAGCCCGCGGTCAAGTGGACCCCCCCATCCCGCGGAGCGATCTCGCTCGCTGGGACCGGGTCTTCGAGCGGCCCGACGCCGACGAGCTGGCCGACTACGACGCGTCGGTCGTGATCACGGACTGATCGGGCTGCATCGAGAAGTCGTACGCCGACGGCAGCTCCTCGGTCGCGGCGGTCGCCGGGCCGACGACGAGTGACCGGTAGTCCCGCCACAGTCGTCCCAGGGTCACCGCACCCTCCCGCACCCCGGGGACGACCAGTCCCGGTCGAAGGATCCGACCGGCCCGGTCGGCATCGCCGACCGCCACCGCCGCTCGCGCCTCGCACAGCATGATCATCGGGTCGGTCCGCTGGGCCGCCGGCAGCTCGTCGATCTCGGCGAGGACCACGGTGTGGTGGCCGACGGTGATCAACAGCTCGAGGTGCTCGATCACCAACCCGATCATGGTCGGGTCCAGGGACCGGGCCTCGCGGTAGCCGGCCAGGGCGCGTACCGGATCGTCGTCGGCGAACGCGATGGCCACGTTCCGCCAGCCCACGGCCGACGGTCGGTCGCGGAGCGCCTGCTCCCAGGCGTCCACGGCCCCGAGCCGATCACCGCCCGCCCACCGGGCAACCCCGCGCTGCAGTGCGGCGTACGGGCCCGCGGCGTACTCGAGCAGCGACCGCCAGCCGGGAGCTGTCTGGTAGCTGGTGGGCGCGGTGCCGTCCCAGGCTGCTCGGCGCCCCTCGAGGAGGTCGAGCCACGGCTGCTGCTCGGGCCCCAGATCCTCCTCCGCGAAGGGGGTCCCCGGCAGGTCGGGCCACCCCTCGCCGGTGCGCGTCCGGCGGCGTACCTCGAGCGCTCCCCAACCGGAGGCCCGTTGCAGCCGCTCCGTGATCGGCCGGTCCACCAGCGCGAGACCGTGTCGCTCCTGGTCGGCGAACCACGGGTCGTCGCCCCCGAGCTCCGCGGTGGTGGCGGCCAGCGCGGCCGACCAGTCCCCGTGCGCGGCATCGGCGCCGAGCCGGAGCGGGCCGTACGTCTCCAGCCAGGACCAGCGCTCGCCAGCGGGCAGCGGGAGGTGCTCCAGCTGGGTGCGGGCCAGACCGGCCTGGATCTCCAGGTACGACCCGCCGAGCGGCGACAGCCACTCCTGCCAGCGCCGCCCACCGCGCCCGGTTCCCCAGACGAACAGCTTGCGGCCGCGCAGCCGGGCCGACGAGGTCTGCACCAGGCCGTCCCCGTCCCCGTCGAGCGCCGCGATCCACGGTCGGGGCGTCGCTGCCGGCAGGTCGAAGAAGTAGTCGACCGCGTGGCTCGATCGGCTCGGGTAGCTCCGGTCGATGCCGTCGTCGACCGGCATCTCCACCCGCCGGAGGGTGCGGCCGTAGTCGAACCGGAAGGCCGCGTCCGCCGGGGTCAGCACCCGGGTCGCGGCCGTCTCCGGGACGGCGATGTTGGACCACCAGTACACGGGCACGTCGTGGGCGGTGACGTTGGTGATCGTCACCTGGACCGCCAGGTGCGGTGCGCCGTCGGGCAGCCAGGCGTCGATCTGGACCACCAGCTCCCGCATCCGCTCGAACTCCCACAGCCGCAGCCCGGGGCTGCCGTCGGGCAGGGTGGTCCGGGCGGCGTGCAACGGCTCGCAGGTGAGCGGGTGGTGACCGGTGGTGCCGAGGTTCCACTCCACCCCGCCGGCGAACCAGGCGTTCCGCAGGGCGAGGTTGCCCGGCTGCAGGGCGCCGTTGGCGTACAGCAGCTCGCGGCCGGTGGTGCGGTCGACCAGCGACCACAGCCGTCCGCCCTGACCCAGCAGGAACGTGGCCCGGAGCCGGTCGTTGCTCAGCACCGCGGTCGGGTGGGCGACGTCGGCGAGCGTCCGGTCGTAGACATCCCGCGGGAGATAGGGCAGCACCGACGCGACCCGCCCGTACGCCAGGTTGGTCGCCATCTCCGGCTCGATCGCCCCCGGGCCCTCGGTCGCGTACGCCGCGGAGGTGTGCAGGTCGGCGGTCGACCGCAGCGGCGGCAGCGGGCTGGTTCCGACCCGTGCGGTCGGCAGGGTCAGGGTCGACAGCTCGAGAGCGGACACGACAACAGGTGTACCAGGCGGACCGTCTGGCAGGATCGAGAGCGCAGTCAGCCCCGGAAGGCACGATGGCCCAGCAGCAGAACAAGCAGAACCGGCCCAAGCAGCCGCAGGACCCGTACGCCCAGAAGGGCAAGCAGCTCGCGTCGGCGGTGCAACGGCTCCGCGGCTGGGTGGGCTCCGACCCGACCCGGATCCCCGAGCTGGCCGACGCGCTCGTGGCGTTGACCCAGCACCGGTTGCTCGGCCACGCCTACCCGCTGGCCGCCCCCGAAGCGCAGGAGGGCGTCAAGCTGGCCGCCCAGCAGCTGACCGCGAACGGGCCGATCGGTCCGTACACGTCGGTGGCCGACGCGGCGCGCTACGTGACCGCGGTCGTGCACCTGGGCGTGATCCAGGCCGCGGCCGGACTGCCCGAGGCGGCGGCGGAGACGGTGCGCTCGATCACGGAGCTGCGCGAGCAGGTGGGGGCGGAGCCGCTGGCCGGGGCCCTGGCCCCGAGCACGGTGGTCTGGGCGCTCGCCTGCACGGCACGCGGAGCCCTGGCCGGCGACGACGCCGCGACGGCGAACGCGTACGCCGACGCCGCCCTGCAGCGACTCGCCGAGGCGGGGCTGCGGTCGGACCCCGACACCGCGTACGTGGTGGTGGACGCCGACCGCCTGGTCTCGGACGCCCGCTGGGCCGCCGGTCTGGCCGAGGACGCCCTGACCCATCTGCACATCGCGCGGGACACCTACGATCGGGTGGTCGACGGGCGGCTGGCGCAGCCGGGCCGACTGAGTCCCGCCCTGCTGCAGCGGCTGGCCGAGCCGCTGTTCGGGCTCTACCGAGACCTGGCCGACCGGCTGCTCGCCGTCGGTGAGGTGGATCTCGGGCTGGTCACCCGGCGGCAGCTGATCGACCTGCTCGCCGGGCTGGCGCCCAAGGACGAGACGGCCCGGGTTCAGCTGGCCGGGTCGCTGGGTGATCTCGTCCGGGACCTGCGGGCACTCGACCGCACCGAGGAGGCGGACCTGGTGGCCGAGGAGCTGGCGGCCCGGCCGGCGCCGGAGCGGAAGGCGGCCGGCGAGCTCTCAGCCGGGATCCCGCGCGGCAGCGGTCCGGTGCGGTGGGAGCCGCTCGGCCCGGGCGACGCCTACGCGGGTGCGGCCGCGGGTGCGTCGGCGACCGTGGCCGCCCTGGAAGCCGAGCTGCAGCGGGAGGCGGCCGACCGCCTCGCCGCGGAGCGGAGCGAGGCCCACCGGCTGGAGCAGCAGCGGCTCGAGGAGGCGCAGCGCGAGGCTGAACGGCGGGAGGCCGAGCGCGCCGAGTCCGCCCGGGTGGCGGCCGAGCAGGCTCAGGCGGAGCAGGCCGAGGCCGCCCGTCGCGAGTTCGAGCGGATCGAGACCGCCCGGGCCGAGGCCGAGCGGCTGGCCGCGGAGGCAGAGGCGGAACGGCGGGAGCGCCAACGGCGGCGCGAGGAGCGGATGGAGGCGCACCGCCTCGAGGCCGAACGCCAGGAGGCGGAGCGGATCGAGGCCGAGCGCGCCGCGCTGGAGCAGCGCGAAGCCGAGCGGCGGGCCGCCGATCCGGCCGAGATGGAGCGGATCGAGCTGGAACGGCTGCAGGCCGAGATCGCTGAGCTGGAACGCGCCGAGCGGGAGTCCGCCGAAGCAGAGCGGGCGGAGGCTGAGGCTGAGCGGGCTGAGGCTGAGCGGGAGCAGTTGCAGCGGGCTGAGGTGGCGCGGGCTGAGGCTGAGCGGGCTGAGGTGGCGCGGGCTGAGGCTGAGCGGGAGCAGTTGCAGCGGGCGGAGGCTGAGCGGGCTGCTCGCGAGGAGGCGGCCCGAGCCGAGGAAGAGCGGGTGGAACAGGAGCGTCTGGAGCGCGAGCGGCAGGAGCGTGCGCGGGCGGAGGAGGAGTGGCTGGAGGGGGAGCGGCGGGCTCGCGAGGAGGCGTCCCGAGCCGAGGCTGAGCGGGTTCGAGCGGCGCAGGTCGCGGCGGATCGTGTCGAGCGGGAGCGCGAGGAAGAGGCCGCTCGAGCCGAGGCCGCCTGGCTGGAGGGGGAGCGCCAGGCGCGCGAGCGGCGGGCCGACGAGGACGCGGTAGTGGCCCCAGCGGCAGCGGATCGTCAGGAGGAGGATCGGCAGACTGCCGACGCAGATTCGGCCACCGCGGAGGACGTCGAGCCCGTGCGCGAGAGTCAGCTGAACGAGTCCGAGCACGTCCAGCGGCGGCCGGCCGAACCGCAGACCATCGAGTCTGCGCCGGCCGCAGACCAGTCGATCGAGGCTGCGCCGATGGGACCGGAACCGGTGGTGACCGCGCCATTCGAGGCCGAGCCGGTATCCATCGCGCCCCTGGCCGATGAGTCGGAACAAGCCGACACCGAGCCGGAGCCCGAGCCGGCCGACATTCAGCCGAAGCCGGAGCCGGCCGACATCGAGCCGGAGCCCGAGGCGGTGGCGATCGAGCCGGCGGCGGCCGACCAGGTCGAGGACGAGCTCGCCGCCGCGCACCGGGTCTGGCAGGAGGCGAGGAGCCGGGGCGATCGGAAAGAGGCCCGGGCCCTCAATGAGCGGGTGGTCGATCTCCTCCGTCCGCGCGCCGAGCAGAATCTGGCCGAGTATGGTCCGCGGCTGCTTTACGCGCTCGAGGAGCTGTCCAGCGCCCGACTCCGGAGCGGCGATCTGTGGGGCTCGCGGGCGCCGGCCAAGGAAGCCAAGGCGCTGGCGAAGAGCCTCGGGCGGCGCTGACGCCGACGGGCCGAGGGTGCTGTGACCTCAGCCCTGGGCTCAGCCCGACCTGCGGAAGACTCTCCCCGTCCGGTGCGAACCAGGCTTGAGGGCTTGGGGCCCTCGATCGTTCGGGATCGTTCCAGGGGCGGCTGGAGGTCAGTCACCGGTCACCGTGGTGACCGGGATGATCTCGGTCCGGGCGATCACCTGCGTGCGGATGCCCGCCAGTGTGGTTCGACGTGGGTCGGCCTGATAGCCGTCCAGCGCGTCCTGGTCGGGGAACTCGATCACCTGCACCTCGTACGGCTGCTCCGTCGTCCCGCCCGTCCGGCGCACGCGCGACAGCACGGTCGCGCCGTACTCCGGCACCACGGCGAGCACCTCGTCCTCGTACGCCGACAGCTGTCCCTCCTGACCTTCGACGGACCACAGCAGGACGCAGAGAGTGAGGCGCATCCGTCCAGACTAGGGGGCCGATCAGCCGTGGGCGGTGGGTCGGCAGTGCGGTCCGCACCAGGTAGCGAGAGTGCAGTCCATAGCGCCAGCGGGCGCGGGCAGCTCCGATCGGACCACCCGGCGAAGATCGGCGTACGTCTCCACGGGCTCGGCCACCGGTACGCCGATGTCGCCCTGCTCGTGCCGCAGGCGCCCGACCTCCCGTTGACCGGCACGCTCAGGGCTGACCGCACCCGGTCGGCCACGCTGTGCTCGGCGCCGAGGCCGACGACGACGATCCCTTCGAGACCGGGCGGCGGTCGCGGCCGTCGCATCCGGTTCCAGGCCGACGAGGCGACCGACGGTCGAGGCGAGCCGCTCCTGCAGCAGCCCGTCGCCGCAGCCGACGTCGAGCACCCGTGCACGTCGGCCGAGGGGCCGCAGGATCCACGGGTGATGTGGGCCGTGTCGTGGTTCCTGGAGGTCCGCGCACTCGACATCGAGATCCCGCCTGCAGGTGAGGTCGGCCGAGTGTGCCCTTGGAGGGCCCACTTATCGTGGATGGTCCGACACCCGACCCCAGCGGGTGCGAGAAACGAGGAGCATCAGATGGGCATGTTGGGCAAGCTCGCCAAGGGCGCGGTGGCCGCCAAGGTCATCCAGGTCGCGACGCGGGAGCTGCAGAAGCCGGAGAACCAGGCCAAGATCCGCGAGGGTCTGAGCAAGCTGAGCAAGAGCGCCCGTCCTCGCTGATCACGGCTCGGACTCGGTGACGTGCCGGGGCGGGTGAATCTCTCGACCTCGGCATGAACCACGGGTAACAGGTCGGTCGTGGCTGCCGCCCGGACTGGATCACGACATCCTCCCGGGTTACGGTGTGACTTCTGGGACCACTGGGACGTAGGGGACAGGACATGACGGTTCGGCCGGCAGCGGGGGCACACCGCAGAGGCGGGCGACGCCTGCGGCTGCTCGGGGCGCTGGCCGGAGCCCTCACCCTCGGCCTGATCGCGAGCGGCTGCGGCCAGGTCCCGGCCGACCAGGCCGCCCCGGCACCGGACAGCCAGGTCCCGGCGACGTCGTCCCCGTCCCCCTCCTCGGCGCCGACCACCGCCGCTCCGACACCATCGACCACCACGGCGGCACCGTCGGTGAAGCCGACCACCAAGCCGAGTCCCACGACCGCCCCCGCGATGCTCGAGAAGGGCGACAGGGGCACGAAGGTCCGCGAGCTGCAGCACCGGCTGCGCCAGCTCGACTGGTACGCGGGCAGCATCACCGGCACGTACGGAGCCGGCACCATCAAGGGCGTCGAGGGCTTCCAGGAGAAGCGAAAGCTCGACCGGACCGGGGCCGTCGACAAGACCACCTGGACCAAGCTCACCGCGATGACTCGCCAGCCGACCGACGACGAGATGCACAATCGGCTCGTCCCGGGTCCGGCCATCTTCTCCCAAGGCGACTCCGGCGACCGGGTCCGTGATCTGCAGGCACGGTTGAAGCAGATCGGCTGGTTCTCCGGCAGCGTGACCGGGTCGTACGGCTCGATGACCGTCAGCTCGGTGAAGGGCTTCCAGGACAAGCGGGCGATCCCGGTCACCGGTGAGGTCGACGACCGCACCTGGAACCGGCTGACGGCGATGACCAGGACGCCGACCAGCGACGAGAAGCACAACCGGACCCCGAAGCCGTCGGCGGCCGGGCTGGACTCGCGCTGCCTGACGGGGCGGGCGCTCTGCATCAGCAAGGCGACCAACTCCCTGGTCTGGGTGGTCGACGGCAAGCCCCAGATGCGGATGGACGTCCGCTTCGGCTCCCAGGAGCTGCCGACCCGCGAGGGCTCGTTCTCGGTCGGCTGGAAGTCCCGCAACCACGTCTCGACGATCTACCACACGAAGATGCCGTACGCGATGTTCTTCTCCGGCGGTCAGGCCGTCCACTACTCGCCCGACTTCGCCGCCCGCGGCTACAACGGCGCCTCCCACGGCTGCGTCAACGTCCGCAACCTCTCCGGCATCCAGTCGCTCTTCAACGACGTGCGCGTCGGCGACAAGGTGATCGTCTACCGCTGATCTGGCTGGGCCGCCTCCTGATGCGCGTTCTGTGCCGCTATCCACAACAACGGATGCCCTTGCTCCACTATCCACAGTCCTGAGCCGACCCCGTACGAACTGGTATCGACGTCCTTAGGTGTGAGGACATGGACCGGAACGCAGTGCAGACGTTGGTGCGGGAGCAGGCGGGTGTCATCTCGAGAGCCCAGGCCCTCCGGTTGGGGCTCACGAGACGACAGATCGACTACCGACTCAAGACCGGAGACTGGCTCGTGGCATACCCGCGGGTCTACCGGTTGGGTGTCGTGGTCGAGTCGCCGGAGCTGCGGATGAGGGCCGCCGCTCTGTGGGTCGACAACGGCGTCCTCTCGGGCGTCGGCGCCGCCTGGTGGTGGGGTCTGGTCCCGGATCCGCCGCTGCGTTGGGAGTTCCAGGTGGACGGCTCGACTCGGCGGACCCTGCAGTCAGGAGTCTGCCTGCTACGTCGGTGGGTGGACCCGTACGACGTGACCAACCACCGTGGGGTGACGGTGCTGGCCCGACCGTTGGCCCTCCTGCGAGCCGCGGCAGCGCTGGAACGGGCTCGCCGGAGGCACGGCGTCCGCGTCATCGACAGGGCAAAGCAACAGCAAGTCGTCACAGCGATCCAGCTCAACGAGGCATTTCAGCGCAACCGAGGGACGTGGGGCACGACCGCGATGCGTGACCTGCTCGAGCGCACCGGAGATCGCGCGCACTCCGATCTCGAGCGGCTCGGCGTTCGGCTTCTGACGGAAGCCGGAATCACTGGCTTCGTAGTCAACCTTGCGATCCGTCTCTCGAGCGGACGGGCGGCGGAGCTGGACATCGCCTTCGAGGAGAAGCGGCTGGCCATCGAGCTGGACGGCTTCCGCTACCACTCGTCGAGTGAGGCCCACGCCGCCGACCTGGCCCGACAGAACGCGGTGATCGCCGACGGGTGGACCTTGCTGCGGTACGCCCCGGAGGTGCTGGTCGAGACGCCGGGCCTCTTCATCCGGGATGTACGCCGGGCGCTCGGACAATAAGCCCAGGGTTTCGGAGCAGGAACCACAATGGGTGTGGATAGCGGCACAAAAAACTCGGGGTCAGGCCCGGGCCGTCAGGATCAGGGGGCCGTCGGCGGTGATCGCGATGGTGTGCTCGGAGTGGGCGCCGCGGGAACCGTCCCGGCTGCGCAGGGTCCAGCCGTCGGTGTCGGTGTAGATCTTGTCGGTCGAGGCGAGGAACCACGGCTCGATGGCGATCACCAAGCCCGGCTTCAGGGGCAGACCGCGGCCGCGCCGGCCGTTGTTGGGGATGTGCGGATCGCCGTGCATGGTGCGGCCGACCCCGTGACCGCCGAAGTCGGTGTTGATCTTGTAACCGGCCTGGGTCGCGACCCGGGCGATGGCGAAGGAGATGTCGCCGATCTTGGCGCCCGCCTGCGCGGCCTCGATACCCGCGGCCAGCGCCACCTCGGTGGTCTCGATCAGCGTGAGGTCCTCCGCGCGCGGCGTCCCCACCACCACGGACAGCGCCGAGTCAGACACCCAGCCGTTCACCGACGCCGCGAAGTCGACACTGAGCAGGTCACCGTCGGCGAGCACGTAGTCGTACGGGAGGCCGTGCAGCACCGCGTCGTTGACCGAGGTGCAGAGCACCTTGCCGAACGGGCTGGCGCCGAACGACGGGTGGTAGTCGATATAGCAGGACTCCGCCCTGGCGTCGCGGATCATCTGGTGGGCCAGCGCATCGAGCTCGAGCAGGTTCACCCCGACCGCCGCCTTGACTTTCAGCGCCGTCAGCACACTGGCGACGAACGCCCCGGCGGGTCTCATCTGCTCGATCTCGGCGGGGGTGCGGTACTCGATCACGAGGGACGATTCTGCCGTACGCGACCAACTGGACCGTCGGCGGCGAGATCTTCTGGAGCAAGAGCCACGTCTGGTGTGGATAGCGGTACAAAAGGCGGGTGACGACGACGTGGCCGTACGGGCTCCCGACTACTGCCGACCAGGTTGAGGCCGGCCGGGCGGCGCGGCGACGCCTGCCGCGCGAGAACCAGGCCGAGCTGGTCGCCTCGCCGACCGACCCGGTCGACATCCTCACCGCCCAGGACACCAACCGGATCCCCGAGCTGGTGCCGATCCGGTACGAGCGGATGCTGGCTTCGCCGTTCACGTTCTATCGCGGAGCCGCCGCGCTGATGGCCGCCGACCTGGGTGCGGGGCCCAACTCGGGCCTGACGGTGCAGCTGTGCGGTGACGCCCACTTGTCCAACTTCGGGTTGTTCGCTTCGCCCGAGCGGCGCCTGGTGTTCGATCTCAACGACTTCGACGAGACCCACCCCGGTCCGTTCGAGTGGGACGTGAAGCGTCTCGCGGCCAGCTTCGAGCTGGCCGGCCGCGAGAACGGGCTGGACCATCGGAGCCGACGCGCACTGACCACCCGGGTCGGCCGGTTCTACCGGACCTCGATGGCCCGGTTCGCCGCCGCGACCGCGACCCAGGTCTGGTACGCCCACCTGGAGATGTCCACCGAGCGACTGGAGCGGATCGCCCAGGGGCCGGGCAAACGGGATCTGGCCCAGGCCCGCAAGGTGACCGAGAAGGCGAAGCGGCGGGACAGCCGGCAGGCGGTGCGCAAGCTGATCCGGGTGGTCGACGGTCACGCCGAGTGGATCGCCGACCCGCCGTTCCTGGTGCCGTTGGCCGATCTCGCCCCGGACCGCGACCAGGCGAGCCTGTTGAGCGGGATGGCGGAGGTGCTGGAGTCGTACGCGGAGACGGTCACCCCGGAGATCCACCGGCTGCTGCAGAACTACCGGCTGCTCGGGATGGCCCGCCGGGTCGTCGGGGTCGGCAGCGTCGGGACGTCGGCCTGGGTGGTGCTGCTGGCGGGCGCTGACGAGAACGACTTCTTGATGCTGCAGGCGAAGGAGGCGTCCGTCTCGGTGCTCGCGCCGTTCGTGCCCGGTCACACCTATCCCCACCAGGGCCGCCGGGTGGTCGAGGGTCAGCGCCTGATGCAGGCGTACGGCGACATCCTGCTCGGGTGGAAGAGCGCCGCGGTGTCCGGCTATCCCCGGGACTACTACGTGCGTCAGTTCCGGGACTGGAAGGGCTCGTTCGAGCCGTCGGAGCTGAACGCGGACCAGCTCGGGACGTACGCCGACGCCTGCGCCTGGACCTTGGCCCGCGCCCACGCCCGCTCCGGGGACCGGGTGGCGATCGCGGCGTATCTCGGCGGCAAGGACCGCTTCGACGAGGCGATCACGGACTTCGCGGCGGCGTACGCGGAGAAGACGGAAACGGACTACGAACGCGTACGCGCCGCGGCCGACGAAGGTCGGCTCACGGCGCGCACGGAGTGAGAGGCGGTCGGACGGGTCAGGCGAGAGCCTTGGCCTTGATCTTGTCGAAGTCGTCGGCGCTGATCGAGCCGGCATCGAGGAGCGCCTTGGCGTCCGCGATCTCCTGGGCCGGAGAACGACCCGCGACCTCGCGGATGTACTTGTCGCTGTCGGACTTGACCTGCTGGACGTACGCGGACTGACGCTCGGCCATGCCACCGCCCCGGGCGATCAGGTAGATGACTGCGGTGAGCAGCGGGAAGACGATCAGGAAGATGATCCAGACGGCCTTGTGCCATCCCTTCTGCTCCTTGTCACGGAAGAGGTCCGTGACGATCTGGAACAAGACGATGAGGTACGCCACGAAGGCGAAGCTGACGATGATCAGCCAGAGGAACTGGAAGAAGCTGTTCACGGGGTACTCCTAAGACGGTGCCGGTTTTCATGGAGACCTCGACGTCGTTGTCGACGGACCCACGGGCAGAGTGTGACAGCGACGAGACCGTTCGGTGGGGAGGTGGACCCCGCTGAGACGGAGGAATCCCCGGAATGTCACGCATCTCACCTGTCGTGGGGTGACACCTCGTGTGGCAGAGGTCTCAGGGCGTGGGCTGCTCCGCCGTCCGGATCGTGTCGACCGCGTCACTGTCCGGCCCGGATCCGGTCGCGTTCGCGACGGCGGAGTCGGCGGGCCCGGTGGGCTCGGTCTCCGGGCGATCGCTCAGCTCGGCCTCCGAATCGTGCCGCATCGCCCGGGTGGAGCCGAAGAGGGCGATCGCCCAGCCGGCGGAGGGGTCGGTGTCGACCAGGATCGCCTTCACCAGCAGTGTCAGGGGGATGGCCAGGATGGCCCCCAGCGGGCCGAGCACCCAGCCCCAGAACACCAGCGCCACGAGGGTGACGGGCATCGAGACCCCGACGGCGTCACCGACGAAGTACGGCTGGATCAGCGAGGTGAACAACGAGTTGAGCACGATGAAGGCGACGATCACGACCAGCATCAGCGGCCAGTCGCCGATCAGCAGCGCCAGGATGGCCGGTGGGAGGAGACCGATGACGAAGCCCACGTACGGGATGTAGTTGCAGATCGCCGCCAACAGGCCCCACAGGATCGCCAGCGGGATGTCCAGCCACAACAGCAGGAGGGTGTCGGCGACGCCGGTGATCACCGCGAAGATCGTGGTCACGCCCAGGAAGCGGCGGGTGTTGGCCGAGAAGATCCGGAACGCCTCGCCCAGCCGCGGGCGAAGTCGGTTGACCGCCGCCATCCGGCCGAGTGCCCCGGTGGCGTCGATGCCGAGGAACAGCATCAGGCTCAGCAGGAAGATCGCGTTCGCCACCAGCCCGACGGCCCCACTGAGCAGTGGGGTCAGGGCCTGCACGACGGCGCCGATGCTCACGTCGGCCAGCAGGGTCGACGCGCTCTCGCGACTGATCCCCTGCGAGATGAGGAACTCGCGGAGGTCGTTCACCAGCCCGTCGGCCTCGGCCGCGTACTGCGGTAGCACCGTGACCAGCCGGGCGACAGCCAGCACCAGGATCGAGCCCAACACGATCAGCACCCCGAAGATGGCCAGCAGCAGCAGGACCAGCGCCACGCCCTCCGGCACCTTCTTGTGCCTCAGCCAGGTGTGCAGGGGATGCACCAGCAGCACGATCACCAGGGCCAGGAAGACGGGACCGATCAGCCAGGCCAGCTCGCGTGCACCCATGATCACGACGACCGCGGCGGCGAGTCCCAGCAGGATGGTCAGCGCGCGGGGGAGCGGGCCGACCCGCGCGGTCTCGGTGGCCTGTCCAGTCATCGGGGTGCCTCATCTGCTCACGTACGTGGTGCCGGGCGAGCTGACACCTGGACCGGCTCACCGTGGTCGAGACATCATCCCGCAGATTCGTCGACCACGAGATCGACGACCACCGGCGCGTGGTCCGACGGCAGCTTTCCCTTCCGAGCCTCCCGGTCCACGTAGGCGTCGTCTATCCGCAGGTCGGGACTGGCCAGCACCAGGTCGATCCGCATCCCCTTGTCCTGATGGAACATGCCGGCCCGGTAGTCCCAGTAGGTGAAGGGACGGTCGCCCTTGCCTGGTCGGGCCGGGACATCGACCAGACCGGTGTCGGTGAGGGCGCGCACGGCGGCTCGCTCGGGCTCGGTCACGTGGGTGGAGCCGGCGAAGGCGCCGATGTCGAACACGTCGGCGTCGGTCGGGGCGACGTTGAAGTCGCCCATCATCACCAGGCCGGTGGGGGTGTCGGTCGCGGGCAGGGTGCCGCGGAGGGTCGCGAGCCAGTCGAGCTTGTAGGTGTAGTGGGGGTCATCGAGCGATCGGCCGTTCGGCACGTACACGCTGGTGATGGTCAGCGGCCCGCACCGGGCGCTCACATACCGCGGTTCGGGATGGCCGGGCAGCTCAGTCGACACCGGCGTCAACCCCACCCGGGACAGCACCGCCACCCCGTTCCACCGACCGTCGCCGACGTGCAGCGCCTCGTAGCCCAGATCGGCCAGCTCCGCGTACGGGAACGCGTCGTCGGCGGCCTTCGTCTCCTGCAACGCGACGGCGTCGGGCTCCCGGGTGGTCAGCCAGTCCAGCAGCCGGGGCAGGCGGGCTCCGATCGAGTTCACGTTCCAGGTGGCGATCCGCACCCGGAAATCCTAGTGTCGAGCACTGACACCCCCGTCCGAGGAGGACCATGCTCGCCGCCGACCTGCCCGGCAACTCCGGCGTTCGGCCGGCCGTAGGCGTCGGCGAGATGCTGCCATGAGCGACGTGTGGATGGTCCAGGGCGAGGATCCGCGCGAGGGTGGCGGCCCGACGCCCGACACTGCGGCCACGCCGACCTGCTGCGCGAGTGCCTCGACGGCCGCACCGGCCAGTAATCGCGCTCAGAGTCGGCCCACCAACCAGAGTGTGCTGACGCGCTCCTGCGACCCCTCACGCAGGCGGTGCACCACGTGCGTGGGCGTACGGAGGCGTGCGTCAGCGGGTTCGGAAGACGGTCAGCGAGTGGGGAGGGTCACGACCCGGTCGCAGCGGGCGGTCAGGACGGCGTCGGTCGCCCCGTACGCCAGCAGGTCCGGCGCGGCGTCGCCTGCCTCGGCGGCCGAGGTCTACCTGCTGGCCGTGTCCCTGGTGCTCGCTCCCGTGCTGGCCGTGGTCGTCAACGGGGTCTGATCCGCACCGGTCTCCACCAGCCCCGGCGGGTCGAACGACGCCCGGTTGCCGATGGCCGGCACCAGGATCGCGGCGGTGTACAGCCCGGCCGAGATGAGCAGCGCCGGTCCCAGCCCGGCGGTGGCCACCAGCGCTGCCGCGACCAGCCCGCCCAACGGCATCCCGGCGTAGGCGAGGGCATCCAGCGGTGCGGTCACCTGACCCAGCATCCGCGGGGGGATCCGCTCGAAGATGATCGCCCCGAGCATGGGGTTGAGCAGCCCCGAGGCCAACCCGGCGATGACGTAGGTGACCACGACGACCCAGAGTTCGGCATCCAGACCGAGCACCAGGTACGGCGGTGGGCCGGCGATCAGGAACGCCACGAAGTAGGTGGTGCGTCGGGGCAGCCGGTCGCCGAGCCAGGAGGCGAAGACCGAGCTGACCACCTGGGCGCCCGCCATGCAGGTCAGCAGCATTCCGATCACCGCGATGCCGTGGCCGGTGTCCCGGGCCCAGACGGGCAGCAGCACCGACGACTTGGCCACGTCCAGCAGGTTCGTCACCGCGATCATCACCGCAAGACCGAACAGCAGCCGGTCCTGGACGAGGAACTGCCAGCCCTGCCGCAGCTGCACCAGATAGGTCTCGGGCTCCGTCTCGACCCGCGGGGGACCCGCGATGGCGGCCGGGACGCAGGTGAGCACCACAACGGCGCTGATCCCGAAGCAGGCCGCCGTCGCCAGCACGGTGGCGGCTGGGCCGAACGCGGTGATCAGCAGCGCCGCCAGACCGGGTCCGACCAGTCCCGCCGATCGCTCCGTGGCGCCGACCAGTCCGGTCACTCTGGTCAACGGCGTGCGGGCGGCGGTCGCCACCAGGGGCGCCATCGTGTGCTTCGCCGCGTCGCCGGGGCCACGCAGTGCGCCGGCGGCCGCCACGATGACCAGCAGGGCCGGCAGCGGGAGGGCGCCCAGGTGGTGCAGCACCGGGATGAGGGCGAACAGCCCGGCGCTCAGGACGTCCGCGGCGATGCTGACCCGGCGCTGCCCGAGTCGGTCGACCAGGGGGCCGCCGATCGCCTTGGCCAGCACGTACGGCGCGAGCTCGGCGGCCACCACCAGGCCGGTCTGGGTGGCCGAACCGGTGCTGGTGAGGACGAGCCAGGGGATGGCGATCGCGGCGACCCGGAGGCCGACCGTGGCGATGCCGATGGTGGTGAGCAGGCCGATGATCGAGCCGGACCGCGGAGCGCGACCATCAGGCACGGTCATGCAGGGTTCCCGGAGTCGGCGTCGTCGGTCGGGCCGATGGGCACGATCTGGAACCGGGTGCTCACCGGCCAGGCACCCGACCGGGGTCCCCGCTCGGCGTCCAGCTGAGGATAGGAGGCGAGCAGAGCGAGGAGGTCCTGCTCCAGTCGCTCGGCCTCCGCCGGGGTCAGCTCCAGCAGCACGTCGGACAGGTTGAACGCCCCGCGCCACTCGGCCGGCCAGCCAGCGCGGTCGGCCTGTGCCTGGGTCAGGGAGCGGTTCAGGGCGGTGATGATGCCCTGCTCGTACGCTTCCCCGGCATCGATCGCGGCCGGATCGAGGCCCTGCGAGACGAACTCGGTGGAGCGGTGCACGGCGCGCCACCACCGGTCCCGGTCGTTGCCACGCTCGGCGTCCTCGGCGATGAATCCGTACCGCTCCAGCTGGCGCAGGTGGTAGGAGAGCGCGCCGCTCGTCAGCCCGAGCCGTCGGGCCAGCGCGGTCGCGGTCGCCGGGCCGTGTGTCCGCAACAGTCCGAGCACCTGCACCCGGAGCGGGTGGGTGAGTGCCTTCAGGTTCGCGGCGGTGACGGTGATCGAGGACTCCACGCGGCCGAGTGTAGATCGCAAAGAGCTCTTTGCAAAGGGATCTTTGCGGTTCAGGTCGCTGGTTGGCTCCGGCACCGCCTCTCGGGCGCCGCCTCAGGGTGGGACGGGCGTTGACAGGGGCGCGGGTCCGACCTACGGTGACCTCCTGAGAGCGCTCCCACCGGGGTAGGGCGCCTAACGGGGAGGAAACAGCTCATCGTGACCAACGACGGCACGTACGACACCGCCGACACCACCGACGGTTCCAACTTCGCCCTTCGGCCGGTGAGTCGGCGGCTGCTGATCGGTGGCGGTGCCGCGCTCGGGGTGGGGCTGACGGCGCTCGGCGCCGAGACCGCGGAGGCCGCGCCCGGCAAGCTGACGGCGAGCTGGAACGGCAGGTCCAGCCGGGCGGCGATCAAGTTCCTCAAGGGGGTGACCAACGCCTACCGCACCTCCGGACCGCGGCTGGCCCAGAGCTATCAGGACAGCTCCGGGCTGACCGACGTCGCGTTCACCTACGACAACGCCTTGGCGATCATCGCGCTGCTGCGAGCGGGCGAAGGGGCCGCTGCTCGCTCACTCGGCGACGGTCTCCTCTATGCCCAGACCCACGACGGGACCTACACCGACGGTCGGCTGCGGCAGGCCTACCACGCCGACGACTTCATCCTGGCGAACGGCAACGCCCACTTCGCGTACGAGTACGGGCTGATCGGCACGGCGGTCGGGGACATGGCCTGGGCGGGCATCGCCCTGGCTCAGCTCGCGCGGGCCACCGGGATCGCGCGCTATCGAACCGGTGCCGTGCGCATCGCCGAGTGGATCCAGACCAACACGTTCTCCGACGACGGGCTGGGGGGCTACACCTTCGGCGCGACGGCCGGCTTGGAGACCCGCAAGTCGACCGAGCACAACATCGACGTGGCCGGGTTCTTCCGACTGATCCACACGCTGACCGGCCAGCGGGTGTGGCGGAGCCGCTCGGATCACGCCTGGGCGTTCGTGGAGGCGGTGTGGAACGACGCCGATGGGTTCTTCTGGACGGGAAGTGAGCCGGATGGGAGCACGATCAACAAGCTCGGCACCCAGCTCCCGCTGGACCCGCAGACCTGGTCGTGGCTGGTGCGCCGGCAGGGTGCGTACGCGGGCGCGCTGGACTGGGCCGCGGCCAATCTCGCCACCACCGACACCCCGCTGCGGCTGAACTCGGCGCTGAAGGGGAACCAGTCGGTGACCGGGGTGGCGTTCGCCAGCGGCTCGCTGCAGGCCGACCCGGCGGTACCGATCGATGAGTACAACCCGGCGCCGAACTCCGGCGCGGTGTGGTTCGAGGGCACCGCGCAGCTGGCGCTCTCGCTGGCCGACCGCAACCGCAAGGGCGACAAGGCCGCCGCCCAGGAGCTGCTGGACGCGGTCATCTGGGCCCAGGGCGAGCTCGGCGCCGATCAGGTGTTCGGCGGCAAGCGGATCGAGGGCGGCGTGGTGGCCGCGTCGTCGCCACTGCAGACCGGCTTCGGCTTCGGCTACTACCCGAACCTGCACGTCGGCGCCACCTCCTGGTTCGTGTTCGCGGCGACCGGAGTCAACCCGTACGTCTTCTGAGCCTGAACACCGCAGACGCCCCCGGCCCGGACCCGACGCCCCCTCGTGAGGGGCGGCGGCACCCGGGAGGGGGCGTCTGCGGTGTCTGGCGGGATGATCAGGCGCGCGCCGTGCGGCCGCTGCCGAAGCGGATCCACAGCAGCAGGACGATGATCGCGCCGATGATGGACCCGATGATCCCGGCCGGCTGCAGGAAGCCGGAGCCGCCGCCGCCGGCGCTGTTGCCGAACAGCAGGTAGCCGAGGAAGCCGCCGACGAACGAGCCGATGATGCCGAGCAGGATGGTCATCGGGATCGACAGGTTCTGCTTGCCGGGGACGACGAGCCTCGCCACGGCGCCGGCGATCAGGCCGACGACGATGATGCTGATGATGAGTCCGAGCATGGTGATGCCTTTCTTCGTGATTCCGGCTGGGCCGGGTGGAGCGATCGCTCACTTACACAGTAAACTACCCTAGAGGGTGATTTTCTACACCCCTAAGGGGGGTTAGGGTGGCGCGATGGCCGAACCAGGCGATGTCGAGGGTCCGATCAGGGTTGCCCTGGTCAACGACTACGACGTCGTCGTGCTCGGTCTCGCGAGGATCCTGGAGCGGTACGACGATCGGCTGGTGATCGCCGAGATCGACACCAACGAGCCCGTGGAGGACCGGGTCGACCTGGTGCTCTACGACGCCTTCGCCCAACCCGAGTCCGATCGCGGTGAGGTCGGCGAGCTGGTGTCGAATCCCCGGGCCGGTGCCGTGGTGGTCTACACCTGGAACCTGCATCCGGAACTGGTCGAGCGCGCGCGCGCCCAGGGTGCACGAGGCTATCTGTCCAAGGCCCTCCCGGCCCGCGACCTGGTGCGTGCCCTGGAGACCGTGCACGCCGGTGAGGTCGTCGTCAACGAGCCGGAGCGCCGCGTCCGCGCCGTGAACGGCTCCGACTGGCCGGGCCGCGAAGAGGGTCTGACCGACCGCGAGTCCGAGGTGCTGGCCCTGATCACCCAGGGAATGAGCAACGCCCAGGTCGCCGACCTGACCTACCTGAGCCCGAACACGATCAAGACCTACATCCGCTCGATCTATCGCAAGATCGACGTGACCAGTCGTACGCAGGCGGTCCTGTGGGGAGTCGAGCACGGCTTCCGCCCAGACAAGCGACGGATCGAGCACTGGCGCGGCGGCCCCTGACGGAGGAGGGTGCGGTGATGACCTACAGGCGCGGATCGCTGGCCGGGTCGGGCAGCAGGTCACCCCTGGGCCGTCCCTCCTCAGCCGGCGGGTCGGACTCGGCGTACCGGGCACTGAGCTGGTGGTAGTAGCGGCTGTTCAGGGCGTACACCGTCAGCAGCACCCCGAGCACGCCGGTGAGCACGAAGACCAGCGCGATCCCGCGCGCCGGTCCCGTGCCGAACCAGTCCCCGATCAGCTCGGCGCCGGCCCCGTCGGTCATGAACGGGATGAAGACCAGCTGGGTCAACGGGCCCATCAGGAACGCCGTCAGCGGGGACGCGGCCATCTCGACACTCTGCGCGAAGCCGAACACGCGACCCTGCCGCTCGTACGGCACCACGCGCTGCAGGATGGTCTGCTCGGCAGCCTCCGCGTACGGGACCAGGACCATGTAGACGGCCATCCCGACGACGAGCATCACGATCGAGGCCTGCAGCGGGAACAGGGCGGTGACCGACCAGAGCACGAGGTTGACGAGCAGGAGGAGTCGCAGCGGCCGGCGGCCGAGACCGGTCCTCGCCACCATCAGCCCACCGACGATGAACAGAGCGCTCAACCCACCCCACATCAGCCCCCAGGACTGGACCGACACCATCGACAGCCCGTACGCGTCCATCAGCGCCATGAAGGCGCCACCGAGGAAGTTGTTCAGGCAGGAGAAGCCGATCAGCGCGAGCAGTCCGGGGATCTGACGGACCTGGCGGACGGTGCCCTTGAGGTCGACCTTCCCAGATGACGGCTCGCCGGCGGCTTCGGCGGCGGACGGCAGCTCGGCGGCGCGACCCTCGTCCACGTCGATCACGCCGAGGTGGACGAGCCCGGCCACCAGCAGGGTCATGGTCAGCAGCAGCACCGAGAACATGCCGTCCCGGGCCACCAGCAGACCACTGATCACCGACGTCGCCAGCAGGGTGACCCCGGTGGTGGTCCCGACCAGCCCGTTGGCCCGGTCCCGACGCCCCGGCTCGATCAGCAGGGTGACCATCGTCATCAGCGCGATGCCGCGCACGTTGCCGGCGATCACCCCGAACATGGCGAGCGAGACGAACACCCACAGCCAGACGCTGGAGGCCCGGGTGAAGGCGTCGTCGGGGGCGAGCACGTAGCACGCGAAGGCCACGGCGTACAGCGCGAGCGAGGCGACCACCGAGCCCTGCATCACCAGCTTCTTGCGGTGGTGGTCGACGAGACTGCCGAACCAGATGCCGCTGGCGGCGGTGCAGATCAGGAAGATCCCGGCCACCATGCCGGTGGCCAGCACAGACTGCGTCTCGATGAACACCCAGAAGGTGATGGCGAACCAGACCGAGAAGTTCATCACCGACACGATCAGGACGTTCAGGAGCAGGTGCAGGAAGGTGCGATCGCCCCGCTGGGACAGGTCGAGGACCGGTGCCTTCGCCCTACTCATTCGTCCGCCTCCCGCCGTGTACTGACACCGTACGTACTGGGACTGACAGCGCGACCGCGGACAACTCATCGGTCCGCGACCGGCGAAGCCGACGACGCAGATGTGCGTCAGGCGCGAGCCAGGGCGAAAACGACAGAGTCGTTCCCATGACGGGGAAGCCGAGCGGCACCGGGTCGCCGGCCCGCGCAGCGCTTCCGGTCTTCGTCGTCGTGCTCGTCGTGGCCCTGCTGAATCGCCTTCTCCCGGTCCTGCGCGGTGCCGGCCTGTCGGATGTGCTCGGGTACGACGACGCCGTCTACTACCACGCGGGCGCGGTCGGCCTGGTGCACGGACGGGTGCCCTACCAGGACTTCCTGTTCCTGCACCCTCCCGGTGTCCCGCTGGCGTTGGCCCCGGTCGCCGCGGGGGTCGCTGGGCGGGCGAGACGACCGGCTGGGAAGCGTCGCGAGTCGGCTGGATGCTGACGGGATGCGCCTACGCGATCTTCCCGGGGCTGTCAGCCCGACCACGGTCGCCGAGATCGAGAGCTGGCCGGTGCGCCTGAGCGTCGGCGATCACGAGCTGCGTCAGCCCCCGCGCTGACCCGACCCGGTGGCTACAGCGCCTTGACCTCGGCCAGCACCTTGGACAGCGTGTCCTTGGCGTCACCGAACAGCAACGAGGTGTGCGGCTCGTAGAGCAGCTCGTTCTCGATGCCGGCGAAGCCGGGCCGCATGGACCGCTTCAGGAAGATCACCTGCCGGGCCTGGAGGGCGTGCAGGATCGGCATCCCGTAGATCGGGGCGCCCGGGGTGGTCTCGGCGGCCGGGTTGACCACGTCGTTGGCGCCGACCACCAGGGCGACGTCGGCGTTGCGGAACTCCGAGTCGACGTCGTCGGCCTCCCGGAGCTGGGAGTACGGGACCTGGGCCTCGGCCAGCAGCACGTTCATGTGACCCGGCATCCGGCCGGCGACCGGGTGGATCGCGTAGTCGACCTGGACGCCCTTCTCGGTCAGCACATCGACGAGCTGGCGCAGGGTGTGCTGGGCCTGGGCCACCGCCAACCCGTAGCCCGGGACGATGATCACCCGGCTCGCGTACGCCAGCAGGATCGCCACGTCGGCCGGACGGGTGGACTTCACCGGGCGGTCGCTGACCTCGCCGCCGCCCAGCGTGGAGCCGCCCTTGAGGGCACCGAACAGGGTGCTGCCCAGCGAGCGTCCCATCGCGGTGGCCATCAGCTTGGTGAGCAGCGTGCCGGCCGCGCCGACCAGGGTGCCGGCGACCAGCAGCAACGGGTTGTCCAGCACGTACCCGCTGGCCGCCACGCTCAGGCCGGTGAACGCGTTCAACAGCGAGATGACGATCGGCACGTCAGCGCCACCGACCGGCAGCACCAGCAGCACTCCGACCCCCGCACCGATCACGGCCAGCGCGATGCCGGCGACCATGGTCGGGAACAGGGCCAGGAAGACCCCGAACCCGACGGCCGACAGGAGCGCGAGCCCGTACAGGATCGGGTAGCCGGCGAACGTCACCGGCCGGGTCGTCATCAGCTCCTGCAGCTTGAGGAACGTGACGATCGAGCCGGTGAAGCTGACCGAGCCGATGACGATGGTGAACGCCGTCGCGATCAGCTGGAACGTCGACGACCCCCCGGAGACGGCGATCTCGTTGAGCTCGACCAGGGCCACGATGGCCGCCGCGCCGCCACCGACGCCGTTGAACAGGGCGACCAGCTGGGGCATCTGGGTCATCTGCACCCGGTACGCCCCGATGGCCCCGATCCCGACACCCGCGACGATGGCGATGCCGATTGGCAGCAGGTGGTCGAGGTCGCCGGAGATCAGCACCGTCGCGGTGGCCAGGACGGCACCGGCGGCACCGATCAGGTTGCCCCGGCGGGCAGTTCTGGGGGAGGAGAGTCCCTTGAGCGCCAGCACGAAGCAGACGGCGGCGACGAGGTAGACCAGCTGCGCCCAGACCGGCGGTGCACTCACTGCTCGACCTCCGGTCGGGCGTCGGCGGCGGAGACCGGCTTCTTGCGGACGAACATCTGCAGCATCCGGTCGGTGACCACGAACCCGCCGGCCAGGTTGATCGCCGCCAGCACCACCGCGGTCAGGCTGAGCGCCAGGATCGGGGTGCTGTCGGCGTGCCCGGCGACCAGGATGGCGCCGACCAGGATGATGCCGTGGATGGCGTTGGCGCCCGACATCAGCGGGGTGTGCAGGGTCGAGGACACCTTGGAGATCACCTCGATGCCGACGAATGCCGCCAGCACGAAGATGGTCAGCCAGGTGATGGCCTCACTCACTGGGTGACCTCCGGGTGGGCGTCGAGCGGCTCGGTCGACAGGCTCGGGTGGGTGACCAGCATCCCGGCCACGATCTCGTCGCCGAGGTCGGGGTCGAACATGGCTTCCCGGGTCATCAGCAGCACCACGTTGAGGACGTTCTGCGCGTAGAGCCGGCTGGCCGGACCGGGCATCTGGCTGGGGACGTTGGCCCCGCCCCACAGCTGCACGGTGCCCAGCCCGTCGGCGGTGGGGACGTTCACCACACCGCCGGCGGTCACTCCCTCGACGTTGCCACCGGAGTCGGCCGCGAGATCCACCACGACCGAACCGGGTCGCATCCCGGCGACCATGGCCGTGGTGACCAGCACCGGAGCCTTTCGGCCCGGCACGGCCGCCGTGGTGATCACCGCGTGCGCCGCGGCGATGTGCGGCGCGAGCCGCTCGCGCTGCAGCTCGGCGCGCTCCTCGGTCATCTCCCGGGCGTAGCCGCCGGCGCCGTCCAGGGTGGGCAGGTCGAGGTCGATGGGCGTGGCGCCGAGGGAGGCGATCTCCTCGGCCGCGGCGGCGCGGACGTCGTAGCCCTTCACCACCGCTCCCAGCCGCCGGCAGGTGGCGATCGCCTGCAGACCGGCCACCCCGGCGCCCAGCACCAGGATCTGGGCGGGTCGGACCGTGCCGGCGGCGGTCATGCTCAGCGGGAAGAACTCACGCAGCCGTCCGGCGGCGACGATCGCGCAGCGGTACCCCGAGACGAGTGCTTGGGAGCTGAGGGCGTCCATCGACTGCGCCCGCGAGATCCGGGGGACCTGCTCCATCGCGAACGTGGTCAGCCCGGCGTTCTGCCGGGCCGCGACCTCGTCCACTCGCTGCCCCGCGAAGAGGAAGGAGATGGTGGCCGCGCGGGGAGCGCAGAATCGCAGCGCCTCGATGCCGACCGGCTGCACACTGAGCACCAGACCGGCGCCGTGCAGGGCGTTCTCGCTGACGGTGGCACCCGCTGCGGCGTACGCCTGGTCGTCGATCAACGCCCCGCGGCCGGCACCTGGCTCGACGGCCACCTCGTAGCCCGCGCCGGTCAACCGGCCGACCAGCTCCGGGACCAGCGCGACCCTGGTCTCACCCGGCTCGGTCTCCCGAGCGACCGCAATCCGCACGCGTCGAACCTAGTGCACGGGCCTCACGAGCCCGGTCGATGACACCCCTCGGGGGCGGGCCACCGAGAAGTTGTGCACGTTCTGTGGATAACCCCGACCACGCGTTTGCCGGTGGACCGGGCCGCTGTCAGGGTCCTGGGTGTGGTCATTCGTCCGTGGTTCGTAGCACTTGAGGCGCGACCGGGACGGCTGGTCGTGCTGGTCGGCGCACTCGCCCTCGTGACCTCCTGCAGCCTGCTGCCCTTGCCTGGACCGGACCCTCACCCACCGGACCACCGGCTCCTCCATCCACCCGCCCGCTGGTTCCGCCGTCGACGGTGTTCGCCCCGCTGGCCGCCGACGCGACCAAGGGACTGGGCACCGGTGCCAACGATTTCGACACCGGTCTGGCGGCCTCGGGAAGCACGGTGGTCACGTCCAGCATCGTGCACGGCAACCGGCTGGCCCCGGACAGCGGCCGGACGTTCCGACAGCAGATCATGGAGCACGCACTCGAGGCCGAGGATGTCGAGGCGACCGTGACTGCACTGCGGAGCACCTTCGCCATCATCTACGAACGGATCGAGGGTACGAGTCGGCCGGTGGTGCTGCTGTCGGCAGACGGCGCCAGCTGGCGTGAGCTGCCGCTGACGGTCGGCGTCCCTGGCCCGGGCGTTGGGGCGGTGATCGGTGACGCCGCCGGTATCGGCGACGACCTCTGGCTCCAGGTCCGCACCATCAACCGTGCCGGCGCCGCCATCGGCTGATCGTGCAACCGACCGGTAGACGAGCGATGAGCTTCGACGTTGAGGTGTACGTTAGGTGTATGACACGCACAAACATCGACATCGACGATGAGCTCGTCGAGACGGTGATGCGTCAGAACGGGCTCAAGACGAAGCGGGATGCGATCGACTTCGCCCTGCGGCAGACGGTGCGGAGACCGCCGACGGTGCAGGAGCTGCTGAGTCTGGAGGGCAGTGGTTTCCCGTACACGAACGCGGAGATCGAAGGACATGAGTCGACAGAGGTGGTGACGTGACGTATCTCCTCGACACCTCGGCCTGGGTCGCGTATCTGCGCCAGCACGGCACACCCGAGGCCGTCCGGGTCAGGGAGCTGGTGCGCGACAGCGCCGATGACCTGGTGGGGTGTTCGGCGGTGCGGATGGAGCTGGCGGTCGATCCCCAGGAGCTTCGACGCCGTCGGCTGCTGCGGTGGTACGACGGGTTCGCCGATGCCGGTGTGCACGGAGACGACTTCGACGTCGCGGCGTCGATCTTTCGTGCAGTCAGGTCCGATGGACACACGATCCGATCGATGACCGACTGCCTCATCGCGGCCGCAGCGCTGAGGTGTGAAGCGACCGTCGTGCATGACGACATCGACTTCGACCGCATATCGGCCGTGGTGCCGACGCTCGAGACGATGCGGATCGGCAGCGCGTCCTGAGACTGGGGGGACTGAGCTACGCCGGCCGGACCTTGACCGGGACGGTGTGCAGCCCGCTCGCTCCACTGGGGAACGGTGGCACGTCCTTGTCGGTCTGCACCCGCCCGTCGGCGTCGGTGGCCCGAACCCGGATCTCGTAGTCGCCGGGCCGTGCGTTCCACTCGTACACCCACTGCCGCCAGGTGTCCGGTCCGACTGTCTCTGCGATCTCGGTGTCCTGCCAGGGCCCGTCGTCGACCTGCACCTGCACCTTGGAGATGCCGGTGGTCTGTGCCCAGGCGACCCCGCCCACGATCACGGTGCCGGGTTCGACCACCGATCGGGTGGGGATGTCGATCCGGGACGCGATCTTGATCGGACCCCGCTCCGACCAGCCCTTCTGCGCCCAGTAGCCGGAGTCCTCCTCGAACGTCGTCAGCTTCAGCTCGGTGACCCACTTGGTGGCCGACACGTCGCCGTACAGTCCTGGAACGACCATGCGCACCGGAAAGCCGTGCTCGGGCGCCAGCGGCACGCCGTTCATCCCGACCGCCAGCAGCGCGCCGACGTCGGTGTTCATCAGGGTGCTGAGGGGCGTGGCGGCAGTCCACCCGTCCTGGCTGACCGACAACACCATGTCGGCCCCGGTCTGCGGGCCGGCCTCGGCGAGCAGCTGGTGCACCGGCAGCCCGAGCCACACCGCGTTGCCGGCCAGGTCTCCCCCCACCTGGTTGGACATGCAGGTCAGGGTGGTCAGGTGCTCGGTCAACGGTCGCGCGAGCAGCTCCGCGTACGTCATGGTCAGTGGAGTCGTCACCAGCCCGGTCACCTTCAGCGTCCAGGTCTCCGGGTCGATCACGGGCAGCTGGAGGGCCGTGTCGATCCGGTAGAACGACTCGTTCGGGGTGACGTACTGGGTCAGCCCGGCGATATCCAGGTCGGTGCCGGCCGGCAGAGTCGGGGCCGGGTTCGCCGCCGGCGGCAACAGGATCTTGGTTCGGACCTCGGCGACCCGGTTCGAGGCCTGGACCAGCATCCGCCCCACCCCGGCGACCACGACACCCCCGAGGGCGACCAGTCCCGCGGTCTTGAGAAAGTTGCGGCGCTCCGCCGCGATCGGCTCGAGAGCACCCGGAGGGCGGCGGAGCTCGGCGATCAACAGGCCGAGGGTGACGTAACCGGAGGACAGGCCGATCACCGCGGGCACGTAGCCGAGCGCACCCGGCCCGACCTGGGTGCTGACCGCCAGGAGCGTGAGCGCACCGGCGGGAAGGTAGATCGCCAGGCTCAGCTGCTTGCGCTTCAGCTCGAGCTGTCCCGAGACCACCGCCAGCAGCAGGGCCACCACGACGACGGCGGCCATCATGAAGATCTGGACACCGGTCCCCAGAGCATCCTCCAGGTCGCTGATCCAGGCGTCCGGCAGGACCGAGGTCACCACCTTGGCGAGGTCGGAGACCGGGGAACCGTCGCGAGCGATCAGCCCCGCGCCGAGCTCGGCCACGGCGAGACCGACCAGCCCGGCGACTCCACCGGCGATCCTTCCCAGCCGGATCGAGCTGCCCTGTTGCACGCGACAATCTTGCTGGGTCCGGACAAGGGAGACAAAGCGAAGGCTCGGCGGCAGCTCGGGCGACCCCACGGGACCGCGACGTCGCCGCCTCGGGCGTACGCGATGATCGAGGCGTGGGGGGCGAGCAGGGTGTCGATGCGCGGATGGTGGAGGCGGCGGCGGCCGCGCTGAACAGGGTGGTCACGCGGACCGCTCTGGAGCCCAGTCCGCGACTGTCTGAGCGGTTCGGAGTCGAGGTGTTCGTCAAGCGCGAGGACCTGCAGGTCGTCCGGTCGTACAAGGTCCGTGGCGCCTACACCGTGCTCGACCGTCTCGACCCCGAAGCCCGGGCCCGGGGTGTGGTGTGCGCCAGCGCCGGCAACCACGGCCAGGGGCTTGCGTACGCGTGCGCCGCCCTCGGGGTGCACGGCCGGGTGTTCCTCCCGCGCAACACCCCCCGGCAGAAGCGCACCCGGATCGCGGCCATCGGTGGCGACAACATCGAGGTCATCGTCGTGGGCGACACGTACGACGACGCCAACGCGGCCGCCCTGGCCGATGCCCAGCGGACCGGCGCGACCATCGTCCCGGCCTTCGACGACCCGTTCACGATCGCCGGCCAGGGCACCGTGGCCATCGAGATCCTCGAGCAGCTCGGCCGGGTGCCCGACGTCCTCGTCATCCCGGTGGGCGGCGGTGGGCTGATCGCCGGTTGTGCGGCCTGGTTGCGGGAACGCCACCCCGGCGTACGGATCGTGGGCGTCGAGCCGTCCGGAGCCGCCGAGGTCGCCGCCGGTCTGGCGGCCGGACACCCGGTCGATCTGCCCGACCTGGACACCTTCGTCGACGGGGCGGCGGTCCGCCGAGCGGGCGCGGTGACCCTGCCGGTGATCGCGGCCGCTCAGGTTGACATGATCACCGCCCCGGAGGGGCAGGTGTGTGTGGAGATGCTCGACTTCTACGGCAGTGACGGCATCGTGCTGGAGCCGGCCGGGGCGCTGTCGACGGCCGGTCTCGACGAGCTGTCCCGTCGTGGGGAGCTCGTGCCGGGGTCGACAGTGGTCTGCATCTTGTCCGGCGGCAACAACGACGTCAGCCGGTACGCCGAGGTGGTCGAGCGGGCGCTGGTCCACGAGGGCCGCAAGCACTACTTCCTGGTCGAGTTCCCCCAGGAGCCGGGCGCGCTGCGCCGGTTCCTCGACGAGGTGCTGGGACCCGAGGACGACATCACGGTGTTCGAGTACGTGAAGCGCAGCAACAGGGAGACCGGTCCGGCCATCGTCGGCATCGAGCAGCCCCGAGCCGCCGACCTGGCCGGACTGCTGGAGCGGATGGCCGCGGCCCCGGCGAAGTGCGAGCAGATCGCGGCCGACAGCCCGATGTTCCGCTTCCTGCTGTAGCTCCTGCTACTGCACGACTTACGACATCGGGCCTGACGACATCGGGCTTTACGACCTCAGGCTGCCCTGGCTTCGGCGCTGCGGAGGGGCATCCGGAAGAGGGCTTGGACGCACTCCTGGCGGTCGTAGCGTTCGCCGCGCCAGCGGGGTTGGATGCGTTGGGCGTCGGGGTGGTGGAAGCCGGTCACGTTGGTGATCATGGTCGAGCGGTCGGTGCGGGCCTGCTCGGCTCGTTGGCGGTCGGCGTGCTGGGTGAGGAAGTTGAGCAGTCCCTCGGCGGTGTACCAATCGCGGTGGGGGTTCCCGTCAGGCATCACGAACTCCCAGGTGCCAGCGCTGGACGGCGTAGCCGGGGTGCGGCGGATGGTCATCTGGCCTTCGTGGACGGCGGTGTGGTGGAACTGGCAGAGCAGGATCAGGT
>DATDBH010000107.1:0-11957 GCA_036524985.1 Microlunatus sp. | reverse complement strand
GGTCGCTCCCGCCACCACAGCGGCTGACAGGTCGGACCTCCGCCGAGGGCCTGACTTCGCCGACCCGTCCCGCTCACCGCCGCGGGGTCACCTTGTAGATGGCGTCGCCGGTGCCGTTCGAGGTCGTGAAGTAGAGCGCGCCGTCGGGACCCTGCTGCACCGTACGGATCCGGCCGTAGCCGGTCAGCGTGGTCGCGGACCGCGTGGTCTTCCCGGACGACGTCACCGTCATCACCAGCACGCCCTTGCCCTTGAGCTCGGCCACGAGCAGCTTGCCGTTCCAGGACTGCCAGCTCGAGCCGGTGACGAAGGTCGCCCCGCTGGTGGCCACCGTCGGTGCGCCGGACTTCCACTTCGCGCTGTAGGCCTTCGGGTAGCGCTTCTTGTCCGTCATCGACCGTGCCTCGTTGTAGCCCGGCGTCGGGGACCACCCGTAGTTGCGGCCCTTCAGGATCTTGTTCACCTCGTCGTCCCGGGCCGGGCCGTGCTCGGCGGCCCACAGCTGGTTCTTGCTCTTCCGGAAGGTGAGGCCCTGGATGTTGCGGTGACCGTAGGACCACACCAACCGCGCGTTGCCACCCTTGGCGTAGAACGGGTTGGACTTCGGGATCGACCCGTCTCCCCTGATCCGGAGCACCTTGCCGCCCAGAGACTGCAGGTTCTGGGGGTTCGTGCCGATCGCCGCGTCCCCGGTGCCGATGTAGAGCATCGTGGCCGACCGGAACCGCAGTCGGCAGCCGGAGTGCCGTCCCGACGAGGACAACGGGATGTTCGTGATGAGCGCCTTCACCTTCACCGCCGTGGTGTCGGAGGTGAGACGCCACTTCCACACCTCGACGTTCTTGGACCTGCCGTTGGGCGTCGCCACGGCCATGCAGGTGTAGAAGTTCTTGTTGCTCGCTGCCCGCGGGTCGGCCACCATGCCCAGCATGCCGCCCTCCCCGGTGTGGTAGATGGTCGGCAGAGGCATCCGGACAGGCTGCGGAGCCGCGGAGCCGCGCTTCGACCAGACGCCACCCGAGCGTTGGTCGAACAGCATCAGAGACCCCACCCAGGTGACATCCCAGGGAATCGAGAGGTTGCTCACCACCCTGGTCACGGTCAGCCTCGGGGTGGCGGCGTCGGCCGCCGGCGCGAGTCCTCCCGTCAGAGCGAGGGCGCCGATGATCGTGGCGATGACAAGGCGGCGTGACGTTCCTACCATGACGGACTCCAACTTCGTACGGCCCCCGAGCCGGAGTCAGCGTAACGTGAATGGCCGGGCAACGCGCGGTGAGGCGAGGATCGATGGCACGTCACAGAGCTCCTCTCGGTCTCGCAGTCGCCGGTGTCCTGGCTGCTCTCGTCCTCGTTGCCCTCCCCGGATCGGTCGTGGCCACCCGGTCCACGCCGGCCTGGAGCGACGGCGTCGACTCGTGGGTCACCGACCTGAACACCGACCAGCGCCTCGCCCGTCAGCCCACCCTCCGCTGGCGGAGCGGCGTCGGCGATCAGGACCCCGTCCTGGTCGATCCGACCCGGCGCTACCAGACGATGGCCGGCTTCGGGGCCTCGATGACGGACTCGTCGGCGTACGTGCTGTCGAAGCTCCCGGTGAGGACCCGGACCTCGATCATGAACGACCTCTTCGCCACCGGCGACGGGATCGGGCTGTCGCTGCTGCGGCAGCCGATGGGCGCGTCCGACTTCACGGTGGGGAAGCCGTACTCCTACGACGACCAGCCGGCCGGGCAGACCGATCCCGATCTCTCGGAGTTCAGCATCGCGCACGATCGCGCTCACATCCTGCCCCGGCTGCGGGAGGCGTACGCCCTCAACCCCGAGCTCGGCTTCATGGCCAGCCCGTGGAGCGCTCCGGGCTGGATGAAGGACTCCGACGCGCTGATCACGGGGTCGCTGAAGCCGCAGTACCACCAGGCGTACGCGGACTACTTCGTGAGGTTCGTGCGGGCGTACGAGACGGCGGGGATCCCGACCGACTACGTGTCGCTGCAGAACGAGCCGCTGTACGAACCCGAGGACTACCCGGGGATGTGGGTGCTGCCCGACCAGGCGGCGGCCTTCCTCGGTGGCTCGCTCGGACCCGCGTTGCACCGGGCCGGTCTGGCGGACACCACCATCCTGGGGTACGACCACAACTGGGACATCACCGACTACCCGGAGGTGATCTACCGAGATCCCCGCTCTGCTCGCTACGTGCCGGGCACGGCCTGGCACTGCTACGCCGGCGACGTGTCGGCCCAGTCGGTGTCGCACAACAACTACCCGCAGGCGCAGGCCTACCTGACCGAGTGCTCCGGCGGTGCGTGGCAGGGAAGCACCGAGGAGGCGTTCGGCCTCACCATGGACACACTGATCGGCGGGCCGCGCCACTGGGGCCAGTCGGTGATCTTGTGGAACCTCGCGCTCGACCAGCGCAACGGCCCGTACATCGGTGGCTGCAGGACCTGCCGCGGCGTCGTCACGGCCAACGACGACGGCACGGTGACCAAGAACCTGGAGTACTGGGCGCTGGGCCATGCGAGCAGGTTCGTCGCTCCCGGCGCTGTCCGGATCGGATCCTCGCAACCTGTCGGATCGCCGGTGAGGAACGTGGCGTACCGCAACCGGGACGGCACGCTGGTGCTGATCGCCCACAACCAGGGGCACCGGAGCCGGACCTTCGACATCGCGGTCGGGAATCGGCACGTGACCGCAACGCTGACGCCGGGAGCCGCGGCGACCTACCGCTTCACCGCACCCGATCGGCCGGCCCCGGTCGGTGACCTGGGCTGGGTCGACCTCGACTACGGGCGCGGCCCGGCCGGCACGCCGAGTGGTCGGCTGACCGCCAGCGTCGGCCCCGAGGTGGTCGCGGCGATGAGCCAGGTCCGGCTCGGCGAGCGCTGGTTGGCCTACGCACGCCCGTACGGCGCGGAGCTGACGCGCTCCGGGGTGACCGGGCTCGACCGGGACGGTTGGACCCTCGAGACGGCCGGGGTCACTCCGACCGAGGGCGATCCACCGAACGCGATGCTGGATGGTGACCTCGGGACCCGGTGGAGCTCCGGCGAAGGCCAGGCCGACGGCATGAGCCTCACCGTCGATCTCGGCCGGGCGCAGCCGTTCACCGAGATCTCCCTCGATGTCGGCCAGAGCATCGGGGACTACCTCCGGTCCTACCGCGTCCAGGTGTCCGACGACGGCGCGAGCTGGCGATCGATCGCCCGCGGACCCGGCCGGACCGGCGAGATGATCATCTCCCTGCCGGCGACGACGGCTCGGTACGTCCGGATCTCCAGCAGCGCGTCGTCGGCGAGCCCGTGGTCGATCGCCGAGCTGAACCTCCGGCGGGCCGACCTGACGACCCTGTCGCGCCCGACGGCTCGGGATCTGATCCGTGACGGCAGCACGCTCGGCGACGGTTCACGGGTGGTGGGCTACTACAACCCCGGTCGAGACGTCCAGAGCGTGCCGTGGCCGGTCAGCGGCTTCGGGTACGACTACCGGCTACCGCCCTCCGCCGCCGCGACCTTCGTGGTGCTCGCCGGCTAGGCTCGGCGGACGCGAGTCCGGTGACGCCGAGGGCACCAGTCGGAAGGGATCGGCCGGGTAGACGCCGAGCACCTTCACCTCGGTGGTGAAGAAGCGCAGCTCCTCCAGGGCCCGGCTCAGTCCGAGGTCGTCGGGGTGGCCGTCGACCTCAGCCAGGAACTGGGTGGCGGTGAACTCACCGTTCACCATGTACGACTCCAGCTTGGTCATGTTGACGCCGTTGGTTGCGAAGCCGCCCAGCGCCTTGTAGAGCGCCGCCGGCAGGTTCCGTACGTTGAAGATGAACGAGGTCACCACCGGACCGTTGCCGGCGGGGGCCTGGACGAACTCCGGCGAGAGCAGCACGAAGCGGGTGGTGTTGTGCTCCTCGTCCTCGATGTCGCGGGCCAGCACCTCCAGCCCGTAGATCTCCGCGGCCAGGGGCGGGGAGATCGATGCCTGGGTGATGTCGTTCGCCTCGACGATCTCGCGGGCGGCGCCCGCTGTGTCGCCCGCGATCAGCGGGCGCCAGTGGTGCTCGGAGATGATCTTGCGGCACTGACCGAGGGCGTGCACGTGGGAGTGCACGGTCCTGATCGTCTCGAGCGTGGTGCCGGGGACCCCCATCAGGTGGAACCGGATCCGCAGGAAGTGCTCGGCGATGATGTGCAGCCCCGAACCGGGGAGGAAGTGGTGGATGTCGGCGACCCGGCCGGCGATCGAGTTGTCGATCGGGATCAGCGCCAGGTCAGCCTCGCCCGTGTCCACCGCCGCGAACACGTCCTCGAACGAGGCGCACGGTAGGGCTTCGGCGTCGGGATACTGCTGGACGCAGACGATGTGGGAGTTGGCGCCGGGCTCGCCCTGGTAGGCGATCCGCAGCCCCGCCGATCCGTTCACGGACAGTTCCAGTCACTCACGAGGACCTAGTGTGCATCTTCCGCTCGACCACCCGGAGGGCTTCCCGCAGGCTGACCGGTCGGCAGCCCAGTCGCACCGAGCGGGAGCGGATGGCCGGCTCGGCCCGGTAGAGGGCCAGTCCGCGCCGGACCAGCACGCCGATCGGCTTGCGGTGCTCGCGAACATCGCGCGCGAACCTCAGCACCATCGTCAGCAGTCGTGGCCGATCCAGGTGGAGCGCATCACCCAGCAGTCCGGCGTCGCGGCAGGCGGCCACCAGGTCGGGCGCGAACAGTCCCTCGGCGACGAAGCAGGGGGCTCCCTCCAGGTCGAGGGAATGCCACCCGGTCCGGCGACTGGTGGCGATGTCGTACGTCGGTACGCGTGCCTCCCCGATGGTGCACAAGGAGACGATCGCCGTCAGCGCGCCGGCGCCGTCCCAGCTCGCGATGTGATCCCAGTCGACGATGCCCAGGGTGCGGGGCAGGTCGGGATGGTCGAGGTCCAGGTAGAAGTCGTCCAGTCTGAGCTGCGGGCACGATGACAGTGCGGCCACCCGTGACTTCCCGCTGCCGGACGGACCGGCGAGCAGCACGACCTGCGCCCGGTGCGACGCCATCGCCTCGATCGGCCCCGCCACCTCGATCGGTTCCGCCACCTCGCTCGGCTCCATCGTCAGTAGGCGGAGCCGCCCGCGAGCGACAGCGCACCGGTCGGATGCCAGACCGTCTTGATCTCCAGGAAGGCCCGCAGCCGGCCGGTGCCCGGGACGGCGGCGAAGTCGGGCGTCCCCAACGGCCGGTAGACCCGCTTGACGGTGCCCGCGGCGGCCCGCTCCAGCGCGACGGCCAGCTCAGCGTCCGCCCCGGTCAGGTCGAGGGCGTTCACGTCCGCGTGCGCGGCCAGGTGCGGAGCGATCTCGGCGCTCGAGCCGGTGAGCAGGTTCACCACGCCGCCGGGCACGTCGGAGGTGGCCAGCACCTCCCCGAAGGTGACCGCGACGTACGCGTCGGGTTCGGCCGCGACCACCACGCTGGCGTTGCCGCCGGCCATGATCGGGGCGATCACCGAGACCAGTCCGAGCAGCGGCGCACCGGTGGGCGCGAGCGCGGCGACCACCCCCGTGGGTTCGGGGGCGGAGTAGGAGAAGTACGGCCCCGAGATCGGGTTGCTGGACCCGAACACCGCCGTCAGCTTGTCGGTCCAGCCCGCGTAGTGCACGAGCCGGTCCACGGCCGCGTCGACCTCGGCGCCGGCCGCCGGCGGCTTGCTCCCGCCCCGGGCCAGCAGGTCGACGAACTCGGCCCGACGACCGTCCAGCATCTCCGCGATCCGGTAGATGACCTGACCGCGGTTGTACGGCGTCGCGCCCGACCAGGCGCCGAAGCCCTTGCGGGCGGCCACCACGGCGTCCCGGGCGTCCTTGCGGGAGGCGAGGGCAGCGTTGGCCAGCAGCCTGCCGTCGGCGTCGCGGAGGGGGTAGGTGCGCCCCGACTCCGAGCGGGGGAACTTCCCCCCCAGATACAGCTTGTACGTCTTCGGCACGGCCAGGTGGCTCATCGGCGCCCCTTCCTCTCCCGGCGGGTGGGTGCGGCGAGCACCGGTTCGTCGTCGGTGTCCAGGTAGGCCGCCATCCCCGACGGTCCGCCCTCCCTACCGAAGCCGGACTCGCCGTAGCCACCGAAGGAAGCCGCCGGGTCGAAGCGGTTGAACGTGTTGTCCCACACGACCCCGGCCCGCAGACCCGCGGCCATGCCCATCGCCCGGGAGCCCTTCTCGGTCCACACCCCGGCCGACAGTCCGTACGGGGTGTTGTTGGCCTTGGCCAGGGCCTCGTCGGGCGTGCGGAAGGTCAGCACAGTGAGGACCGGTCCGAAGATCTCCTCCCGAGCCACCCGCATCGACGAGCTGGCCGCGGTGATCAGCGTCGGTGGGAAGAACCAGCCGCGCTCCGGCAGCGGGCAGGACGCCGACCACACCTCCGCGCCCTCGTCCCGACCGGCCTGGGTGAGGGTCGTGATCCGCTCCAGCTGACGGGCGGAGTTGATCGCCCCGACGTCGGTGTTCTTGTCCATCGGGTCGCCCACCCGCAGGGTCTCGACCCGGGTCCGGAGCTTGGTCAGCAGCTCGTCGGCGATCGACTCCTGGACCAGCAGCCGGGAGCCGGCGCAGCAGACCTGACCGGCGTTGAAGAAGATCCCGTTGACGATCCCCTCCACGGCCTGGTCCAGCGCGGCGTCGGCGAAGACGATGTTGGCGCCCTTGCCGCCGAGCTCGAGGGTGAGCTTGCGGCCGGTGCCGGCCAGGCTCCGCTGGATCGAGCGGCCCACCCCGGTCGAGCCGGTGAAGGCGACCTTGTCCAGGCCGGGATGGTTGACCAGGGTCGCACCGATGTCGCCGGCGCCCGGCACGATGTTGACCACCCCCGGCGGCAGATCGGCGTCGGCGATGATCTCGGCCAGCACCAGGATCGACAGGGGCGTGGTCTCGGCCGGCTTGATGACCACTGTGTTGCCGGCGGCCAGCGCCGGGGCGATCTTCCAGGCCGCCATCAGCAGCGGGAAGTTCCAGGGGATGACCTGACCGGCCACCCCGAGCGGCCGCGGGTCGGCGCCCAGCCCCAAGTGCTGGAGCTTGTCGGCCCAGCCCGCGTGGTAGAAGAAGTGCTGCGCCGCGGTGGGGACGTCGACGTCGCGCGTCTCCTTGATCGGCTTGCCGTTGTCCAGGGTCTCCACCACGGCCAGCTCGCGGGCCCGCTCGGCGATGCCTCGGGCGATCCGGAACAGGTACTTGCCGCGTTCCGCGCCCGACATCGGATCCCAGACCTTCTCGTACGCGCGCCGGGCGGCGGTCACCGCCCGGTCAACGTCGGCCTCGTTCACCGTCGACACCGCCGACAGCGGCTCGGCGGTGCCGGGGCAGTAGGTGGTCAGGTCGTCCCCGCCCCCCTCGACGAACGTGCCGTCGATGTAGGGCAGATAGCGGTCCTTGACGCATGCGATGGCCACCGACTCCGGCGCCGGGGCGTACTCCCAGTCCATCTCTCTCCTAATCGAGCGTGACGTAGTCGGAGCCCGAGTAGTGCCCGGACAGCTGGCTGCGGCGCTGCATCAGCAGGTCGTTCAGCACGGAGGACGCGCCGAAGCGGAACCAGTACGGATCCAGCCAGTCAGGTCCGGCGACCTCGTGCACCGCCACCAGGTAGCGGATCGCGTCCTTGGTGGTCTTGATGCCGCCGGCCGGCTTCACCGCCCGCTGCTGACCGGTCTGGTCCCGCCAGTCCCGTACGGCCTGCAGCATCACGTGGGTGACCGGCAGGGTCGCCGCGGGCGCGACCTTGCCGGTGGAGGTCTTGATGAAGTCGGCGCCGGCCAACAGGGCCAGCCAGGACGCTCGGCGTACGTTGTCGTAGGTGGCCAGCTCGCCGGTCTCCAGGATCACCTTCAGCCGCGCATCCCCACAGGCGGCCTTGACCTGCTGGATCTGGTCGAAGACCACCCCGTACCGGCCGGCGAGGTAGGCACCGCGGTCGATCACCATGTCGATCTCGTCGGCGCCGGCCCGCACCGCCATCGCGGTGTCGGCCAGCTTGACCTCGACGCTGGAACGACCCGACGGGAACGCGGTGGCCACCGCGGCGACCTTGACCCCGCTGCCGCGCACCAGCTCCACCGCTGTGGCTGCGAGGTCGGGATAGACGCACACCGCCGCGGTCCGCGGCACCTCGGGGAACTCGGGATCGGGCAGCATCGCCTTGCGGCACAGGTTGCGCACCTTGCCCTCGGTGTCCGCGCCCTCCAGCGTGGTCAGGTCGACCATCGAGATGGCCAGGTCGATCGCGGCGAGCTTGGAGGCCTTCTTGATCGAGCGGGTGGCCAGGGCCGCCGCGCGCTGCTCGACACCCACGGGATCGACGCCAGGCAGTCCCTCCAGGAACCGGCGCAGCGAGGTCTCGCTGCGGACCGCGTCCTCCAGGTGCGCCGGCAGAGGGACGGTCGATGTCATGGGGTCGATCCTAGGCTTCTCCTCATTCGTACGCGCTGTGGCCGGATCGGATTGTCTATTGAGACACTGGGCATTGCGCCCCCGCGCGGGCTACGTTGCCTGGCATGAGCCAGAGTTGGTCCTTCGAAACCCGCCAGATCCACGCCGGACAGGAGCCGGACCCCGCCACCGGAGCCCGGGCGCTGCCGATCTACCAGACCACGTCGTACGTCTTCAACGACACCGACCACGCCGCCAACCTCTTCGCCCTGAAGGAGTTCGGCAACATCTACACCCGGATCATGAACCCGACCACGGACGTGGTGGAGAAGCGGCTCGCGTCGCTCGAGGGTGGGGTCGGCGGGTTGCTGACCGCGTCCGGGCAGTCGGCCGAGCTGCTGGCTCTGCTGAACGTGGCGGAGACCGGTTCACACATCGTGGCCAGCCCGAGCCTGTACGGCGGCACCTACAACCTGTTGCACTACACGTTCCCGAAGCTGGGCATCCAGGTGTCGTTCGTCGACGATCCCGACGACCTGGAGTCCTGGCGGTCGGCCGTCCGGCCGAACACCAAGGCGTTCTTCGGCGAGACCATCTCCAACCCCAAGCAGGACATCCTCGACATCGAGAACGTGGCGAACCTGGCGCACGAGGTCGGGGTGCCGCTGATCGTGGACAACACCGTGGCCACCCCGTACCTGATCCGGCCGCTGGAGTGGGGCGCCGACGTGGTGGTGCACTCGACGACCAAGTACCTGGGCGGACACGGCACCGCGATCGGCGGCGCGATCATCGACGCCGGCCGCTTCGACTACGCCGCAGATCCGGAGAGGTTCCCGCAGTTCAACGAGCCCGATCCCAGCTACCACGGGCTGCGGTACGCGCCCGACCTCGGCGTCGGCAGCGCGTTGGGTGCCAACCTGGCCTTCATCCTCAAGGCGCG
Organism: Microlunatus sp.; assembly: GCA_036524985.1. Classification (GTDB taxonomy): domain Bacteria; phylum Actinomycetota; class Actinomycetes; order Propionibacteriales; family Propionibacteriaceae; genus Microlunatus. Next base: position 2,617 of record DATDBH010000107.1, on the reverse strand, counting down.
GGTGCAGCTGCTCCGCGATCTCGGTCCGGCCGCGGCCCCGTTCAACTCGTTCCTGCTGGCGCAGGGTCTGGAGACCCTCAGCCTCAGGATGGAGCGGCACGTCGCCAACGCGACGCGGGTGGCCGAGTGGCTGACCGGTCGCGACGAGGTGGAGAGTGTCGCGTACGCGGGCCTGAAGACCAGCACGTGGTACGACCTGGGCCAGAAGTACGCCCCGCTCGGAGCCGGCGCGGTGCTGGCGTTCGAGATCGTCGGCGGTCTCGAGGCCGGCAAGCGCTTCGTGAACGCGCTCGAGCTGCACAGCCACGTGGCCAACATCGGCGACGTGCGCTCGCTGGTGATCCACCCGGCCTCGACCACGCACAGCCAGCTGAGTGAGGCCGAGCAGCTCAGCACCGGCGTGACCCCGGGGCTGGTCCGGTTGGCCGTCGGGATCGAGAACATCGACGACATCCTGGCCGATCTCGACGCCGGATTCCGGGCCGCCAAGGAGGCCTGATCCCCGCCTGGCAACCCGGTGATCCGGTCGGCGACCGCCGGTTCGCCGACCTCGGGTCACTGCCGCTGGAGTGGTCGACCACGCCCTGGGCCGACGGTGCGCTGCCCGACGTGCGGCTCGCGTACGAGACGTGGGGCGAGCTGTCGCCGGCGCGGGACAACGCCGTGCTGGTGCTGCACGCCCTGACCGGCGACAGCCACGTGGTCGGTCCGGCCGGCCCCGGGCACCCGACACCGGGCTGGTGGGGGCACCTGATCGGGCCGGGGCAGGCCCTGGACACGGATCGCTGGTTCGTGGTGGCACCCAACATCCTGGGCGGCTGCCAGGGGTCGACCGGACCCGCTTCGGCGGCGCCGGACGGGCGGGCCTGGGGCTCGCGCTTCCCGCGGTTGACCACCCGGGACCAGGTGGCCGCCGAGATGGCCTTGGCCGACCAGCTCGGTCTGGACCGGTGGGCGCTGGTGCTGGGCGGTTCGGCCGGCGGGATGCGGGCCGTGGAGTGGGCGGTCACCGAGCCGGAACGGGTCGAGCGGCTGATGCTGCTGGCCACCACTCCGGCGGCGTCGGCGGACCAGATCGCCTGGTGCCACGCGCAGGTGCGGGCGATCACCGCCGACCCGGCCTGGGCGGGTGGGGACTTCTCCCGGACCGGCGGTAGTCCCGGACCGGTCGCCGGGCTGGCGGTGGCCCGCCGGATCGCCCACATCACGTACCGGTCGGCCGAGGAGCTGGCCGTCCGTTTCGGTCGTGCGGACCAGAGCGGGGAGTCGGTCGCGGGCGGCGGCCGCTATGCGGTCGAGAGCTATCTCGACCATCAGGGGAACAAGCTGATCGGCCGGTTCGACGCGGGCTCCTACGTGATCTTGACCGAGGCCATGAACGGCCACGACGTCGGTCGTGATCGCTGCGGGGTGGAAGCGGCGCTGGCGCGGGTGACCGCCCGGACGGTGGTGGCCGGCATCGACTCCGACCGGCTCTATCCCGTGGACGAGAGTGAGCGGCTCGCCGCCGGCATCACCACCGCCGCCCCGTTGGTGGTGATCCACTCCGACCACGGGCACGACGGATTCCTGATCGAGGTCGACGCCGTCGGGACGCTGGTCGCGGAGTTGCTGGAAGGCGCCTGAGCGCTGGCTCGTCCCCGAGGACGAGGACCATCCAGCACGCTCTCGTCGCTGGGGATCGTCGGCCGGGACGCACTCCTGCAGCAGGCCCCAGGCGAACGTGAGTCGCAGAGGGGTTCCGTCCGCCGAGGGCAGCCAGAGCACCGTGCGGCTGGTGATCGTGTCGTCCCGGTGGTGGGCGAGGTGCGCCGCCGTGTCCGCCACCACCAGCGACCAGGGCGCGGGCGGTGAGACGGCGGACGGCAACCTGGGCTCTCGGGATCGTACGCGGACGAGCTCGCTCTGCAGCACCGTCCTACCCGGTCCGCTGAGCACGCACCAGCGCAGCTCGGGCCACAGGTAGGGCAACCGCCAGCGCTGCTCGCGCACCGGTCCGTACGTGGTCTCGTGCTCCGCATCGGACTCCGGCTGACCCAGAGCCGCTCGAATCCCGGCGATCCCGTGGTCGAAGCGGGCGGAGCGCTGCAGCTGCTGCCACCGGTGGTGGGCGGCGCGCTGCTGAGCGCGGGTCGCGCCCATCTCCGTCAGTGCGGCTTGCACCAGCGGTGGTTGGAAGTCCTCCATCCGACGCAACAGCATCAGCTGGAACTCCCACGGTCCGAAGTCGCGCATGCTCAGGCGGCCAGCTGCTCGTCGCCCGTCCGTACGTCGGCGCGCAGGGGCATCCGGAAGAGGGCTTGGACGCACTCCTGGCGGTCGTAGCGTTCGCCGCGCCAGCGGGGTTGGATGCGTTGGGCGTCGGGGTGGTGGAAGCCGGTCACGGTGGCGATCATGGTCGTGCTCTCGGCCCGGGCTCGTTCGGCTGCGTGGTGGTCGGCGTGCTGGGTGAGAAAGTTGAGCAGGCCCTCAGCGCTGTACCAATCGCGGTGGGGGTTCCCGTCAGGCATCACGAACTCCCAGGTGCCAGCGCTGGACGGCGTAGCCGGGGTGCGGCGGATGGTCATCTGGCCTTCGTGGACGGCGGTGTGGTGGAACTGGCAGAGCAGGATCAGGT
>DATDBH010000106.1:0-29964 GCA_036524985.1 Microlunatus sp. | reverse complement strand
ACCGAGACAGGCGTTGTCGACGAAGGCCGCTTGGCCGATGATGACCAGGTCGGCGATCTGCGGGCTGAGCGGCAGGAGTTGGTCCTTGTTCTTCAGGAGTACGGCGATCTCGCTGCCGATCGTGCGAGCGGCGGCACCGTGCGCGGCCGCGTCGATCACCCCCGGCGCGTACGGGCGTTCGAACTGGCCGAATCGGAACATCTGCGCGAAACGGCGGATCAGCGCCCGGTCCACGGTCTCGATCTCCAGGCTGGTGTCAGCCAACGCCGCCTTCACGTTGGTCTCGTTCAACCACTTGGCGTCGGGCATCTCATGGTCCATGCCGGCGTGCAGGGATGCCGCGGCCGATCGGCAGGACCAGAAGTCCGATTGGACGTAACCCTCGAAGCCCCACTCCTTGCGCAGCACGTCGGTCAGCAGGTAGCGGTTCTCGGTGGCGTACGTGCCGCGAACCCGGTTGTACGCGCTCATCACCGCCGCGATGTCGGCATCCTTGACCAGCATCTCGAACGGCAGCAGGTAGAGCTCGCGCAGCACATGCTCGTCGATCTCCACGCTGGTTCGGAACCGCTCGTTCTCCTGGTCGTTGACCGCGAAGTGCTTGGCCATGGCGATCACGTCGTGGGCCTGGATGGCTTTGGCCACCTCCACGCCCAGCACCCCGGACAGATACGGATCCTCGGAGAAGTACTCGAAGTTCCGGCCGGCGATCGGCGTGCGATGCAGACACACCCCCGGACCCTCGAGTACGTGTTGGCCCAGCGTCGCGGTCTCCGAGCCGATGATGTTTCCGTACGCCCGGGCCAGCTCGGGGTCGAAGCCGGCGGCCAACCCAATGGTCATCGGCAGGGAGGTGGCCGGCGGGCTCGGCGTGCCGTCGCCCATCCCGACCCCGACCGGTCCGTTGGTGACCCGGAACCGGGGGATGCCCAACTCCTCGATGCCGGCCACGTGTCGTTCGATCTGGATCTGGGCGGCGAGAGCGTCCAGGTCGCCGCCCTCCTCAGCGATCTGGGCGGAGAGTGCGTAGATGTCGATGGTCTCCATTGCGCCGTGCAGCTGGGCGATCTTCTGCTCGAGCGTCATCGCGGCCACGAGCTCCTTGGCGCGGTTGCGAGGCGGAAGGGTGGGGTCGAACCAGGGTGCCGTCATGATCATCATCTCTATCTTTTTTCGACGTGGTGGGGTGAATCAGGCGTTGTGCGTCGGGACGATGAAGTCCTCGGGCTTCTCGTCGTGGTCGGCCAGCAGGGCGAGCTTGCGGGCTTCGGTCTCGTCGCGGATCTGCTTGAACCTCTCGTCGTTCAACGGGTACTTGATGAAGATGATCATGGCGATCAGTGCGGCCAGGGCGGGCAGCAACCCGATGGTGGCCTTGATCGCGATGATCGCGCTGTCGGGCTGGATCGGGCTGGGGTTGGTGGCGCTGGCGGCGATGTGGCCGCCGATGGCCAAGGCCCAGGCACCGACGGCGCCGCCGATGGACTGGGTGACCTTGCGGGTGAAGGAGAACAACGCGTACGTGCCTCCCTCACTGCGCTTGCCGGTCTTCCACTCGCCGTACTCGACGGTGTCGGCCTCCAGCCCGAACATCACCGTGTTGATCAAGCTGGCGCCGATGCCCTTGACGGCCAGGGTGAGCAGGACGAGCCAGAACATGTTGGCCGGGGCGAAGAACAGGCCCACGCCGCCGACGATGGTGAACACACCGCAGTACTGGAAGACGTTCTTCTTGCCGAACAGGTCGATGATCTTGGGGATCAGCGGGGTGATCAACAAGGTGATGCCGGTGTTCACCAGCGTGATGATGCCGATCAGACCGATGTTGCCGAGCACGTACTGGGCGTAGAAGGCGGTGGTGCCGCCGACGGCGAACACCCCGATCAGGTAGAAGAAGCTGGAGCCGCACAGGTAGGCCAGCGGCTTGTTCGACCGCAGGGTGTTGACGGTCTCCTTGATGCTGATCCGCGGCTGGGTCCGGACCACGGCCTCGCGGCAGGCCCAGGCGGTGAAGAAGAACGCGATCGATCCGACGACGATGAACGCTAGGGTCACCTTGGTGAACACACCCTGGACGGCGGCCTGGTAGGCGATCAGGTCCTCCGGGCCCTGGATGAGGGCCTTCTGACCACGGAGGTCGGAGATGAAGTTGCCGACCACGAAGGTGAGGACCACACCGCCGATGCCGGCGCCGAACGCGCGGGCAGCGACCAGCTTGGCCCGTTCGTGCACCGACTGGGTGATCGCCGAGGCCAGCGAGCCGTAGGGGATGTTCACCAGCGAGTAGATGAGCCCAAGGATCGCGTAGGTGGCGTAGGCGTAGATGAGCTTCATGCCCTGGTCGAAGCTGGTCGGCACATGGAACACCAGGAAGCTCATGAAGAGCAGCGGGACCGCTCCGAACATGATGAACGGTCGGAACTTGCCCCAGCGGGTCATCGTGCGGTCCACCATGCGGCCGGCGAACAGGTCGGCGAAGGCGTCCCACAGCCGGACCACCAAGAACATGGTGCCGACGGCGGCGGCGGAGATGCCGGCCACGTCGGTGTAGTAGTAGAGCAGGAAGGCCGTGCTCAGGCTGAATGCCAGGTTGCAGGCGAAGTCACCAGCGCCGTAGCCGGCCACCGTCTTGAACGGCAGCCGTTCCATGGAGCGGAGATCTTCCACCGTAGCGGGGTTCGCCATCGAAACTCCTCAGTCGATTCTTCGGCCGCGTCGTCGGCCCGGTGGATGAAGTCAACGACCTGGTGGGTGGACCGCACCAAGACTTGCCACCTGTTGCCAAGTGCCGGCGCTGGGGCCGCGGAGGGCTGGTGGCGTGTCGCCACTAGCCGGGTCGGGGACCGGTCGAGCCGCGGAGCACCAACCGGGCCGGCAGCCGCACCGGTTCCCGTGTCTCGGTCTCCAGGCTCCGCCTGGTCGCGAGATAGGCGACGGCCGTCGATCCGAGGCTGACCAACGGCGCCGCGATCGTGGTCAGCCCCGGTTCGACCAGGCCCGCGTCCACGATGTTGTCGAACCCGATCACGCTCACGTCCTCCGGCACCCGTCGGCCGGCCGCGACCACCGTCTGCAGGAAGCCGATCGCCATCAGGTCGTTGTAGGCGATCACCGCCGTGGTCGGTCTCAGCAACCACCGCTCGGCCGCGTCCGCCCCGCCCCTGATCGTCGGCAGGAACGGGCCGATCCGCCGGACCGGCAGATCGAGCTCGTGCCCTGCCTCCTTCAGTCCACGCCACCGCATCCCGTTCGCATAGGACGCTTCCGGCCCACCCAGGTAGCAGATCGAGGAGTGCCGCCAGCCGATCAGGTGCTCCGCGGCCTTCTTGATCGCCTGCACGTTGTCGCTGACCACCGACGCGACCTCGGCGACCGTACGGTTGAGCACCACCACCGACTTCCGCTTCGCCAGGGCGCGGATGACCTGATCCGGCATCCGGGACGACGCCAGGATGAATCCGTCGACCGTCGCCTCCAGCCGGGCGACGGCACGTTCCTCACCCTCCTGTGACTCCTGGGTCTCGACGATCGCCAGGGTCAGACCGTGCTCGGACGCCTCCCGTTCCGCCCCCCGGATCATGCCGACGAACACGGGGTTGGCGATGTCGGCCACGATCAACGCCAGCACACCCGTGCCGCGGCTGGAGATGGGCAGCTCCATCCGTCCCGAGCGGTATCCGAGCTCGGCCGCGACCTGTCGCACGTGCTCGGCCGTCCGAAAGCTCACCCGTCCCGGTTTGGACAGGGCTCGGGACACCGTCGACGGCGCCACGCCCGCGGCGCGGGCCACGTCGTAGATCGTCGGCTCCGACCTGCCGCCGTCAGCCATGTCAGCCTCCCAGCCCGAAAACTAACAACGGGCCGGAGCTGCCCGCACGCCGCCCGCCCCCGCCGGGCCGGCGCGAGGCCGCTCACCACGGCCGTTAGGCTGCGCTCAGCTGCGGGTCGCCCGGGAGGCAGTCGTGACCGTCACCTCGTCGTCACTGCGTTTCGCCGTGCTGATGACCGCCTGCGGCGGATTCCTCGACGCCTACACCGTGCTGGCTCGCGGTGGGGTCTTCGCCACCGCTCAGACCGGCAACGTGGTGTTCCGAGCTGTTCCGCAGCATCGGCGAGCTCACCTACAGTGCCGTGGCGACCACCGGCGACCACAGGGCGACCTGATGCGCTGGGTCGAGGCTGGGTACGGACGCGTCGTCGCCGGCGACCCGGCGTCCGGGTCGGCCGTCAGGACGTACTCGCTGGTGATCGCGGCCACCCTGCTGCTGTTCGTCCTCGACGACCGCGCCGAGTCCAGGAAGTGACCCGGTGAGCGAACCGCCGACCTTGCCCGGCTGGCCGATCGTGGGCGCACTCCGGGGTCTCCGGCGGGACTACCTCGGCACCATCTCCCGCGCCGACCGCGAAGTCGGTGGCATCGCCCGGATCGTGGCCGGTCCGCCCGGCTGGCGCATGATCATCGTCAGCGTCACCTCACCGGAGCTGATCGAGGAGGTCCTGAGCAACCCGCAGCGGTTCCGCAAGAACCATCCCGGCTATCGCGAGCTCCGTGCGGCGCTCGGCGTGAGCGTCTTGACCAGCGAGGACGACAGCTGGCATCGGCAGCGTCGTCTGCTGGCATCGGTCTTCACCCGCCGACGGGTGGCCACGCTGTACGCGCCGGTGATGGCCGACGAGGCGCAGCGACTGGTCGAACGCTGGCGCCCGGCGGCCCGACGAGGTGATCCGTTGGACGCCTACCCGGAGATGATCACCATGGCCTCCCGGGTGAGCGGCCGGATCCTGTTCGGGGCCGACATGTCGACCGCCTCCGATCTTCTGGTCCGCTTTCGGCACGTCAACGACCAGCTGCTCCGCCGAGCCACCTCACCGCATCCCGTTCCCTCCAGCCTGCCGACTCCCGGGAACCGGCGTCTGCGGCGAGGTCTTCGGCAGACCCGGGCGATCGTCGACGACCTGATCACCCGACGGCGGGCGGTGACCGACCTGGCCGAGGACGATGTGCCGGCGGCGCCGAGCAGCACCGGACCGCCGCCCGACGACATGCTCGGTCTGCTGCTGTCCGCACGCGACGCGGAGAACGAAGCCGACCGTCTCACCGCCACCGAGGTCGCCGACCAGGCGATGCTCTTCCTGCTGGCTGGGCACGACACGACATCCGTCACGCTCAGCTGCACACTGCTCGAGCTGGCCCTCCATCCGGAGTGGCAGCAGCGGCTGCGCGACGAAGCCGACACAGCACTCGCCGGTCGCACGCCGACGGCGGACGACCTCCCCCACTTGCCGTGGACTGCACGAACCGTGCGCGAGACCCTGCGGTTGTTCCCAGCCGCCCACGGCATGGGCCGCAGCACCCTCGGGGACCAGCGACTCGGGGGATACCGGATCCCCGCGAACACCTGGATCGAGCTGTCCGTGTGGGGCACCCACCACTCGGCACGAACCTGGCCAGACCCGGAGCGCTTCGATCCCACGCGCTTCGACCTCGCCGAAGGGCAGCCTGCGGGAGGCCACCGCTACGCCTACCTCCCCTTCGGGGGCGGCGCCCGCGCGTGCATCGGCATGCCGATAGCCCTGACCGAGGTGTCGATCACGGTGGCGACGGTCCTGCAGGCCTACGTGGTCAGCACACCGCTGCGTGGTATCCCCGTTCATGCGGCGATCACCCTGCTGCCGACCGGTCGCCTGCCCATCGTCGTACGCCCACGGTGACGTCGCCGTCAGGACGGGGGGAGGGCCCAGGTCCGGTATCGTCCGCATCGCGCGGCGTCTCAACGGTCGGGGCGGAATCGACCTGCACGTTCGGGCAACCGGTCCTGCCCGAAATCTCGGACCCGACGACCTGCCCACAGCTCACCACCCGCGGTGACATGGGCAGATGGCGATGCTGCGCGCCCCGAACGACGCTCGCGAGGTTCGAGATCAGTGCGCCTCCGCCCCGTGGCACGGATCCTCACCCGAGTGTCGACGATGAGGCGCGCCCCCAGACGGCGTGACCCTCGCAACCTCGAACGTCGTGATCTCGACCATCCACCCGGGCCACAGGATCGCGCGATCGCGCCCGGCCCGACGACGCGTCCGCGGGAGACACTGACCCCCGAGTCGACGATCGCGCTCCAGCGCCGAGCGGGCAATGCCGCCATCGTCACCCTCCTGGACCTGGCCGCCGGCTACCGGTATGCCTCGGTCTCGAACTCCGACAACCTGCAGGACGGCACAAGGCCCCCCGCACCTGATCTCGACAGGCCGGACGAGCGACAGTCAACGGTGCAGCGGGACACGCTCGACGCGGCAGACGACCCGCGTGGGTACACCCAGCCGGGCGGGGCGAAGGTCGCCGGCTCCGGGATGACCCGCATCCAGGTCACCGGGCTGAGCTACGGCGTCAAGGGCGGTCACCAACCGACCTACGTCAACTGGCGGGGGGTGAAGGTCCCGAGCTCGGAGAAGACCATGACGAAGGAGAGTCCGAACAACACCGCGGTCGTCATCGCGCCCGACACGCTCGACCCGAGTCGCCCGACCCAGGTGGTCCTGCACTTCCACGGTTGGGGATTCCGGAACATCGACCCGTACGCGGGCTATGCGGTGGCCACCGGTCAGCGGGCGGGACAGGGTGCGAAGGGCACCGTACGCGACGTCGACCAGGAGCACTGGGCGCAGCAGATGGGCGCCGTCAGCAAGGAACGTGCGCCGGGCGGCATGGGTCCCGCGTCGGTCGCCGGTCCGCAGATCATCGCCGTCCTCGCGCAGGGCCGTGGCATGTCCGACTTCGGCAACGTCCCGACGTTCGACTACGTGAAGGACGTCTTCGACAAGGCCGGCGGAACGCTGGCGAAGATCACGACCTACCACGTCATCCTGTCGGCCCACAGCGGCGGCGGCGACAAGCAGGTCGCGACGAAGGTGAACGCCGGCGACGCGGTCGGTACCGATCGCAGCAGGCTGGCTCCGCCGACCGCCGGTCACGCGCCTCAGCAGGCATCCGATCTCGTGATCTTGTTCGATGCGGAGGGTTCCTCCTCGACGATGTCCTGGATCGAGGGCGAGATCCGACGGCTCAGTGCCGCGCTGAAGGCCGCGGCCGATCCGGCGGCAGCCCAGGCGGCGGTCCTGGCGGCGCCGAAGTTCCGCGGATACTTCGCCACCAAGGGGTCCTACTGGGCGGCGTTCCACGACGCCAGCAGGCGACTGGAGTCGGCGCTGGCCGCCGTGCCGGCGGCCTGGCGCAACGTCGACGCCTCGAATCCCCTGTCGGTGAAGGTCCGGGACCTGTTCCGGTTCATCGAGGTCACAGGAGCGGGTGTCGACCACGAGCACGTGATCAGCGGTGGCGTGGGTGGGCCGCCGGAGGCCGGCGCGTTGGCGGATGCCCTGCGCGCCTCGCTCGATCCGACCATCGACCGATCGAAGGCGTACGACCCGACGGAGGGTGGCAAGCGGCTCGCCAAGTGGCAGGCCGATGTCAGGGCCTGGAAGGCGAAGAAGTCCGCCGCGAAGGCGGCCAAGGACAAGGCTGCCGCGGACAAGCCCCCCAGAGCGTCGGCACCCCCGGTGCAGCCGACCGTGCAACGAGACGATACGACGCCGACCCCGCCGAAGGCGGCCCCGAAGTCCACCTGGAAAGCCAGCGGCGCCGCCACCGACTTCGCGCTGACCGAGGCGGACAAGACCCTCCTGGCCGGCAAGACCGCCGACCAGCGCAGCGCGGACCAGGCTCTGCTCACCAGGGCCGCCCTCAAACGACTGACGGTGCTGATCGCGGCCGAGAAGGCGAAGAAGCTGAAGCCCGGCGAGGACACCGAGCTCGCCGATCTGCGTGCGCTGAAGGACCGTGTGGAGACGACCAACCGAGCATTGAAGCGCCAAGACGTCGAGCAGATCATGGACGCGTCCGGCCAGGGGACGGTCGCCACCTGGTTCGGCGACATCAAGAAGGGCACGTTCCTCGGCATCGCGCTGCGGGCGCACAAGGCGCTCGCCGCCCGGTTGACCCAGGCGGAGTCGGCGCTGGTGGCCGACGCGAAGATCAACCCGGGCAAGAAGTCCGCGACGGACCTCGGCGCCGACCTCCAGATGTACGCGTCCACCAGCGACCTGCGCGAACCGGCGAAGGCCGTCGGCGGCAGCAGCCTCAGCATGCACACCTTCGGCCTCGCGGTCGATCTCAACTACAAGGGAAACCCGTTCATCGGCAACGCGGGAGCGGCCGCGCCCGACGCGATCCGGCGGGCCACCAGTCTGGTGCTCGGCACGGCGACAGAGGTCGGCACCTCGCTGGGCGACGCGCAGGCGTCGTTCACGGCACTGAAGGGTGCCTCGGATGCGCTGAAGACCTACTTCTCGTTTCGCGACGCGGCCAACCTCCCGGCCCTGACGGCGGCGGTGACGGGGCACACGGCCGCCAAGGGCGAGCCCGCAGACCTGGCGGGCTGGCAGGCGCAGATCGCGGCCGACTACGAGGCACTGAACGGGAAGGGCGACTTCAAGAAGCACAAACCGCCCGAGGAGGGGTTCCTCGACCTCCACGAGTCGGTCGTGCTCGCGCTGACCGGAGCAGGCCTGACCTGGGGTGGGACCTACCCGACGGACAAGGACCTCATGCACTTCGACCTGCGGGAGGCCGAGGGCGCCAAGATCGACGCCGCGCGCCGAGCGCACGTGGCGAATCTCTGAGTCCGGACCGTCGGGACGAGGCGATCCCCGACGCCGGCCGATCTCGTAGAATCCGAGCATGCGCACGAAGGCGCAGGTGCTGGCGCGCCCCGGTCGGCGCCGGCCATCGCCGCGCACGGATCCGGTGACGAGCTCCGAGCACCCCGTCCTCACCCTCCAGCGGCAGGTCGGCAACCGCGCCGTGGCAGATCTCCTCGAAGGGGCGGGCTCCCTGTGGGACCGGCTGTCCACGGCACTGTTCGGGAGCGACCAGAACCCGGGCGGCGCGGCGCCGAGCAGGACCCCGTTTCAGGCCTCGTACGTCGGCAAGGACTTCGTGATCGACGACGCGGCCGCGCAGGTGCGCAACGAGGACGGCACGCCGCGGACGTATGCCGCCACCGACACCATCCCCGCCGGCAAGGTGGCCGGCGACCCGGTGGTGATCCCGCAGGGCACCACGGTGAGGGTCTCCGGCACCAAGGGCGAGGGGGACGCCAGACGCGTCGTCAACGTGGACGGGTGGGGCTGGACCAGAGCCACGAATCTTCGAGGCGACTTCCACGGCGAGACCCTGTCCAGGATCGACGCGACGTTCCTGTCCCAGGTGCCGGCCCACAAGACCGTCGGCAGTCCCAGGGCCACCATCCGCACGAAGGGTACGAGCTACCCGGCGGCCAAGCCTCCGGCGGTGATCCCCAAGGGAACGGCCGTCAAGATCACCGGAACGGGGCAGGACGCGACCGTCGTCCGACTCTCCGCACTGGACGGCACCGACCTCGGCTGGACCAGAAAGGCGAACCTCACGGCCGCCGCCGACGCGACGTTCACGGTCAACACCGCCAAGGCGACGAGACGGGTCGAGACCATCGGCTACAGCCCGACCAGCGCCTCGATCCCGCTCGGCACACTGGTGATCATCGAAGAAGTCTCCTCCGACAGTGTCCCGAAGGGCGCGTACGTCCGCGTCGCCAAGACCAAGCAGGACGGTGGCAAGCGGGTCAAGGGCGACGAACTCGGCTGGACCGCCGCCAGCAACCTCGTGGACGGATGGACCGAGGACATCCACAGCGCGACGTCGACGTGGGAGGGCGGGGCGTTCACCGGGCAGATCGACGTCGTCGACATCGTCGACGAAGGTGGTGACACCGAGCGGGCCTCCGAGGCCGGCATGTCACCGTTCCGGCTCCTGCAGCAGGCCGCGGCCGCTGCCGGTCACGACCTGCAGATCGAGAGCGGCTTCCGCAGGTACGAGGAGCAGCGGGCCCTGCGCGCCAAGTACCTGGCGGGCACCGGGAACAAGGCGGCCGAAGCCGGTAGGAGCAACCACCAGAACGGCATCGCCCTCGACCTCAACACCAAGGGCTTCGACACCGCCCTCTACCTCTGGATGACGCTGCACGCTGCGACCTATGGCTACATCCGCACCGTCGACAAGGAGCACTGGCACTGGGAGTTCCACCCGAACGAGGCGACCGAGATGGCCAAGCAGGGTAGGTACAAGCGGGCCGGGGTCAACCCGTGATCTGATTCGTCCGGCTCGGTGTGTGCGCCGCCTCCTGACCGCTTGCCATCTGTGGGTGTCGGTGTCCCCCGATCGGTGGACAGCCGAGCCAGCCGGAACGTCACCCGACCGTCCGACTGACCGGGGTCCCGATCCACGGCAGATTCAGTCCTGTCGGAACGGACGGACCGGGCCGATCAGAAAGGAAGACCGCCACCATGACCGCCAACACCACCACCCAGAGCACCACCTCGAAGACGTCCCCGAAGACCTCCCGCCGCCTCGTGGCCGCGATCGTCGCCGGAGGCGTGGCCATCGCCGGCCTCACCGCCGTCGTCACGATGACCCTGGAGTCCCCCACGGCCCACGCCCAGACAACTTCCGCGAGCTCGTCCTCCAGCTCCGGCACCACCACTCATCACGGCTCCAGCACCCACGGCGGCCAGCACCACAGCCACCACGCCGTGACCCCGTCAGAGTCGATCAAGACTCTGCAGTCGCAGCTGGCCCAGCTGAACTACTACGACGGCGCCAGTACCGGCCACATGAACGCCGGCACCATCCACGCCATCGAGTACCTGCAGCGCTCGGCCGGCCTGCCCCAGACCGGCTCCATGACCTCGGCCACCCAGACGGCCCTGGACTACCAGCTCGCCCACGGCGACAACCAGATGGGTAACTGACATCCCTCCCCCACCGAGTGGCCCGCTCCCCAGGGGGCGGGCCACCGCACCGCATCCGGGCAGCGAGGCCGGCGCAGCGCCGTGCGTGGACTCCGCACGGCGATGGGTCGCGGGTGCCCGACGCCTGCAACCGACCCGACACATCTCCTCACTCGCGTCGGCGCCGGTTCACCGAGGCCTGACGGCTCGGTGCGACCATGCCCCGGCCAACCGCGCGCACAACGCGATCACGTAGATCCCGGCCGTCAACCACATCACCTCGAGGTGGCTGTACCACGGATCAGGACTCACCCAGTAGTCACTCCCGAGCAGCTCCCGGAGCGGCGACTCGATGACGAGGTAGGCCTGCACAACGCTGACCGCAAGCGCTCCAGCCAAGGTCGTCAGGCCGGCCAGGAGGCGCTGCCGCCGGACCAGGGTGAACAAACTGATCCAGAACGCCATCGGCAGCAGCTCATCGGGCCCGATGTCCTGCAGCAACGTCGCCCCGAGCAGACACCCTGCGGTGACGACAAACACCAGCAGCGGCCGGATCCGCCGAAAAGCCAGCGCCGCATAGGAGATGGCCCACAGCGCCAGGTACGGCCACCAGACCACCGGGTAGTCACCCGGCTCCATGGTGAACTCCTCGATCACGTAGATGCGCTGCATGACCGCGAACTCCAACAGCCCGATCACGGCCGCCAGCACGGCATCGACCAACAGGACCCTCCGCCTCACCGGTCCCTTCAGCGAACGTGCGGCCTCGACGGCCACCTCATCGGCTGGCGACCCTCGGTGATGCGCGTCCAACTCCATCGAGGCCACTCGGCTCACACTCCTCCATCATCATCGACTCCTGGTGTCAGAGGACACTCGGAAACCCGCTCAGATACAGCCGTGAGACCACCGCGGTCAGTTCCCCGCCGCCCCACCATCTGCAGGTGCGACACCTCCGGACGCAACCTCACGGGACGCCTCACCTGTCGCCACCGGCACGAGCGCCCGCCCCGGGGGCGGCCACTGCATGTTCTTGAGCCACACTGACGGCAGGCGAATGCGGCAGGCACGAGGGGGAGCAGCACGATGAGCAGCAGCGGTGCGAGCGGCAGCCCCGCACGACCCAGACCCGGGCCGCGATCCGGGTGGTGGTGGTCGATGACCACCCCTTCTTCCGTGACGGGCTGAGTCGAGGTCTGCGCCAGAGCGGCTACCTGGAGATCGTCGGCGAGGCGGGCACGGGTCGGGAGGGCCTGGAGCTGATCCGCTCCGCACGACCCGACGTCGCCGTGCTCGACTACCAGATGCCCGACCTGGACGGGCTGGAGGTGGTGCACGCGGTCGTTCGGGACGGATTGGCGACCCGCACCCTGGTGCTGTCCGCCCTCACCGACAGTGCCGTGGTCTTCCGAGCCCTGCAGGAGGGGGCGAACGGCTATCTCTCCAAGGAGGCCAGGCGGTCCGAGATCGTCGACGCGGTCCTCAGGGTCGCCCAGGGGGGCACCGTCGTCCCGCCGGAGCTCGCCGCCGGTCTGGCCGAGCAGATCCGGCTGCGGGGCCAGACCGACGTGCCGGTCCTGAGTCCACGGGAGCGCCAGGTCCTGCAGGGTTTCGCGCGCGGACTGTCGATCCCGGCCCTCGCCGCCGAGCTGTATCTCGGACCGAGCACGGTCAAGACCCACACGCAACGGCTGTACGAGAAGCTCGGCGTCTCCGACCGGGCGGCGGCGGTGGCCGAGGGGATGCGCCGAGGTTTGCTGGAGTGAGCGTCCCGCAGGCGCTGCTGACCGAGCACGCCAACCGCGGTGCCAACCTCCGGCGGCTGCTCCGGATGCTGCTGGTGATCTTCATCGTGGCGGTGCTGATCACCGAACCACCCAGCGAGAACCTCGCGCTCTGCTGGTGGATCGTCGGCTGCTACCTGGTCTGGAGTCTGGCCATCTACGCGTTGGGCACGGGTGATCGGACGCGGCGGTTCCTCTGGCTGGCCCTGTTCGTCGACGTCGCGGTGCTGGCCTCGCTGACCTTGATCACCGACGCCACGGCGGCGGTGTCGTGGACCCCGTACCTGATCATCAACGGCTTCTTCCTGATCCCGGTGATCGCCGCCGCCCAGCTCAGCCCGGCAATCTGCGCCGCGGTGGTGATCCCGACGGTCGGGGTCTACCTGATCTCCGGGCTGCTCACCCGGGAGGCCGAGCCGGAGCCGCTGTCGTACACGCTCCTGCGCACGCTGATGCTCGCGGCCGTGGGACTCGGTGCCGTCCTGCTGTCCCGGCTGCAGCGCTCGCGGGTGCAGACGATCGCGGGTCTGCTCGCCGACCGTACGGCCCTGCTCTCGGAGATGATCACCCTCGAGCAGCGCGAGCAACGCAACCTGGCCGAGACCCTGCACGACGGCGCCCTGCAGTACGTGCTCGGCGCACGTCAGGAGCTCGATGATCTGGCCGATGGTGATCCCGACGCGGCGCGCCGCGTCGACGTGGCCCTGACCGAATCCGCCCGACTGCTCCGCACGACCATGTCCCAGCTGCATCCCGCGGTCATCGAGACGACCGGTCTGCTGCCGGCGTTGCGGGATCTGGTGGAGACGACCCGCGCCCGGGGTCGGTTCGCCGTCACGCTGACGAGTGAGGGCTGGCGCGACGACGACCGCACGAACGCCGACGAGCTGCTGCTGACCACCGCGCGTGAGCTCCTCGTCAACGTGGTGAAGCACGCCGCTGCCACCACGGTGCGGATCCAGCTCAGCCGCGAACCCGGCGTTGCCCGGCTCAGGGTCAGCGACGACGGCCGCGGCATGCAGGACGTCGACCTGTCCACCCGTCTCGCCGAGGGGCACCTCGGACTGGCGTCGCGGCGGATCCGGATCGAGGCGGTCGGCGGTCAGCTGTCCCTGCACCCCGCCGAACCGCACGGCACCGTCGTCGACGTCACCCTCCCCGTGACAGCACGGCGAGGCTGACCCACGCAGCACCCGCGACCGTCGCCGTGGTTGGTCAGGGACGCGCCCTGCTGCGGAAACGGCGGGAGTCCGCGAGCTGGAGCCGATCGGTCGGGCCGTCGCCGAAGCGGTAGACGCGCATGGTCCGCTTACCGGCCGTGCACACGATGGCGATGCTGCCGAGGGGTCGACCGCCCTCCTCGGCGCAGGTGTAGTGCATGCCCAGCCGCCAGTCAGGCCGCCGAGCCAGCTGCGGCGTCGTCGCGATGCTCTGCTTCGCCTCGCGGATCTGCTCGAGGGCGAGCTGGTGGGGGAAGCCGTACGAGCCCCGGCCACCGACCGAGGAGATGAGGGAGAGTGCCGGACTGACACGCTCCATCAGCTCCAGGGTCACGCCGTGCTTCGACGCGTGGTGCGGCACCTTGAACACGGTGGCCGACAACCCGTCGGCATGCCCGCGGTCGCGCAGCTCCCGGGCCAGGGCGGAGTGTGCCGTGACGAGTGGCGGAAAGTCGACGGCGACGTGTGCCCAGGCCAGGCTCTGGGCGTCGGCGCCGAGCAGCAGCCGGTGCGATGACACACCGCGCTCGCCGAACAGCCGCCGGCGTTCGACGGTCGACGCCATCGGGTCGAGGACGATCCGGCTCGACGGGAACTCGACCATCAGGGTGATCGAGGCGTCGTTCGGGTCGACCCCCAACGTGTCGAACCGGGCACGGAGCGCCACGGCGGGCGAGAGCACCGTCACCGCCGCGCCGCCGTAGTAGCGCGTGACGCCGGCAGTCGGGAGGCTCACCATCGGCCGCGGCTCGGTCGAGGTCGCATCCAGCTCGGCCATGGTCTCGGTGAAGGCGGCACTCGGCATCGCGTACCCGGGGTGCCAGAACTCCGCGATGTCACCTCGGCACGCCCGGAGGATCGCCGGCAGGCCCGCGATGTGATCGGCGTGTGGATGGGTGGCGACCACCAGAGCAACGAGCGGAGTTCGGCGCGGCTCGGACCGGACCCCGAACACTCCCAGGGCCCGCAGCTCGTCCAGCAGGCCGAGGGTCTTCCAGCCGGAGCGAGCGTCGATGATCAGGGCCTGGCGTTCGCCGGCCACCGGCGGCAGCAGCACCACCTGGGCGTCGCCGTCGCCCACGTTGAGGAGGAAGTAGACGAGGTCCTGATCGCCGAGGTCGAGCGCCTCGGGCACGGTGCAGCCGACCGGTATCTCCCACGGCTGGCCGGTCATCTCGCCCCGTAGGGTCGTGGGCCGCCGTCGCCCTCGCCGAGGCCGCCGATCCCGTTGTCGACGCCGTCGTCCGGCTCGTCGCTGTCGTCGGTATCGTCAGGAAGCTGCCCATCGGCTGTCGTGGACGACATCAGCGGGACCAGGGCGGCCAGACTCGCCGTCGCAGCGACCTCCTGGGCCTGCGCGGAGATGTCCGCGAGGCCGCGGACGACCTCGAACAGGGGACCGGCCGGCAGCGGCGTCTCCCTCCGCATGCTCCTCGGATCCCAGCCGACGGCGTACACCGATCCCAGCACGGGCGGGTTCGCTTCCGGGCCCAGCAGCTCCCGTACCACCACCTGGAGGGCGGAAGCCAGCACCGGTGCCTCCCACGTCGCCTCCATCGTGAAGCGCACCCGTCCGAGGTCGTCGATGCTCGGCCACGGTGCCAGCTGGAGCCCCATCACCCCGCCCTCGCGGACGACGGTGCCGTCGGCCCGAACGCGCTCGGTGTAGCCGACCCACTCCTCCACCGTCATCCAGTGCAGCTCGCGCTCCGGCACCCCGGCGGGAACGAGCTCCGGGCGCCACCGCGGGCCACGGTGCGCCGCATCGTCTCGATCCTCTTCGGCAAAGAATCGGTCGAGCATGTCGTTCACCCGCGGCTGACGCGGGTCGAGCGGCTCGGATGCTGCCGGCCCCGGCCGCGCCGCAGCACGGGGAAGGGCCCGCCACCGGACGACATCCAGGCTGGAGCCGACGACCTCGCCGAACGTCGAACGCAGGGCGGTGATCGTCTCGATCCGAGAACCGGTCACGACCACGGTCCCCCGCAGCTGGGTGTCATCGAGGAGGCAGCGGGTCGCCCGCAACCCCGAGACGTCGAGCACGGCCCCGACCCGAACACCTCGGAGATCGACCTCGTCGACGGTCGCTCCGCGCAGGCTCAACGTGCCGTCGATCTGGGTACGTCGATCGTAGCCAGCGGGCCCGCCGACGAGATCCAGGGAGGAAAGATCCACGTGATCGAGGAGCACGTCGCCACAGTGGGAGCCCGCGAGCCGGAGGCTCGAGCCCCGCATCCGCGTACCCGTCACGTCGATGAGCTCGACGTTCGCCCCGTTCAGGCCGATGCTCGCCTCGACCGTCATCGCCCGCCCGATCAGCCGGGACACCCGGTCACCGAGCTCGAGGGGCTCGACGATGGTCGCCCCGTCCAGCCGGACGTCCAGTCGGGCGGTGCTTCGGCCGGACGCCAGCACCAGCTCCATCAGAGACGCCGTGACGCGAACGCCGCGCAGGTCGATCGTCGGGCGGCCTCGGAGGACGACGAGCTGCAGCCACTGGCGGAGCAACGTGGCGTCAGCGTGCTCGGCACAGACGTGCTGGCGCAGGATGCGCACGCCTGTGCAGTCCTCGGTCGCCCGACACGTCGGCCACGGCCTGCAGGCCGGCACGTCGGACACCGCTGCTTCGGTCATCACATCCCCCGCCACGGACGCATCGACCCGCCCGGATCTCGCCGGCTCACCTCATGGTTCTCCCGCTCGACTGACGGCGTCAAGGATGTGGCCGAGCAGGACGCTGGAACGATGCAGGCCGGTGCCCGCCATCGCGGCGGCCACGGAGATCGCGTACACGCCCTGCGCCGACATCTGAGAAGCGGCTTCTTCTGTTCTCACGCTTGCATCCTAAGCCTGACAGGTGCTATATAACACCTGTATCAGCCACGACAGATCGTGGCTCGCGCATCCGCTAGTCGAAGAGACCTAGGAGGTGGAGCAATGTTGATGCGCACCGACCCGTTCCGTGACCTGGACCGGCTCACCCAGCAGGTGTTCGGCACCGCCGCCCGGCCGGCCGCGATGTTGATGGATGCCTGGCGGCAGAAGGACTCCTTCGTGGTGGAGTTCGACCTCCCCGGCGTCGACGTGAACTCGATCGACCTCGATGTCGAGCGCAACGTGCTCACGGTCCGCGCCGATCGCCCGGCCCGGGAGGGCATCGAGGAGCTGGTCGCCGCGGAGCGGCCGCGCGGTGTCTTCAGCCGCCAGCTGATCCTCGGCGACAACCTGGACACCGACAAGATCGTGGCCGGCTACCACGCCGGTGTGCTGCGGCTGGAGATCCCGGTGGCGGAGAAGGCGAAGCCCCGCAAGATCTCGATCAGCGCCGCCGAGGACCACAAGGTCATCAACGCCTGATCAGTCTCCGACGCGTTCTCCTGAGGGGGTGACACCGTGACCCAGGCCGCCCAGACGGCACCAACAACCGACGATGAGCTCGTCGAGCGTCTTCTGTCCGAGAGGCCTGGGTCGACCCGGCCCAGCCGACTCCGGGATGACCCGAAGGCTCAGGACCGGGGAGGGTCTGCTGCTTCCTGCTCGTCATCTGGAGTGGCGTCGGCCTTCACGGCGTGCCGCCGGCCGAGCCGTTCGGCTGGGCCCGTGGTGGTGTCGGCGACGGTCTGCCGCTCGGCTTCGGCGTTGATCTCGGCGCCGAGCAGCACCGCGTACGAGGTGATCCACAGCCAGAACAGCAGCACGATGATGCCGGCGAACACCCCGTACGTCTTGGCGTAGTTGCCGAAGGTCGACACGTAGACCGAGAAGCCCACCGACGCGAGCAGCCACAGCAGGGTGGCCAGGGCGGCACCCACCGACACCCACCGCAGCTTCGGGGCGGCCCGGTCGGGCGCCACCCGGTAGAGCACGGCGAGGGCGGCCGAGACCAGCACCACCAGGAGCATCCAGCGGACGGCCGACAGCAGGAAGCGGAGGACGGAGCTGTCTCCGAAGACGCGCTCCAGCAGGGCCGGTACGACGGCCACGAGCCCGAGCATCACCACGATGAAGACGATGGCTCCGAACGTCAGGGCGAGCGCGATCAACCGCTTCTTCACGGCACTGCGCGTGTCCTCCTCGTCGTAGGCCACGTTGATGGCCGTGATCAGGTTGTTGACCCCGCCGGAGGCGCTGAACAGGGCCAGGGCGATGGCCAGCAGCGCACTCCAGCCGAGCGCAGCGCGGTCCTGGTTGTTGATCTGGTCGACCACCAGCTGACGCACCTCCGCCGGCAGCGCCGCGAGGGAGTTCACCTGGTCGGCGATCGCCGCCGGATCGGCGAACAACCCGTACAGCGTGACCAGGGCGATGACGGCGGGGAACAGCGCGAGAAAGGCGAAGAAAGCGACACCGGCCCCCAGCAGCGGGACTTGGTCGGTCTTGGCTTCGGCCCAGCCCCGTTTCGCGACCTGGAGCCAGCCGTGCGCGGGGATGTCGGTGGGCTTCCTCGCCTCGTCGCCGGGCACCCCGCCATCATCTCGGGCACCGGGACCGACCGAGGTGCTGGATGCCGCGTCCCTCGTCTCGTCGGCTCGTGATCTCGGAGCGGACGGGGCCATCAGCCGAGAACCCGGGCGGCGACCGTCGCGTGGATGGTCCGCAGCCGGCCGAGCTGCTCGTCGGCACGGGTGAGCAGTTCAGCCACCCGGGTCGTCACGGACGCGTCGAGCTGAGCTGCCGACAGGCCGTACCAGCCGGCTCGTTTGGCGCTGACCGCGTCGACCAGGGCCTCGATCTCGATCAGGTCACTCAGCGGGGCGCGGCGCAGGACGTGGCCGTTGGGCTTCAGTCGACCGACCCGCTCCCCCACCTGCAGGAGGGCTCCCAGCACCGGGTTCGCCTGCACGTGGACCAGCTCCATGATCATCCGGAGTCGGTCGCGATCGCCCTCGATCTCGGCACACAGATCGTTCAGCACCGGTCCCTGCGGCTGCTCCCGCTGGTTCCGGGCCGCCCGGCGACAGAGGTCGATTCCGGCTCGGGCCGCGGCCTCGTGGTTCTGGAGATAGATCGGTAGCGCTGGTGACATGTCCGGACCGTACCCGGACGGAGGCTGATCGAAACCGGCGGACCGCCCCGAGATCGCCGCGACGGGGGGTGGGGTCAGGGCACCACGATGTCGAAGGCTCGATCACCCGGCTGGAGGACTCCCAGAACGGTGGACAGCTGACTCTCGTCGCCGTCGAGCTCCAGACCCGCAGCCCGGGCACCGGCCACGTCACCCCCGGCCAGCGCGGCCAGCGCAGCGGCCGGCACGGTCAGGGTGAGCGCCGACTTCCGGTTACTGTCCCGTACGTAGCTCAGCACGCCGTTGCGCAGCGTGGTGCGGTAGGAGGCGCCGTGGTCGGGAAGCTGCCAGGTGATCGACAGGTCGAGATCCCAGGCGGCCGGCCCGTTCACCTGGATGGCCAGGGCGTCGAACAGCATCTCCGGGCTGAGGTGGGACACGATGTCCGGCGAGACGGTCGTCGTCGGCGTGCCGAAGTTGCCACTGCGCAGCTCGGTGGCCCCGGACAGGAAGAAGCATCGCCAGGTGGCGTTCTCCGAGCCGTGGCCGAGCCGCTCGAAGACGGCGGCCAGCAGGCTCTTCGCCTCAGCGTGGTCGGGTGCGGCGAAGACGGCGTGGTCCAGGAGCTCTGCCGCCCAGCGCAGATCGCCCCCGTCGGCTGCCGTCCGGGCCAGGGCGACGACCTGATCCACCCCGCCGATGGCCTGCACGTACCGCTGTGCCCGCTCCGTGGGCGGATGCTGCCACAACCTGGCCGGGTTGCCGTCGAACCAGCCCAGGTATCGCTGGTAGATCGCCTTCACGTTGTGGCTGACCGACCCGTAGTAGCCGTGCGTGCTCCACGCCCTGTCCAGGGCCGGCGGCATCTCGATCAGCTCGGCGATCTCCGGCCCGGTGTGGCCGAGGTTCATCAAGCGCAGGGTCTGGTCGTGCAGGTACGCGTACAGGTCGCGCTGCACCGAGAGGTAGTCGACGATGTCGGCTGTGCCCCAGGTCGGCCAGTGGTGTGAGGCGAACACCACATCGGACTGGTGGGCGAACATCTCGATCGCCTCGGTCAGGTAGCGCGCCCAGCTGTGCGGGTCGCGGACCAGGGCGCCGCGCAGCGTCACCAGGTTGTGCAGGGTGTGGGTGGAGTTCTCCGCCATGCACAGCGCCCGCTTGTCCGGGAAGTGGAAGTGCATCTCGGCCGGGGCCTCGGTGCCCGGTGCCATCTGGAACACGATCCTGACCCCGTCGATGGTGTGTTCCTCACCGGTGGCGCAGATGGTCAGCGTCGGGTCGATCAGCGTCACGGTGCCGGTGGAGATCGTCTGACCGAGCCCCGCGCCGACCCCGCCTTCCGGACCGCGTGCCAAGGAGGCTCCGTACATGTACGCGGCACGCCGGTTCATCGCGGTGCCGGCGTACACGTTCTCCGAGATCGCGTGCTCCACGAAGCCCTCCGGAGCGATGATCTGCACCCGGCCGGCGTCGACCTCCTGCTGCGTCACGACGCCCTTGACCCCACCGAAGTGGTCGGCATGGCTGTGGGTGTGGATGACGGCGACGACCCGGCGGTCGCCCCGGTGCTCTCGATAGAGCGCCAGCGCCGCAGCGGCCGTCTCCGCCGACAGCAGCGGATCGATCACGATGACCCCCGTCTCGCCCTCCACGAAGCTGATGTTGGACAGGTCGTAGCCGCGGATCTGGTAGATGCCGTCGGTCACCTCGAACAGGCCCTGCTTGGCGCAGAGCTGCGACTGCCGCCACAAGCTCGGATGCACCGTGTCAGGGGCCTCGCCGGTCAGGAAGCTGGTGTAGGAGCCGTTGTCCCAGACGACCTCTCCCTGGGCGTCGTGGACCACCGACACCCCCGCCGCGATGAAGCCCCGCTCGGCGTTGGCGAAATCGGTGGTGTCATCGAACGATGCCGCCGATGGTGCGGTCATGGGACCTCCTGGTGTGGTGTTCGAGCCAAGGCTCTGCCGAAGGGCACGTTCCGACGATGCTCGCAGGTGTCCGCGACGTGCGCATCGCACACCCCCGTCACACCACGGGTCGTGACAGCACAGCAGCCACCTAGGGTGGACGGCATGTACTCCAACCTGAGCCTCGGAGCCCTGGGCCTGTCCGCAGACTTCCCGACGGCGGTCGAGCTGGCCGTCGAGCACGGTTTCGGTGGTCTCGATCCCGACCTCGGCCACCTGGCTTCCCTCGGCGATGAGGCGGCGATCCGGGAGGCCGCTGCCGAGGTGTCGGAGCGGGGTCTGCGCTGGGGGGTGGCCGGCCTGCCGGTCGATCTCACCGCGCCGGCCGCCGATTTCACGGCGCAGATCGCGAGCATGTCGGACACGCTGGCCGTGCTGTCCGCGGCGGGCGTCCCCTCGGTCGGCACCTGGGTGCGTCCGATGCACGACGACCTGACCTACCGCCGCAACTGGGTGCTGCACGTCAGCCGGCTCGCTCTGGTGGCGGAGGTGCTCGCCGACGCAGGTCTGCGGCTCGGGCTGGAGTACGTCGGCCCGAAGACCTTCTGGTCGACCGAGAGGTTCCCGTTCATCCACTCGCTGGCCGAGGTCCGCGAGCTGATCGCCGAGACCGGCGCCAGCAACGTCGGCGTCATCCTCGACTCGTTCCACTGGTACACCGCCGGCGAGACGGCGGCCGACCTCGTCGGGCTCCGGGACGCCGAGATCGTCTCGGTGGACATCAACGACGCGCCGGACGACCGGCTGCGGGACGAGCAGCTGGATCTCGACCGCCGGCTTCCCGCCTCGACCGGCGTCATCGACCTGGCCGGGTTCATGACCGGGCTGCGCGACGCCGACTACACGGGACCGGTGAAGGTCGAGCCGTTCCTGACCACGCTTGCCGAGCAGCCGATCGACGACGTGCTGGCCGACGTGTCGAGCCGCCTCCGCGCCGCGATCGGTTGACCTTCCACCCGTAGGCGATCCGCTGACCTGGCTCTGCCTGCTGCGCACAGCGCCCGTGAGGCCAGGGCAGCGACCTGCTCGTCGTCGTGATCCTCGGCGAGATCGACGGCTCGCGACCAGTGCCGGGAGGCTTCCTCACCCCCCGACCTGCTCGCAGTGCTCGGCCGCCGCGATCCGTGCCCGGCAGCTCGGCACCCCCGTCCAGCCGAGCGCAGATGGTGCGCCGCCTCAGCTCAGCAGCCAGGGAAGCATCGGCTCGATCCAGCAGCAGGCCCGCGACGGCACTGTGCCGCTCCGCCCGAGATCCTCAGGCGACGGGCACCGCGCCGGGCCGGGACACGTCCGCGCCGACCGACGAGCCGGTGGCGGCTGCACCCGCCGCCATGCGCTCTACCGGCACCGCAACCACGGGGCAGTGAGCATGGCTCAAGCAGAAGTGGCTCACCGACCCTGACCGCAAACGCCCCCAGCCGGTGTGCTCGCGGGTGCCCAGGACCAGCATGGAGGCCGTGCGCGACTCCGCCACCAGCACGGGTCCTGGATCGTTGGACATGAACTGGAGCTCCCAGTTCGGTTCAGGCTGGACGGCCTCGAAGACGGCCTTGACGGCTGCTCGGTAGCTGTCGTCGATGCCGTCGAACGGCACGGGTGGGATGTATCCCCCACCGGCGACCGTGTAGGTAGCGGGCAGGGAGAGGGCGTGGATCGCCCGCACTCGGTGCCCCGTGATCTTGGCCTGCGCGGCCGCCCACGCCAAGGCTGCCTGCGCCGACACCGACAGGTCGAGTCCCACGACGATCTCGTCCATCTCTCCACCCCTCGCTCTCGACCCCACGGTTCACTCTCATCCTCGGGTAGCGGCGGCCGGCGAGTCAGGGCACGTGGGCCCGATCAGCGGGGTCGAAGGTCCTGAGCATGGCGAGGGCCTGTGAGCTCTTCCGCGCACAGCCTTGGGATCGCGCCATGGAGTCACAGCCGCCAAGCCGCCACGGACGGTCAGCGATACCACTCGAGCCTGCCGGTGGATCGTGAGGTCCGGCTTCGCTCCGACCTGTCGATTCGAGGCAGCACTCAGACAGGAGCATCTGAGTGATCAACCCACGGGCTCCAGCTGCCCGCTCATCACGAGGCGGGCAACCGTCCGGCCGTGGTCGAGACCGACGTCGGACGCGTGCCGGAAGTGATACCCGACCCAGACCCTGGAGTTGGCGTTCTCCCGGGCGGCCTGCCAGAAGCCGCGATAGGAGCGAAGCGTCGGGGACGCGTCGTCGCACTGCTGCCCATCCGGCAGGGTCAGGCTGCAGGTCTGGAACCCCACCCGGTCGGTGCCGAAGACATGGGCCATGATGGTCGCCGCCGCAGCACCCTGGACGGCGTGCGCCGAGTCGTGGTCGGGGATCGGTGGGGTGGTGTCGAGCGGAGTCCAATCCGGGTCAGCCATGGTCGCCCGGTTGCCGTCGGTGGCCGCCTGACGGATCGCGGTCACTGGCCGCCAGAACGGATCCCCGTACTTGACCGAGAACGAGGCGATGTACCCGTCCGCGAGCGACATGTTGAGCAGGGCGAACAGCCGCGCGGAGGTCCAGGAGTCGTAGCCGCCGCGCTCCGCTACGCCTCTCGCGATCCGGTTCCACTGCAGGGGGCTGCTCTCGATCCAGAACCGCGCCGCCTCCGTCTGGTCCCGGGTGCGAGCGCTCGGGGCACTCACACCGTCGCTGCCGAATGCCTTGACCTCGGCGAAGTCGCGGGCGTACGCAGCGCTGCCGAGCCGAAAGGGCGGTTCGACCCGGAAGCCGGTGGCGCCCTTCAGGACGAAGGGACGCACCTCGGCCCACCCAGGAGCGAAGGCGAACGATCGATCCGGTGTGAAGCGCCACTCGCCGGGCCTGGTGCCCTGGGGGTGGGTCTCGACGATCATCGCGGTGCTCGAGCCGTCGCCGACGCGGGTCCGGACGACGGCCTCGCCTGCGGCGGTACCGACGCTCACCGCGAGATCCTTGGCCCAGCCGTCGGGCACGCGGGCGAGTTCGGTGGCGTACGCCTGCTCGATCACCTGGATCGCGACCGGGAGACAGCCGGCGAACAGGTTCTCGGGCAGATCGCGCACGGCCGAGGTGAGCGCGGTCCGCGAAGCGGCAGCGACCGCCGCGATCAGGGGAACCTCTCGCGCCCGGACTCCTCGCAGGGCGTAGGACTCGAAGCGCCGATCGATGGCGTTGAGGGCGTCATGCGCGGCCAGCGAGCTCATGGCATACATCCGAGACTCGTGCAGCGGGTCGTTGCCAGGTGAGATGCAGGACGCCAGGGCGACGTTGCCGGCGGTCTTGTTCCAGCGCTGGACGGCATTGGGCATGCGTGCTGTCCCATCCGCCCGGGCCACGGTGGGCAACGCGCCGAAGGCGAGCGTGGCCACGAGGACGACAGCGGCAGCCGCTGCGACACGGCGGCGGATCGGTGTGGGCATGATGTGCCTCTCGGGTCAGTGGCTGACCCTTTCCACGGTAGGAATTCACGTCACCGAGCGCATGACCAGATCAGCCCGTTCGAGAGAGCGGGGCGAGGTAGTCAGAATTGATCAGGTGCGTGCGGGTCGAATGCGTCTACCCTCGTGCTGGGAGGAGAACCATGCCGGTCTTCGTGATCGAACGCCGCTTTGCCGAGCAGATCGACCCCAGCGCCGAGGACATCCGGGAGATCAACGAGATCAACGCCGATGAGGACGTGCGCTGGCTGATGTCGTTCCTGTCGGCCGACAAGCGCAAGACCTACTGCTTGTACGAGGCGGAGTCGGCCGAGGCGATCTTGCGGGCCGCGGCCCGTGCCGGACTACCTGCCGACGTCATCACCGAGGTCACAGACCGGGTGCTGCCCGACGGGTCATGGGTGCCCGTCGTCTGAGCTCTCCTCGAGCCCGTGACGCATCGCGTATCGGGCAGCGGCCGTCCGGTTGGCCGACCGCGTCTTCCGCAGGATGCTGCGGATGTGATTGGCGGCCGTGTGCTCGCTGATGAAGAGGTCCTGAGCGATCTGGCGGTTGCTTCGCCCTCGGCCGATCAACCGTATGACGTCGAGCTCTCGCGCCGTCAGACCGTCAGGACCCGGCCCGAACCCGGGCCTGCGAGGTTGGTCCTCACCGAGCAGCCGGCCCACGCGCACAAGTCCGTGCCGCTCGACGAGCTCCCGGGCGTGCTTCGCCTGCTCGCCCACCCGCGCGGTCGAGGCGTGCGATCGACGCAACCAGGCCGCCCACTCCGCCCGCGTCGTCGCGACGTGCAAGATCGAGCCCATCCGGGTGTCCATGTCCAAGGCGGCGGCAAAGTGGTCCTCGACCCCGGGTCGGCCCAGCACCGCGGTCAGACCCGCCAGTGCCCGGTGGGCACTACCGAAGGCCGCGAGGAAGTCCGACGAGGTCAGGTTGAGCCCGGCGAAGAACTCTGCCTCGGGAAGCAGCACCTCCGCGCAGTCGCGCTCGTCATAGACGATGGTGGCGTCGGCGAGGAACGACAGGGCGGCCGGCCAGGTCGAGGAGTCCCGGAGTGCCGACAGGCCCTGTTCGACGGTGCGGTGCAGCAGGTCCCGAGCACGTGGCGCCAGGTCGAGCTCGGTGCACAACGCCAGCAGACCCGGGAGCCAGGTGCGCTGCGGGAGGTCACCTGACGCCAGCGTTCGCCGGGCGAACTCCAGACCACCGGTCTCGCGTCGGATCATGAACGACTGCAGGCTCCAGGCGCCGTCGGCGTCGTCGAGCAGGTCCAGCGTCGAGACGATCCGACGGCCCTCGGCCAGGGATTCCCGGGCAGCGCCGAGCTCGGATCGCAGGAGCTGTCGGGTGGTCGTCAAGCACGTGCCCCGCCAGCGGAACACTGGCTCGTTGGTGACCCGGCCCGTCAGCTGGAGCTCCTCGAGCGCCGTGTCCAGCGCGACGGGATCGCCGAAGATGTAGGCCGCGAAGACCCGCATCTGGGTAGCGACGTTGAGCGGTCGGAGCTCGCCATGCCGGTGCGCCAGCACCGTGGCCTCGTCGGCGTACTCGCGCTGGCGACGCAGCCGGTCGAACCCCCCGTGGGCGGTGAGCCTGACGTCCAGGGTGACGCTCCGCGTCAAGACATCGAGCAGCAGACGTTCGTCGGCGAGCGTCCGGGCACGTGCCACGGTGCGGTCGAGCTGCGCGTGGCCCTGGGCAAAGCGGCCGCTCAAGACCAGCGCCCGACCGTACGCGGCCTCGGCGAGCACCCGCAGCGGGTCGGACTCGGGCAGCGAGGTGTCGATCAGGGCCACGCCGAGGACGTCCGCCGCTCGGCCGGACCCGAGTCCGTGGAAGCCGACCTCCTCGTAGTCGACAGCCGCCTCCAGGCGAACCTCGCGGTCTGCGGCGACCGCCAGTGCGTCGCCGAGCACCCGCGCCCGACCGAAGTGGCCGGCGGAGGCGTGTGCCCGGGCCGCTCGGATGAGGATCTCATCACGCTCACGTCCGACGGGGGTGAGGTC
The DNA here is from genome assembly GCA_036524985.1 of Microlunatus sp. Classification (GTDB taxonomy): domain Bacteria; phylum Actinomycetota; class Actinomycetes; order Propionibacteriales; family Propionibacteriaceae; genus Microlunatus. The sequence continues at coordinate 3,728 of DATDBH010000106.1, read as the reverse complement.
GGCGGCCCGTTCGAAGAGCCCGGCAGCGTCGGAGTACGCCAGCCGCGACTCCGCGAGGACAGCCGACTTCGCCAGGTACCGTGCCGCCCGACCCTCCAGCCCGAGACCGACCGCCATCGAGAAGTGGTGCGCGAGCCGGGTCAGCACGGCCGGGTCGGCCAGATCGGCTCCGCCCTCGAGGGCGATCGCGATGGCGGCGTGAGCCGAGGCCCGCTCGTACGGATCCATCGCCTCGAGGACTGCCTGGCGGGCGAGGGCGTGGGCAAAGCGGTACTGACCCACCGCACCCGGCACCGGCTCGACCAGGCCCTGGGCCGTCGAGGCCGCGAGCGCCCGGTACACATCAGCAGCCGCTCGACCCGGATCCACGCCGGAGACCCGCACCAGCTCCACCCCGAAGCTCTCGCCGATCACGGCGCCACGAGTGACGATGTCCCGGTGCCCGGGCACGAGGCGGGCCAGGCGCTCGTGCACGAGTCCACGGAGGGAGCCCGGCACCGCCAGGTCGCCGGCAGCGAGGTGTTCGAGCCCGCCGTGTCGCCGCAGCTCCCGCCACACCTCACCGAGCAGGAAGGGGTTGCCGCCGGTCGCGTCCCGAAGCAGTGCCGCACCGGAGCGGATGGTGGCTGCGTCGCCGGCGTGCAGGGCGGTCAGGTACGACGACACCTCGCCGGTGTCGAAGCCGGACAGGTCGAGTCGTTGGACACCCGGCAGGCGCACGATCTCTGCCGTCAGCGCCGAGACCACTGGTGAAGCGTCGGGTGGGCCGTCGCGATGAGTGGCAAGGAACAGCACCGGCAGCTCGGTTGTGCGCTCCACGATGTGGCGCAGGCCACGCAGTCCGGATTCTCCAGCCCAGTGGAGATCCTCCAGGACCATCACCAGCGGGCCGTGGCCGCAGGCACTGGTCAGCGCCGACACGACGGCGCCCCACGCGACGGCGGCGAACGTCTCCGCGCTCGCCTCCGGCGAGACTGCCGACGTCAACACGGAGAGAAGGCGTCGAGCCTCCGCCGCCGAAGCGCCCTCGGTGTCGGCGAGGGCCAGCTCGCCCCGCTCGACGGCGGCCAGCAACCCCCGAACGGGTGAGACGAGCGGGTCGAACGGGAGACCGAAGTCGCTGCTGCAGGCCCCGACCAGCACGGGCACCCCCCGCAGGTGCAATGCCCGCGCCACCTCCATCACGAGCCGGGACTTGCCCGTACCGGGCTCACCTGCCACGAGGAGGAGCTGTCGTACGCCATGCTCGACTGCTGCCCAGATGCCTTCCAGGCGCTCGAGCTCGGCACGACGTCCGACCCACGGCGTCAGCTGGTCAGTCCAACTCCACTGCGCCGGAAGTGCAGGTGGCACCCACCCGGTCATGGATCCACGATAGGACTCGCGCTGTCCGGCTGCTGAGAACCACGTCGACCGCGCTCACGGCTGCCGTTCCCGGGCCTGCGGCGCCCGGTCTGATCTCCCTGCCGCGGCCGAGGCTTCGTGATCATGTATCGCCGGTCGGCGACCGAACCCCGGACCCAACGGTCGCGGGTGGGCGAACGTCGACCGTTGGCCGACCTGATCGTCGGTCCGCACCGCCGGGATCTGCTCCAGGTGCTGGTGCTGATGACCGGCATCGGGCTGGCCAACAACATGGTGTCGGCGATGCTGCCGCAGCCGATGGGCAGCCGGCTGGTCGGCGGCTCGCTCTCCGCGGCGCTGGTGATCACGACGCCCGGCCTGCCCGCCGTCGTCCTGCTCGCGGCGGCCATCGGCTTCGCCACGAACGCCGGGTTCGGCCCGATCACGGCGTACCTCACCGAGCGCTTCCCCTCCCGGATCCGGGCGAGCGGCTTCGGCGTGGGCTGCCTGGCTCTGGTGATTCCGGCGTTCTACTCGTTCTACCTGGCCTGCTTGGGATCCGTGGTGCCGTACTACCTGGCACCGGTGGTGTTGGTGGTGATCGCCGGGTTGCTCTGTCCATCGGCGGCGCTCGGTCCGGAGACCAGAGACGCCGACCTGCGTCGGTGAGGCGGGGCGTACCGAACAGGACGGAGGCGAAAGCTGGACCTCCCGTCCAGCACCACGAACGACGGTCGGCCGAGAAACGGTTCGGAGGTCGCAGTCCCCTACAGTGATGGTCCCGCTCCCTGGTGGCAGCGCGCTTGACGAGGAGAGGATGACGGTGACGTCTCGACAGAACGGCCCGATCTATCACCCGCCCGTTGGGCCGATTCAGGGATGGGTCGACGACTCGGTCGGGCGAGCGACGGGAATCGTGTACGCGACCGCCGAGCGATTTCGTGCTCCCCATGCCGTTCCGGACTGGACGGACGCCTATGCCGCGACGACCTGGTCACCAGCCTGTCCGCAGAACAGAAGCCAACTGATCGACTACATGTGCGGTGGCGACGGACTGGACGACCTGGGCCAGGACGAGCACTGCCAACGCCTGTCGATCACCATGCCCGTTGACGCGCAGCCAGATGAGCGGCTCCCGGTGATGGTGTGGGTCCACGGCGGCTCGTACGTCACCGGCGCGGGTGACTCCTCGCTCACCGACCCGGCCGGTCTGGTCGCCGAACAGCGGGTCGTTGCGGTCGCTGTCACCTACCGGCTCGGCCTGTTCGGCTATCTCGGCGACGACGATCGGCCGGCAAACCTCGGACTCCTCGATCAGCTGGAAGCATTTCGTTGGGTGCGACGCAACATCGCAGCATTCTCAGGCGACCCGGACAATATCACCGCCTTCGGTGAGTCGGCCGGCGCCGATGCTGTCGTGCACTTGATGGCCTCAGCGAACGGGGAGCCCCTATTCCGGCGGGCCATCATCCAGAGCGCTCCGCTGGGCATTCTCACCGGACGCCAGCGGATGAACGCGGCGATGACCCGTGGCGCTCGCCACCTCACCGCCGACCTGGCGGCAGCAGAGATCCTCGCCAGCCAACAACGCCTGGCTCGCGCATCCGCCCGGTTCGGACTGCGGGGAGGCATGCCGTTCGGCGTCCAATACGGGCGGCCGCCGCTTCCCCCGGAAGATCAGATCGAGACCGCTTTGAACAAGGCCGCCGAGATTCCCGTACTGATCGGCACCAACGCCGACGAAACGTCCTTCTTCACCTCCACCGTTCCGCCGATCGCCGCGTTGAGCCACTGGCCAGTTGGCGGTCAGGCTCTCGCCCGAGCGATTGTTCGGCGCTCCACCGCAGCGGTCTACGGTGCAGCCACCGACCAGTTCGCTCGACGACACGCTCAAGCCGGAGGCACCGCCCACCGCTACCACCTGACCTGGTCCGCGGCCGGGAACCGCTTCGGCAGCACGCACGGCATCGACGTTGCGCTCCTCTTCGGCACCGAAGAGTTCTGGGGTGATGCGGCCATGCTCGTCGGCGCCAGCTGGGACGAGATCGACGAGGCGGGTTCGGCCGTTCGAGCCTTGTGGGCGGATTTCGCCCGAGGCATCGCTCTGCCCGCCCATCTCGAGATCCCCGGCGTACTCACCCTCGACAGACTTGGTCCTGGCCAAGGACCGTAGACGCCGGCTCAAAGAAACCCGCCAATGGCGCTGATGTCGCAGATGCAGCAAGGGTGAACAATGAGGCCCTGACGAGGCCTTGCGCTCGGCCTCGATGGGTGGCGTTGGCGTATCGCCTCGTCATAGGCACGGCGCCAGAGTTGGGGTCTTCCGACAACTCGAGTCGTCTGCCAGGTCAAGCTGGGTTTCGACAGTCACTGACGAACGCTGA
>DATDBH010000105.1:0-17261 GCA_036524985.1 Microlunatus sp. | reverse complement strand
CGCTCTCTGGGTGGCCATCTACGGCACCTTCGTGCTGAACTTCTGCGACTTCACCCGCGGCGCCAAGACCAAGAAGTCGATCGTCTGGGGCAACCTGTTCGGCATCCCGGTCAACACGTTGTTCTTCGGGGTCATCGTGGTCGTGCTGGCCGGCGGCCGGCTCGCGATCGACGGCAAGGTGATCGCCAGTCCCACCGACGTGGTCGAGTCCATCGGCAGCACCCCGATGCTGGTGCTCGCCTGTGTCTCGCTGTTGATCTTGACCATCGCGGTCAACCTGATGGCCAACTTCGTGGCGCCCTCGTTCGCCCTGGCCGCGCTGCTTCCCCGACACCTGAACTTCCGGCGGGCCGCGATCGTCAGCGCGATCCTCGGCTTCATCATCCTGCCCTGGAACCTCTACAACTCCCCCGTGGTGATCGTCTACTTCCTCGGTGGCCTGGGCGCCTTCCTCGGCCCCCTGTTCGGGATCGTGATGGCTGACTACTGGCTGCTGCGCAAGCAGCGGATCAACGTGCCGGAGCTCTACACCACCGACCCGGAGGGCACCTACTTCTACAGCCGCGGGATCAACCTGCGGGCCATCGGCGCCCTCATCCCCTCCGCCGGGATCTCGCTGGTGTTCGCCTTCGTCCCGTCCCTGAACGCCTTCTCGGCGTTCTCCTGGTTCATCGCGGCCGGTCTGGGCGCGGTGATCTACTTCGTCTTGGCCGACCGCAGTCGCAGCTACGAGGACGTGTCCGGCGAGGCCATCGCGGTCGAGAGCTCCCACTGATCATGACGCAGCCACTCAGCACGGAAGGGACCCAGATGCGCATCCTCGTCGTCAACGTCAACACCACCCAGTCCATGACCGACGGCATCGGCGAGCAGGCCCGCCGGGTCGCCGCCCCCGGCACCGAGATCGTGGCCCTCACCCCGCACTTCGGGGCCGAGTCGGTGGAGGGCAACCTGGAGAGCTACCTCGCCGCGGTCGCGGTGATGGACCGGGTGCTGTCCTTCGACCAGCCGTACGACGCCGTCATCCAGGCCGGCTACGGCGAGCACGGTCGCGAAGGACTCCAGGAGCTGCTGGACGTCCCGGTGGTCGACATCACCGAGGCGGCCGCGTCCACCGCCCTGTACCTCGGGCACCGCTACAGCGTCGTCACCACCCTCGACCGGGCCGTGCCGTTGATCGAGGACCGGCTGCTGCTGGCCGGTCTGGATCGGCGCTGTGCCTCCGTACGGTCCAGTGGTCTGGCCGTCCTCGAGCTCGAGTCGGATCCCGAGCGGGCCGTGGACGCGATCGTGGCGGAAGCCGAGGCCGCGGTCCGGGACGACCACGCCGAGGTGATCTGCCTCGGTTGCGGGGGCATGGCCGAGCTGGAGGCGAAGGTCCGCGAGCGCACCGGCGTGCCGGTGGTCGACGGCGTCGCCGCGGCCGTCACCGTGGCGGAGTCGCTGGTGAGGCTCGGGTTGTCGACCTCGAAGGTACGGACCTACGCACCGGCTCGGCCGAAGAGGATGACCGGCTGGCCGATCACCCGGTGAGCGGGTTGCCGCCAGGACGGGGACCCTGCGCGGTCGTGGGTTTTCGTCACACCGGGCCTCTCCGAGGTTTATTTTGACTTCTGAGAGTTTTGCGGATTCCCCTGACCTCCCGGCCGCTAGCCTCCCGCCATCGACAGGCACCGGTCCCCGGTGCGTCCACCCCGGATGGTCGATGTCAGAGAGGACTGGACGTGCAGCACGGAGCGAGGTCGGTACCACGCCGACGGCGGGCGCTGGTCGCCGCATCAGCAGCATTCGTCGTGGCGGCAGCATCGTGGGCGGCACCGGCCCACGCCGATCCGGACACGGTAGGGCCGGTGACCGCGCAGGTCGCCGAAGCATGTCCCGACCCCGTGCCGGCGGCCGACATCGTGCCGGGTCTGATCGGCGACGGCTTGACGGTGGTCACGGGCGATACCCCGCAACCGTTCAAGGTCAAGGTGCTCGGGATCCTGACGGACGGCATCGGCGCCGGTCGGGACATGGTGATGATCGAGGTCTACGATCTCGACGGCCAGAAGGTCGTGGGTGACAACGGGATCTGGTCGGGCATGTCCGGGTCTCCGGTCTACGTCAACGGCAAGCTGCTCGGCGCGGTCTCGTACGGGTTCACGGCCTCCCCGTCGCCGATCGGCGGCCTCACCCCGGCCGCGGACATGCTGGCGCTGCTGGGCTCGGGCCCGGGTCAGGCCAAGACCGCGTCTGCGGCGCGGACGAAAGTCGCCCTGACGGCGAGCCAGCGCACGGCCCTGGACGGCCGCGCGACAGCCGCCGTGCCGCGCACCACCCTGCAGCGCCTGCGGACGCCGCTCTCGGTGAGCGGCCTGAACAGCAAGCGACTGTCCAGCCTCCAGGGAGCCTTCGACGGTGCGGGGCGGCCGGTGGTCACCTACGCGGGCAGCCGGGCGAGCGCGGCCGGTCCGACCGCTGCAGCGCCCGTACCGGGCGGAAACTTCGCCGCGGTGCTGACCTCGGGAGACCTGACGATCGGTGGGGTCGGCACCACGACTGCCGTGTGCGGCAACCAGGTTCTGGCCTTCGGGCACCCGATGGACTTCGCCGGCAAGGTCACCTACGGAGCCAACGCGGCCACCTCGCTGGCGATCGTCAAGGACAGCTCCTACGGCTCCTTCAAGATGGCGAACATCGGCGGCACCTTCGGCACGGTGGACCAGGACCGGCTGGCCGCGATCCGGGCGACGCTGGGCCAGGGCCCGGTGACGACGCCGATCACCTCGACGATCACGAACCTGGACAACAGGAGAACCCGCACCGGCACCACGCAGGTCGCCGCACCGGACTACACGGCCATCGCGACCGTGTACGGGCTGTGGGCCAACTACGACTCGACCTTCGACAAGTGGGGACGAGGACTCGCCACCTCCGACTGGACGATCCGGGGGACCCGGGCCGGCGGGAAGGCCTTCGTCGTGAACCGCAGCAACATGTGGTCCTCTCTGGGCGATCCGACGATCGACCCGGCGATCGAGGTCGCCGATGCGGTCGACTCGATCCTGTCCAACGAGTTCGAACCGGTGAAGATCACGGGGGTGGGCTTCAGGTCCTCGGTGAAGTCGGCCTACGACCAGTACCGGATCACCAAGATCGCTGTCTCGGTGAACGGCGGCAAGTACAAGACGACGTCGGTCATCAAGGTCAAGCCCAAGGCGAAGCTCAAGGTGCGGGTGACGATGCGTGGCTACCAGAGCACCGTGGATCGCACCGTGGTGCTGAACCTGAAGGTGGCGAAGCGCTACGCCAAGCAGACCGGAACCCTGACGGTGCAGGGCGGTCTGGACGGTTCGAGCAGTCCCGAGACCGATCCGAGCTGCCTGCTGGACGCCTGCGACGAGCCTGACGGCAGTCTGAACTCGATCATCGCAGGCATCACGTCACCGCCGGCCAACAACGCGGTGCGGGCAGACCTCGACTTCGACGAGAACGCCGAGGGTGAGTTCAGCGTCGATGCGAGGAACACCGCGGCCGCGCCGGTGTCCGGCTCGAAATCGATCGTGATCAAGGTCAAGAAGAAGTAGGGATCACCTGGGGCCGCTCGATCCCCCTGGCCGACGATCGAGCAGCGCCCGGGCCTGGGTGGCGCTCCGTCCGCTCAGACCTCAGTCGTCGATGACCGCTCGGCCCTGGCGTTCCAGGTCGGCGATGCCGTCGCGCATGGCCTGGAGCTGCTCGGGTGGGTGACCGACCCAGTCCACGAGCTCGCTGACCACTCTCACCGGGTCCTTGGTGCGGTACGACCTCGTGGGGTTGCCGGGAAACCGCTTGTCGGTCACGTTCGGATCGTCCTCGAGGGTGCCCAGCGCTTCGACCACGTAGATATGACCGCGGCCCTCACCCACCGCCAGCTCGGCGCCCCAGGTGGCGGCGTCCAACGTGGCCGACACGTACACGTGGTTGGCGGTGCGTCCGCCGCCGAAGTTCGACCGGCGTCCGGGCACCAGCAGTTCCCCCACCGCCAGCTCCGCCTTGGTGCCGTGGAGCAGCGCCCCCGACTGGTGCACCTCGAAGGGTGTCGGCACACTCATCTGGACCTCCAGTCCGCTCGATCGGGCTCGATCGTCAGGTAGGCAGCGCGACGCGTCAGCGTAGGCGGCGAGCGCGGAGCACCAGATCGTCGACGTGGTGCGCGCCCGCCCCGCTCTCGGGGATGATACGAGGTCGCTGCTCATCGACCTCCACCTGCCAGTCGTCGTCGAGCAGCGCCGCGACCGCTGGGGGCCAGACGTAGTCGGCGGGGTCGAAGCCACCCTCGTGGACGTGCTGGTCGTCCATCCCTGCGTGATGCACGAGCAGCAGCACCCCACCGGGGGCGACGGCCGCCAGCAGGGCCCGCTCGGCGGCCGCGTCCGGCGTCCGCAGCAGCGCCGGGTACTGCGCCGACACGAGGTCGAACGAGGCGTCCGGCAAGGCGGCCTCGGCCAGTCCTGCGTGCACCCACTCCACGCTGACACCCGCGTCGCGAGCGTGACCGGCCGCTCGCTCCAGCGCCACTCCCGAGACCTCGAGGGCCGTGACGGTCCAACCGCGACTCGCGAGCCAGACGGCATCCGCTCCCTCACCACACCCGACGTCGAGCACCCGCCCCGGTGGGAGGTCGGCGGCCTCGACCACCAGGGCGCCGTTGGGCCGTCCGCTCCACAGCCGGTCGCTCTCGCGGTAGCGGGTATCCCACTCCGCCCGTACCTCCGGGTCACCGACGTAGCCGTCGGCCAGGGCCGACCGGTCGGCGTCGCTGGGTTCTGCCGCGCGCGTGGTCACGGCTCCATCTTCGCCCGCAGGCCCTCAGACGACCACCAACGCATTGCCAGTTCGGCAACGCCACCGCTCCCCTCGGGCTCGGGGGTCAGTTGATCAGCTCCGCACTCACCCGATCGGCGATCGCCCGCAGCACCGGAACCGCTCGATCGCCGAAGGCCTCGTCGACCCGACTCAGCGGTCCAGAGACCGACACGGCCATCGGCGCGGGCGCCTTCGGGATGGAGACGGCGTAGCAGCGGACGCCGAGCTCCTGCTCCTCGTCGTCGATCGAGTAGCCGCGGCGGCGGATCTCGGCCAGATCGGCGAGCAGCGACTCGATCGTGCGGTGGCTCTTGGACGTCGGAGTGGGCATCCCGGTGCGCGTCACGATCCGCCGCACCTCCTCGTCGGACAGGGTGGCCAGGATGGCCTTGCCGACCCCGGTGTCGTGCAGGTTGGCCCTGCGGCCCACCTCGGTGAACATCCGCATCGCGTGCGGCGACGGCTGCTGGGCGACGTACACGATCTGGTCGCCGTCCATCAGCGCCATGTTGGCCGTCTCGCCGAGCTGGCGGACCAGCTCCACCAGCTTGGGCTGGGCGACCCGGCCCAGCTGCCGGCCGGCCCGCTCTCCGAGCGGGATCAGACGGGCTCCGAGGGCGTACCGGCGGGACGGGAGCTGGCGCGCGTAGCCGAGCAGCACGCAGGTCCGCAGCAGCCGGTGGATGGTCGGCATCGGCAGCTCCGAGGCGGCCGCGAGGTCGCTCAACGACGCCTCGCCGCCGGCGTCGGCGATGATCTCCAGGAGCTCGAAGACCCGCTCGACCGACTGGACGGTTCCCGAGCGCGGCTCGGTGGACGGCTGGGCCATGGCAGCCCCTCTCTCGTACAAGTGGGTTCCACCATACAGAAGAGAGCATCCGATGTGCGAGATTCAGTGCGGTCTCCATCTTGACGTCCGCCGTTTCTCTGCCTAGAGTTTCCGCATACCAGATAGTTGATTCCACACAGCGGAACAGACAAGGATCTACCCGACGATGTCGAACTACACCGTGAACGCCTCCATCCTGCTGACCGACCTGCCGATCCTGCAACGGCCCGCCGCCGTGGCCGCCGCCGGGTTCGCAGCGGCGGAGTTCTGGTGGCCCTTTTCCGTGGCTGTGCCCACCGACGGCGAGGTCGACGCGTTCGTGGGCGCGGTCCGCGACGCGGGTGTCCAGCTGTCGGGCCTCAACTTCTTCGCCGGCGACATGCCGGCCGGTGACCGTGGCCTGGTCAGCTGGCTCGGCCGCGAGTCCGAGTTCGCCGACAACGTCGACGTGGTCACCGGCATCGGCGACCGGCTGGGCTGCCGCGCCTTCAACGCCCTGTACGGCCTGCGCACCGACGGTGTCGCCGACGAGGCGGCCGACGAGCTGGCCGCGACCAACCTCCGCCTGGCCGCCGACAAGATCGCCGCGATCGGCGGAACCGTGCTGCTGGAGCCGGTGTCCGGCTCTCCGGCGTACCCGCTGAAGACCGCCGTCGACGTCCAGACCGTCATCGACCGGGTCGGGGCGAGCAACCTGAAGCTGCTGGCCGACTTTTACCACCTGGCCGTCAACGGTGACGACGTCGCCGCGGTGATCGCGAACCAGGCCGCCACCTTCGGGCACATCCAGATCGCCGACGACCCCGGCCGTGGTCAGCCGGGGACCGGGGCGCTCCCGCTGGCCGACTGGCTCGCCGCCGCGGCCGCCGGAGGCTACGACGGCTATGTCGGCCTCGAGTACAAGGACTCCTCGGCCGATCCCTTCGGCTGGCTGCCGCGCGCCGACCGCGCCTGACCTCTCCCCCAACCCACCCACGCACAGCGAAGGACTTCTCGATCATGAGCGACAGCAAGCCCACCATTGCCTTCATCGGCCTCGGCATCATGGGAGGCCACATGGCCGCCAACCTGGTCGACGCCGGCTACGCCGTCACCGGGTACAACCGCAGCCGCGGCAAGGTGGACACCCTGGTGGAGAGGGGCGGCCTGGGGGCGGACTCGGTCGCCGACGCCGTCCGCGACGCTGACGTGATCATCACCATCGTCCCGGACTCCCCCGACGTGGAAGCCGTGGCGACCGGTGACAGCGGCATCTTCGCCCACGCGAAGTCCGGCGCCGTCTGGGTGGACTGCTCCTCGATCCGTCCGGATGTGTCGGTGAAGCTGGCCGAGCAGGCCGCCGAGAAGGGCATCAAGGTGGTCGACGCACCCGTCTCCGGCGGCGAGGCCGGGGCCATCGAAGCCACCTTGTCAATCATGGTCGGCGGCGACGCCGACGTCGTCGAGTCGGTGCGACCGGTGCTGGAGACCGTCGGCAAGACGGTCGTGCACGTGGGTCCGTCCGGCTCCGGTCAGACCGTCAAGGCGGCCAACCAGCTGATCGTGGCCGGCACCATCGAGCTGGTCGCCGAGGCGCTCGTCTTCCTGGAGGCGTACGGCGTGGACACCGCTGCCGCCATCGAGGTGCTGGCCGGGGGCCTGGCCGGCAACCGGATCCTGGACCGCAAGGCGACCTCCATGGTCGCCCGCGAGTTCAAGCCGGGCTTCCGGGTCGACCTGCACCACAAGGACCTGGGCATCATCCTGGCCGCCGCCCGCGAAGCCGGCGTGGCGATCCCGCTCGGCGCCCACACCGCCCAGCTGATGCAGTCCCTGCGTCAGCTCGGGCACGGAGATCTCGATCACTCGGCCCTGTTGCTGCAGGTCGAGCTGCTGTCCGGCCGCACCTCCGCGAACTGACCCGAAACCACGACCTCCCTCAACGGTGAGCAAGGAGAACTGACATGACTCGCATGAAGGCCGCCGACGCGGCGGTGTTGATCTTGGAGAAGGAAGGCGCCACCCAGGCGTTCGGTCTGCCCGGCGCGGCGATCAACCCCTTCTACGCGGCGATGCGGCGGCACGCCCTCGAGAGCAAGACCGGGGGCGTCAAGCACGTGCTGGCCCGCCACGTCGAGGCCGCCTCACACATGGCCGAGGGCTACACCCGGGCGCAGGCCGGCAACATCGGCATCTGCATCGGCACCTCCGGTCCGGCCGGCACCGACATGATCACCGGTCTCTACTCCGCCGCCGCCGACTCCATCCCGATCCTGTGCATCACCGGCCAGGCGCCGGTCGCCAAGCTGGACAAGGAGGATTTCCAGGCGGTCGACATCGCCGCGATCGCCGGGCCGGTGTCCAAGTGGGCCGTGACGGTGAAGGAGGCCGCGCAGATCCCGGGCGCCTTCCAGAAGGCGTTCTGGCTGATGCGGGAGGGTCGTCCCGGTCCCGTGCTGCTCGACCTGCCGATCGACGTGCAGCTGACCGAGATCGAGTTCGACATCGAGACCTACGAGCCGCTGCCGGTGCAGCGTCCCGCGGTCACCCCGGCCCAGGCGAGCAAGATCATCGACCTGCTGACCGCGGCCGAGCGCCCGGTGATCGTGGCCGGCGGCGGCATCATCAACGCCGACGCCGCGGAGCGCCTGGTCGAGCTGGCTGAGCTGCTGGGCGTGCCGGTGATCCCGACCCTGATGGGCTGGGGCATCATCCCCGATGATCACCCGCTGCACGCCGGCATGGTGGGCATCCAGACGTCGCACCGCTACGGCAACGCGACGATGCTGGAGTCGGACTTCGTGCTGGGCATCGGCAACCGCTGGGCCAACCGGCACACCGGCGCGCTGGACGTCTACACCAAGGGCCGCACGTTCGTGCACATCGACATCGAGCCCACTCAGATCGGCCGGGTGTTCGCGCCCGACTACGGCGTCGCCTCCGACGCCGGGGCCGCCCTGGACGCCCTGCTGGTCGAGGCGAAGCGCCGCCGGGCCGATCTGCGGCTGCCCGACTACGACGTGTGGGCCAAGGACTGTGCGCTGCGCAAGTCCACCCTGCAACGCAAGACGCACTTCTCCGAGGTGCCGATCAAGCCGCAGCGCGTGTACGAGGAGATGAACCGGGCGTTCGACCGGGACACCGTGTACGTGTCCACCATCGGACTGTCCCAGATCGCGGGCGCCCAGCTGCTGCACGTCTACAAGGACCGGCACTGGATCAACTGCGGTCAGGCCGGCCCGCTGGGCTGGACCATGCCGGCCGCCCTGGGCGTGGCCGTGGCCCGCCCGGAGGCGAACGTGGTGGCCTTGTCGGGTGACTACGACTTCCAGTTCCTGATCGAGGAGCTGGCCGTGGGAGCCCAGCACCGGATCCCCTACGTGCACGTGCTGGTGAACAACTCCTACCTGGGGCTGATCCGGCAGGCGCAGCGCGGGTTCGACATGACGTACCACGTGTCGTTGGGCTTCGACAACATCAACTCCCCCGAGCTGGAGGGCTACGGCGTCGACCACGTGAAGGTGGTCGAGGGTCTGGGCTGCAAGGCGATCCGGGTGCACCAGCCCGACGACCTGGAGGCGGCGCTGCGGACCGCTCAGGAGCTGGCTCGCAGCGAGCGGGTGCCGGTGGTCGTGGAGGTGATCTTGGAGAAGGTCACCAACATCTCGATGGGCGCCGCCGGACTGGATGCGGTCAACGAGTTCGAGCCGCTGGCGATCTCTGGCGAGGACGCGCCGACCGCCATCTCGGTGATGGACTCGCCGGAGCCGGTGTTGGTCCAGGCCACCGCAGTGGTGGACTAGGCCCATGCGCCTGGTCATCGCTCCCGACAAGTTCAAGGGCTCGCTCGAGGCGGCCGACGTCGCGGCCGAGGTCGCCGCAGGTCTCGCCTTGGGTGGACTGACTGCGGAGGTGCACCGGGTGCCGATGGCGGACGGCGGCGAGGGCACCGTCGACGCCGCACTGAGTGCCGGCTACCGTCCGCTGACCGTCGAGGTCGGCGGTCCCCTCGGCGCTCCGGTCCAGGCAACCATCGCGATCGACGACGAGACCTCGACCGCGGTGATCGAGATGGCCGCCGCCTCCGGACTGGGCGTTCTCCCGACCGACGACAACGGCGTCGTCGGTCGGGACGCCCTCGGTGCCTCCAGCCGCGGTACGGGCGAGCTGATAGTGGCCGCCCTGGACTCCGGCTGTCGCCGGATCGTCCTCGGGGTCGGCGGCAGCGCCAACACCGACGGCGGCGCAGGAATGCTGGCCTCGTTGGGCGTACGGCTGCTCGACGCCGAAGGCCGCCCCGTGCCCGACGGCGGCGGCGGACTGACCGGCCTGGTGACCGCCGAGATCGACGGACTGGATCCCCGGCTCGACGACACCGAGCTGGTGCTGGCCGCCGACGTCACCAACCCACTGCTCGGCGACCAGGGCGCGGCGGCGATCTTCGGCCCCCAGAAGGGCGCCTCGCCCGCCGAGGTCACGGTCTTGGACGACAACCTGAGCACCTTGGTCGAGGCCTTGGCCGCTGCGGCCGGCGACTCCGCCCGCGTCGCCGCGGGGCAACCGGGGGCCGGCGCGGCCGGTGGGGTCGGCTACGCCGCCCTGTTCCTCGGCGCCACCCGGCGACCCGGCATAGACGTGGTGATGGACCTGGTCGACCTCGACGCCGTTCTCACCGGAGCCGAGGTCGTGATCACCGGCGAGGGCAGCCTCGACGGTCAGAGCCTCGGCGGCAAGACCCCGCTCGGTGTGGCCAGCCGCGCTCGCACGTACGGCGTACCCACCGTGCTGGCCGTCTGCGGACGCACGACCCTCGATGACGCTCAACGCCGCTCAGCCGGCTTCGACCGGGTCTGGGCGCTGACCGACATCGAGTCCGACGTGAGCCGCTGCATGTCGGAAGCCGGACCGCTGCTACGCCGCCTCGGCGCCGAGATCGCCACCTACCTGACCGATTCCACCCGTCCCTGATCGAGGAGCCACCGTTGTCCCCGTCATCCAGCACCGACCCGTCCAAGATCGCCGAGGTCAACCGACCGGAGCGGGTCCGCGCCCAGATCGCCGAGCTGCGGAAGGCCAGGCCGGCGTCCGAGGGCGCCCCCGCCGGGGCGCACGTCGAGCGTGAGGCGCCCTACGACCTGGTGATCCGAGGTCGCCGGATCCTCACCACGGCCGGTATCACCGACCGCGAGATCGGTGTCCGCGACGGCAAGATCGTCGCCATCGAGCCGTACGGTCACGGTCTGCAGGGCACCGAGGTGATCACCCTCGCCGACGACGAGACGCTCATCCCGGGTCTGGTCGACACCCACGTGCACATCAACGAGCCCGGCCGCACCGACTGGGAGGGATTCGCCACCGCGACCAAAGCGGCCGCAGCGGGCGGTGTCACCACCGTGATCGACATGCCGCTCAACTCGATCCCCTCCACGGTCAACGGGCCGGCGCTGGAGCTCAAGCGCCTGGTCGCCGAGGGGCAGGCCTACGTCGATCTCGGCTTCTGGGGTGGGGCCGTGCCCGGCAACCTGGGCGACCTCCGCGAGCTGCACGACGCCGGCGCCTTCGGGTTCAAGTGCTTCCTGCTGCACTCCGGGGTGGACGAGTTCCCGCACCTGGAGCCCGACGAGCTGGAGGAGTACCTGCGGGTGCTCGCCTCCTACGACGCACTGATGATCGTGCACGCGGAGGACTCGCGCGCGATCGACCGCGCTCCGGACCCCGAGGGAGACGTCTACGCCAGGTTCCTCGCCTCGCGTCCCCGGGGCGCGGAGAATCTGGCCATCGCCGAGGTGATCGAGCGGACCCGCTGGACCGGTGCGCGCACCCACATCCTGCACCTGTCGAGCTCCGACGCCCTGCCCATGCTGGCCACGGCCAAGGCCGACGGCCTGGACATCACCGTCGAGACCTGCCCCCACTACCTCACCTTGATGGCCGAGGAGATCCCCAACGGCGGCACCGCGTACAAGTGCTGCCCGCCCATCCGCGAGGTCGGCAACCGCGAACAGCTCTGGCAGGGTCTCCTGGACGGCACCATCGACTACATCGCGTCCGACCACTCCCCCTCCACGCTGGAGCTGAAGGACCTGGAGAACGGTGACTTCGGGGTGGCCTGGGGCGGTATCGCGTCGGTCCAGCTCGGGTTGTCTCTGGTCTGGACCGAGGCACGGCGACGCGGCATCAGCCTCGAGCAGGTCGTCGCGTGGATGGCCAGCAAGCCCGCCGATCGCGTCCGGCTGCGGTCGAAGGGTCGGTTGGCCCTGGGCTACGACGCCGATCTGGCGATCTTCGCCGCGGAGGACGCGTACGTGGTCGATGCTGCGAAGCTCCACCACAAGAACCCGCTGACGCCCTACCACGGCAAGGCGATCTCCGGCGTGGTGCGCAAGACCTTCGTCCGTGGCACACCCGTCGACTTCACCACCCCGCACGGCCGACAGATCAGACGCGGCATCGACTGACGCTCCCGACGACCCGTCAGTCGATGTTGTGGCGCAGGTAGGCGGGTTCGCGCAGGCCCAGGATGGTCTCGACCATCCTGGCCGTGCGGACCGATTCACGCACCTGGTGCATCCGCAGGATCCGCGCGCCGTTCATCGCGCAGACCGTGGCCGCGGCCAGCGACGCCTCCAGCCGCTCGCTCCGCTCCAGCCCGACCGACTCGCCGATGAAGTCCTTGTTCGACACCGCCGCCAGGACCGGCAGACCGAGGTCGGCCAGCTCGGCGAACCGGCGGGTGATCTCCAGCGAGTGCCGGGTGTTCTTGTTCAGGTCGTGACCGGGATCGATGACGATCCGCTCCGCGGGCACCCCACGATCCAGGGCCAGCCGAACCCGGTCGACCAGGAAGGCGCGGATCTCGGTGACCACGTCGTCGTAGGTGGGACGGCGGAGGTGCACGCCGGGCGCCGCCGCGCTGTGGGTCACCACCAGTGTCGCCGACGAGTCGGCCACCACCTCGGCGAGCTCCGGATCCCGGAGACCGCTGGTGTCGTTGATCACGCCGGCGCCGGCCGCGATCGCGGCTCGAGCGACCGCCGGCCGTACGGTGTCCACGGAGACCACGATCCCCGTGGCGGCGAGGCCCGCCACCACCGGCACCACCCGGTCGAGCTCCTCCTCGGCCGACACCTTCGGCACGTCCGGGGAGAACGGCACGCCGCCGACGTCGATCCAGCCCGCACCGTCGGCGGTCGCCCGCCGACCGGCCTCGACCGCCCGGTCCAGGGCGTAGGTGAGTCCCTTGTCGTAGAAGGAGTCCGGGGTGCGGTTGACGATGCCCATCACCACGATCTCGTGGGCGAAGTCGAACACCCGCCCACCGATCGTGCGGACCGGTTGCGCGAGTGGGGGTAGGTAGGTCACGCTGCGAGTCTTCCCGATCACGGAAGGGCCGACGTGCTACCCGTGGACTTCGAGCTGTCGCGGCGGAGCTTCGACCCCGTGGAGACAGCCGCGTTCTCCGCGGACCTCCTCGCCCAGGGCGCCGACGCATCCCTGCTGCGGGTCTGGTCGGCCACCCTCTCGGCCGAGGCGCGCCTCACGCACCCGGTGGTCCTGCGTGCTCGCCGTGGGGGCCGTACGGTCGGCGCAGCGCTGCTGATGATCTGCCATGACTGGGGGCGGAGCTTCTTCGGGCGTCCGGTGCTGCGCAGAGCCGCCCGGCTCGGTCCCCCGATCTGGTACTGGGAACGCACCGGCCTCGGCACCGACGCCATGGCCTGCCCCGGTGTGGTGGTGCCGGGCGAAGATCGCGAGGCCTTTGTCCGAGCGGCCCTGGCCTGGCTCGAGCAGCGCTTTCTCCTCGGCTGCGTGCTCACCCCGGGCCGCGTCGAGCGGTCGCCCAGGACCTTGCCCTGGCCGGGCTTGGGGATCTCGACCCTGCAGGCGCCGTGGGACCTGCCCGCCCTGCTCGCGCGTCACCGCAATCTGAGCCGGAAGGTCCGCAAGTTCGGGCACCGGGACGGCACGATCTCCAGGATCCACGGTCCGCTGCCACCCGGGCTGAGGGCGGCGCTGCTGGCCACCTACGACCTGGAGCGACCGCTCAACCCGCCCTACATCGAGCTGTACCCCGAGATGGTCTCCGCGCACTGGGCGCTGTCCGACGACCGGCTGGTGCACCTGGTCGCCCTGCTCGCCGACCGGCCGGTCGGCTACCACTCGTTCTGGCGCACCGGCGAGCGTCTGGTCCTGCTGTCGGGTGCCCTCGGACGACCTCCGGGCGGCACCGTCCACGCGTACGAGAACCTGCTGCTCGCCAGCGTTCCCCTGGCCGCGAACCTGGGTTGCCGCATCGTGGAGTACGGCGCGACGGTCAATCACGTCAAGGCGTCGCTGCTGGACACCGCACCCAGCACGATGCTGTTCGTCAGCCGCTGGCGGCCACTGCTGAGGGCCACCGCTGGCTTGCTGCCCCGCTCCGCGCTGGCTCAGGACCGCATCGCCGCGCTGACCCGACCGAAGTCGAGCAGCACGGTCAGTCCCGGTCGCTGATCGATTCCTCGCTGGAGCCGCGCCCACCCACGTGGTCCAGGACCGCGGGATCGACGGTGACGAACCGGTCGACCTCTTCGCCGCCATCGCAGCGACACAGGGCGACGGTCACCGTGTCGGTTCGGCGGGCGACCACCCGCCAGATCCCGCCGGAGTCCTCCCAGCGACGGAGCCGGTCCAGGTTGGTCACTGCCCGACGAGCACGGTGAGCAGGACCGCGGCGTCCTCGAGCGCCGCCAGAGCGTGGCGCGCTGGTGGGATCGCCACGAGGCCCCCCGGACCGCCCTCCCAGGTCTCGTCGCCGGCCGTGAGCCGTACCCGGCCGATCAGCACCTGGAGGGTGGCCTCGCCCGGGCTGTTGTGCTCGGACAGCTCGTGCCCGGCCGCGAGGGCGATCACCGTCTGCCGCAGGGTGTGCCCGTGACCGCCGTGCACCGTGTGCGCCGCCCGACCGGCTTGGGTGTCCCGGGCTCTGATGAGCTGATCTTCGGCGAGCGTCATCAGCTGGATGCCGTCCATGGTCGTCTCCTCGCCTGCCGCCCGGTCGGCGGCTGATGCTGCGAGCATGCCAAAGCCCCCACGCACGCGTGCGTGGGGGCCTCGTCAGGGGTGGAGGTGGCGGGAATCGAACCCGCGTCCTCGAGCGACGATCCAGGACTTCTCCGAGCGCAGCTGGTGAAGGTCGTTTTCTCGGCCCCTGCACTCGCGCCAGCACGTTGCAGACAGGCCCAGTCTCAGTTGATGTTCCCGCTAGGTCCTGGGACCGCTCCTAACAGGTGAGCCTTCTTGATGAGGCCAGATTCCGGGACGAAGGCACGCCCGGGCTGACCCTTCGATCACTGATCAGGCAGCGAGAGCGAAGTCAGTGCGTTCAGACTTGGCACTTATTGGTTTCCAAGGGACATTAACGAGTTGACCTTGGATTCTCGGCTCGCTTCTCCTGGGTCTACCGACCCGAGTCGAAACCGATCACCCCCTGTTGAGTTGTACGACACCATCCTACCCGGTGACGACGACGCGGGCACCCGGTGTGCTCCCAGGGTGCCGCGTCGGTCTCGATGGGCCGCTCCGAACGGTCCTGCTACTTCTCCGACAGCGCCTCGACCTTGACGATCTTCTTCACCGGGTTCGTCCAGTCATCCCCCTGGAGGGCCTTCGCCCCACTCAGCACGGTCAGCACCACCCAGCCGATGAAGGCGAGGCCGATCAGGAAGTCGAAGATGCCCAGACCGGTGACGCCCTGCACCACCAGCAGACCGATCCAGCTGACCAGCGCGACGAGCTGGAAGTTGAACGCCTTCGCCGCCTCCTTGCGGGGGTAGCTGCCCTGCGGGCTGAGCGCGAAGATCAGCAGCGGGCCGAAGATCGAGGTGAGCAGCGCCGAGAAGTGCGCGACGCCGGCGACACCACGACCGGCCTGCTGCTTGGTCTGCTGACCGACCAGCGGCTGGTACGCCGGGTGCACCCCCATCGCCCGTGAGCTGGTGGGCACCTGCACCAGGCCGTAGAAGGCCTCGTTCAGCTCCTTGCGGGTGCCGGCCCCGAGCACCTGCCCGATCCGGCGGTCGAATTCCTCGGAGGTGACGCGCCCGTCGGCGTACGCCTCCTGGAGCCAGTGCTCGGCTCGGTCGCGTTGTTCCTCGGTCACGGGGAGGTGGAGGCTGGGATGCTCGAAGGTGGCGCTCATGGTGACCATGCTCCCCGGGCGGTCGCCGTTGTTCCATCGGGCTCTCCCCCCGTCCGACCCCGAGTGGTGGGGGCGACTGTGCCTGAGTCCCCAACGGCCGGGAGCGGGCGATGACGATGACGGGCGGCGCTGTCGCCGGCGTGCGGCGGTTGCCGCAGACTGTGGTGGTGCCGAACGAACGCAACGTGCTGGGCGGTGAGCTCGACGCGTGCGGACTCGATCCGATCACCGGCTTCTACCGGGACGGTCACTGCACCTGCGGTCCGGCACAGGCCCGCCACCTCGTCTGCGTCGTCGTCACCCACGAGTTCCTGGCCCACCAACGCTCGGTCGGCAACGACCTGAGCACCCCGATCGAGGCGTACGGGTTCCCGGGTCTACGACCCGGTGATCGCTGGTGTGTGCTGCTGGAGCGGTGGCTGCAGGCCCACGATGCCGGGGCGGCGGCGCCGATCGTGCTGACCGCCACCAACGAGCGGGTGCTCGAGGTCATCGAGCTGGACGTGCTGCGCCGGTTCGCCGTCGACGTCCCCGATGACCTCAGCTCGCTGAGCTGACCGGTATCGCGATGACGTCGTGCCTCTCAGCCCGCCACCGGTAAGTTGGTCGCCCATGACTGAGAAACCAGAAGTTGACTTCTACGAGGGTGAGACGCCGTCCCAACTCGTGATCATCGACCTGATCGATGGCGAGGGCGCCGAAGCCAAGGCCGGCGACCAGGTGCAGGTGCACTACGTCGGGGTGGCCCACAGCACCGGCGAGGAGTTCGACGCCTCTTACAACCGCGGCGCCCCACTGGACTTCCCGCTGGGTGCGGGTCGCGTCATCCAGGGCTGGGACCAGGGCGTTGCCGGCATGAAGGTCGGCGGTCGCCGGCAGCTGGTGATCCCGCCGCACCTCGGCTACGGAGACCGGGGTGCCGGTGGAGTGATCAAGCCGGGCGAGACGCTGATCTTCGTGGTCGACCTCGTCGCCGTCCGCTAACCGCGCCAGTCGTCACGCGATGTGTGAGCGTCGCGCGCTGAGGTCCCTGTCTTCCTTCCTCGCTCGCAGACGATGAAGCGTTGTCTGCTCGCTCGTCTGTCCAGACAGGGACGGGCGCTCCGCTGCACGGCCGCTCGCGACGGGTGCCTCCTCGCTGCGCTCGTCGGCGGTTACCGGACGGCGACCAGGTCGACCACGAAGATCAGCGTCTCGCCCGGCTTGATCACGCCACCGGCGCCGCGGTCTCCGTAGCCGAGATGTGGCGGGATGACCAGCTGACGACGACCGCCGACCTTCATGCCGGCGACGCCTTGGTCCCAGCCCTGGATGACGCGACCGGCCCCCAGCGGGAAGTCGAGCGGGGCGCCGCGGTTGTAGGAGGCGTCGAACTCCTCGCCGGTGCTGAACGCGACCCCGACGTAGTGGACACTCACCACCTTGCCCGGTGTCGCCTCGGCG
>DATDBH010000104.1:0-33355 GCA_036524985.1 Microlunatus sp. | reverse complement strand
CCTCACCACGGCCGAGATAGCGCCGGGAGATGGCGTCGGCCAGCCAGAGGTGATCGAGGACCAGGTTCTGCGTGCGGTCGGGGGAGTCCCCGTTCGGGTCGGGTTGGACGGCAGAGATCGGGGGGGTGGAGGTTGCGGGGGTCGAGGTCACAGCGGGCATGAGCGCACCTTTGAGAAGGGATGGAGGTGCGCGCGTTGTTTGACCCACCCGGGCGGCGACAGGTGAGGGGAGGCCGCCAGTCGCTGTTTTACAACGTAAGCGCCCAACCCGAAGAACACAAGGTTCGGTGGACCCTGCCGGGCAGGAGCCGAGGCCGTCTGTTTGACCCCGACCCCTGCTGGACCGGCCCGGCGCACGTCCGACCGGCACGGGTCTGTGTACCCCCGAGTTCGCGGACCAATCCGCCCTGGCCCGCGGCGCCTATACTGGGCGTCGTTCTTCTTCCGAATCCGCCCTGTGTCCGCGGATCTGACGTCGTGAAGGGTGGCGTTGGTCTGTGGCACGTATCTCTGGCGGTGGTGACGCGCTCGGCGCGCAGCGGGCATCAGGTGGCGAGAGCGACCCGGGGCACGCGCTGCAGCTCAAGATCCACCATCTCGAAGTGGCGCTCGAATCCCAGCGTCTGATCGGGATCGCGATCGGTCTGGTCGCGCAGCGAGCGGGCTGCAGCAGCGACGACGCCTGGTTGCACCTGGTCCGGCTGTCTCAGGACCTGAACATCAAGGTGCGGGAGATCGCCCGGATCCTGGTCGACGCACGCAACGGACGGGCCGCGCCTGCCGACGCGCCGACGCTGGCGCGACTGTCGGCCCGTCTGAGCTGCGGCCGGTCGACGGACGTCTCGGGGCACGGCCGCGGTCTGCCATGATCGATGTCGCCGGTGTGCCCGCTCAGGACCCCGAGACCGGCGGGAGGATCGGATGCACATCGAGACGGCGGAGCTCAGCGCCAGCCTGCGCCGACTTGCTGCCGGACAGGCCGAGGGTGCGGGTGTCCTCAGTGCCCTGACCGAGGTCACCCAGGCCTGCGTCGACCTGTTCCACGTCAGCGGGAGCGGGATCATGATCGCCGACGAACAGAACATCACTCGCTACGTCGCCTCGAGTGACGGGCCCGGTCGCCTGCTGGAGGAGGTCGAGTCCGCCACCGGTCAGGGGCCGTGCACCGCGGCCTTCGTGGACAACCGGCTGGTGGACACCGCCGATGTCACCGACGACAGCCGCTGGCCGGCCCTGGCGGCGGCGATGCGAGGGCACGGTGTGCACGCCGTGCTCGGGGTCCCGGTGCGCCTGGGCGGTGTCCCCGTCGGCACGCTCGACGCCTACCTCGATCGGCCCCACGACTGGGACGACAGCGAGCGACGGGCCCTCGCCCGGTACAGCGACGTCGTCGCCACCACGCTGACCGCTGCGCTCCGGGCGCACACCGCCGGCGAGCTCGCCGGACAGTTGCAGTACGCCCTGGACTACCGGGTGGTGATCGAGCGCGCCGTCGGCTATCTGATGGCCCAGAGCGGTGTCGACTCGGTCACCGCCTTCAACCGGCTGCGTCGCGCCGCCCGTGGTCGACGTACCAAGATCGGCGCGATCGCCGAGCAGCTGCTGTCCGCCGGTCGGCTGCCGCCCGCTCAGGACTGACCGCAGCTGGGTGGCCGCCGGCCCTGCGACGCCCCCCGCGGACACCTCGGATCCTGTGCCCTCTCCAGCCGCGCCGACGGCCACCCCTGCCCTCGCGCCCTGACCACCGGGGGCAGGACGATCGGGGCTGACGAGTACCCCGATCGATGACCGCCAAACAGGGACCCGGTTCTCGGTCAGCGACGTCGGCGAGCCCCGACCGCCGCCTGGTGCTCGCCCCGTCAGTACGCCCGGCGCCGGCGCAGAACCCTGGGCCGTCCGTCGGGGTCGTGAACGGCCCGGAACAGGGGACCCGCCCAGGCTCGGGTGAGGGCGGACGGGTGCAGCCGGCGCAGTGGTCGGAGTCGCCCGGGCGGTCGCTCACCCTGGCGGCCGCCGTCGTGCCAAGCCTGCAGGGCGGCGGCGGCGGCGGCGAAGGCGTCGAACATGACCACGGGGTCGCGGCAGTCGGCCATCAGGTCCAGCAGCGGCTGATCGTCGAACCCGTCGGTGGTCACACCCGACGCGTGGGCGGAGAGGTCACCGGCATGCCCGTCGGGCCCGAGCCGGCGGTCGAGGTGCTCGGCCGCCAGCGTGAGGCGAAGCCGCCGGGCGTACGCGCTGTGGTCGCCGCCGACCGTGTCGAGGACCACCGCAGACAGCTCCGAGTCGTGGGTCCAGGACCGTCGGTTGAAGTTGTCGGAACCGATCGTCGCCCACCAGTCGTCGATCACGCACACCTTGGCGTGCACGTACACCGGGAAGCCCTGATGATTCTCGATCCCATAAAAGGCCACGCGGTCGCCGCCGGCTTGTCGGAGTCGGGTGACGGCGTCGTGCCGGCCGAGTTCCTGCGGCACGCGGGAGAGCGGCGCGGACTGATCGGGGAGGTGTGGCAGCACGGCGATCACCCGCAGCTCGGGTCGGCGGCGGAGGGCATCGGCGAAGGTCGCGGCGATCTCGGTCGACCACAGGTACTGGTCCTCGAGGTAGATGATCGACTCGGCCCGCTCGAGCGCCTTCGTGTAGCCGCGGGCGACGCTCCGCTCGCCGCCCCGGGCGAACGGGTAGTCGCGCCCGTGGCGAAGGTTCGGGTACGTCCGCAGCAGCTGCACGATGTGAGTGCCGCCGGGCACCGGGGCCGGGGGCGGTGCCTGCGGCGGCAGCGGATCGGGAGACAGGTCGTTGCCGGCCAGACGGTCGCGGAGCCGACGCAGAGGGCTCCGGCTCAGGGGTGTCGGATCCGTCCAGCGCTCCCGGAACACCGTCTCCACGTCGTGGACGGCCGGTCCGGAGATGGCGGCCTGGATGTCGTGCCAGGCCGGACGCGCCCCGTACGCCCCGGCCATCGGCAGGGGCTGCGGGTCGCCCGCGTGCCGGGCGTCGTCGCGACGTCCGTGGCAGAGGTCGATCCCGCCGACGAAGGCGATGTCGTCCTCCGAGCGACCGGCGTAGCGGATCACCACGAGCTTCTGGTGGTGGGAGCCACCGGTACGGACCCGCATGTCGAGCAGCACCTCTGCGTCGACGGCCTGCAGCTGCTCGCTGGTCTGGCGGTTCTGCTCGCTGGAGAAGGAGAGCTTGTCCCAGTGTGAGCGCCAGATGAGGCCGCGGACGTCGACGCCACGGCGATCCGCTGCACCCAAGACCTTGACCACCGTCGACTCCGGATCGTCGGTGAGCCGTTCGTCCGGGTCGCCCCGCCAGTCGGTGAAGAAGATCAGATCGCCGGCCCGGGTCGCTTCGACGCGGTCCAGCAGCTCGGCGAAGTACGTGGCGCCGTGCACCAACGGGCGTACGCGGTTGCCCTTCGACCAGGCGCAGTCACCCGGGTGCGCGTCGTCCAGCACGGTCTGGTCGTTCGCTCGCTCGGTCTTGGTCAGCAGCCACGAGGCCACCCAGGCCTCGGATTCGATCCCATCCCGGGCGTCGGGTGTAGGTCGGGGTGACGGGGGCACGTTGGTCACTGTAGGACGAGCGACTCGGTCGGCTGCGGCCCACGGGGGCAGTCGTGATCATGTCGCGAGGTCGGCGCAGGGACTCGGGGAGATGTCATGTGCCGCCACGCCGGTTCATAGGCCTGGCGGCACAGACGTCTTGGGGGCCGCTCGGTGACCCACCTGATCAGATGGCGCGGCGCTGGGCGACGAGAGGACAGAGGAACGGATCTCTGCCTTCGAGGCCGACGGTGTTGAGGTGACGGATGACGATGGCGTACGCCGACCAGAGCGTGGCCTGCGTGTACGGGACCCCTTCGGCGGCGCAGTGCGCAGCCACCAGCGGCTGCACCCGGCGAAGGTGTGGCCGGGCCATGGAGGGGAACAGGTGGTGCTCGATCTGGTAGTTGAGGCCACCGAGCAGGATCGTCGTCAGCCGGCCACCGCTGATGTTGCGACTCATCAGGACCTGACGTCGCAGGAAGTCCAGCTTGAGCCGGGGGGAGACGAGGGGCATGCCGATGTGGTTCGGCGCGAACGACGCCCCCATGTACAGCCCGAACACGGCGAGCTCGAGGGCGAGAACAGCCACAGCCTTCCCCGGCGACAACACCAGGAACGTCAGCGCCACGAGTCCACCGAGACGGACGATGAGGAACGACAGCTCCACCCACCGGCGGTCGATCCGGGCGCGGCCGAGGACGCGTCTGATCCCGCTGATGTGCAAGGACAAGCCTTCGAGCAGCAGGATCGGGAAGAAGTACCAGCCCTGGTGGGCGACCAGCCAGCGGATCAGCCGGCTGCGGTGGCGGGTGGCCCGGGCTGGCGTCAACGCGATCGCCGCCAGGGTGATGTCAGGATCGTAGCCATCCTGGTTGGGGCGGGAGTGGTGACGGGTGTGCTTGCTGCGCCACCAGCCATAGCTGATCCCGACGAACAGGTCGGCCACGATGAGACTGACCCAGTCGTTCCATCGGCCAGAGACGAAGATCTGCCGGTGGGCCGCGTCGTGGCCAAGGAAAGCCACCTGGACCATGATCACGGCCAGCGCGGCTCCGGAGGCCAGCTGCCACCAGGAGTTCCCGATCCAGATGAAGCTGAGGACCCAACCGATGATGATCAGCGGGGCGCCGATGAGCCTGATCCAGTAGTAGCCGTACCGGCGGCGCATCAGCCCCGCGTCGTGAACCCGGCGCGTCAGCGCGGTGAAGCTGCTGGCCGGAAGCCCTGGGTCGACCCGCGGCCGATGGACACCGCCGCGCTGCCGCCGCGCATCCAGGATCGCGGTCGAGGATGGGGAGAGCGGCATGCCGGACATCAGGGAAGCCGATCAGTGACGACGATCCCGGGATCACCTGGGCGGGGAGCGGATTGCTCGGTGGTCAACGCGGCACCATCGCGGCGTTGCCGGCCCCAGGCCGACTACGAAGGCAGTGACTGAAGCCTACCGCGTAGGTGGTGAGAGGGCCATGGCCTCGATCGAGGCACAGTGGCCCAGTCGGTCAGGGGCTGGGCGCGAGCAGCCGGATCGCCAAGGCGTGGGTTGTCAGGCCGGCGGTGGCGGCTTGCCCGTGAAGAGCGTCTGCGGCGGACTCGGGGTGGTGGCCTTGGTCGATGAGCAAGCCGATGGCGCGGTGGATCGTGGCCAGCTCATCGAGTCCCGTGATCGAGGTCTCGGTGGCTGTGAACGGCAGGTCGGCGTCCAGCTCGACGGCGGGGTGGCTGCCGGTGGTGCCGTAGGTGTCACCGGCCTGCGTGGTGAGCGCATAGGACAGGTCGGCCGCCAGATCGACCAGGGAACCCAGGGTGCGGCTGTAGATGACGGCACGGCTGCCGCGGTCGAAGCCGGACGACATCGATCTCAACCGGACGCCGACCGAGGTGACTGCACGACGATCCGCGGGGTGCCGGTCGGTGCTCGGGACGCCGTCCTGACCTCGACCTCGACTCCTGCGGGTGTGGGGCTGATCTGCGTCGAGGATCGTCAGCACGACCGGGTGACCGGTACGGAAGATGGTGATCTGAACACCGGCGTAGCCGGACACGACCCCGACCAGCACCGCCGTCAGCTCTGCGACGTCGTCGCGGAGCTGCGGATCGACGTCGTCGCCGACGGCGAGCGCAAGTCGATGCAGGTGGTCGAGCACTTCTGGGGGCGGGTCGATCACGCATCTCCGATGGAGCGGATCCGCCCGCCGGTGGTGGGAGCTGTCGCCGCGAGTGCGGACAGTCTGGTGCGGCCTACGGACCCGTGCTGCGGCCGACGGGTCCACAGTACGCCGGGCGTCAGCCGGTTGGCCCGTCGTTGGTGGGCGAGGTCCGA
This sequence comes from Microlunatus sp., assembly GCA_036524985.1. Taxonomy (GTDB): domain Bacteria; phylum Actinomycetota; class Actinomycetes; order Propionibacteriales; family Propionibacteriaceae; genus Microlunatus. The sequence continues at coordinate 27,478 of DATDBH010000104.1, read as the reverse complement.
CTCCGGGCTCTCCGAACCGCCTCGTCGATGAGTCTCGACGCGATGACGGTGAGCTTCTGGTGCTCATGCTGACTCGAGGCGATGAGACGTTGCCGGGCCTCTGCCTCGGCGACCCCGCTGCGGCTCATGATCACGCCGATGGCGCGCTCGATGACCATGCGCTCGTCGAGAGTCGTTTGCAGACGATCGGCCAGTCGTCGGGTCTGCTCGAGGAGTTGCGCGTTCTGGACCGCAATCGCGGCAGGGCCGGCGAACACCTGTCCCAGCTCGGCGGCGCGTCCATCGAAGGCGTTCTTGGCGCGGGCGTACACGTTCATCGCCCCGACGATCTTGTCGGGAGCGATCAGGGGCAGCGAGACCACACTGTGGACCCCCATGCGCGCGATCCGACCGCCGAACCGACGCCAACGGGGATCAGCACCCAGTGATCCGGAGACCACGGTCTTGCCCTCCGCGGCGGCGGTGATGCACGGCCCCTGACCAATGCCGTACTGCACGGCGTCGATCTCCCTGACGAAGGCCTCCGTGGCGACGATGGTGTTGGCCCGGTCATCCTCGAGCAGGGTCAGACCGGCGCCGTCGGCGCCGGGAATGGCTTTGACGGCGAAGCCGGCTACGGCGATCAACAGCTCCTCGAGCGGCAGCCGCGCCGACGCCAGTCTGGACAGGCCGGCCAAGCCCTTCCTGAGGTCATCGTCCTCAGTCTCTTGCTGCATGTCGCCCGAAGGCGGGTCACTCTGCGACACCGTCTACCTCATCTGCCGACCACGATCGTCAGCCAGCAGGGCAAATCTAGTCGACACCCAGCGTCACCGACGATCAGATGGCCGAGACAACTGACATGTCGGCAAAGCGCTCCGTGAGGTGCGGCCACCCGGGGGGAGGGCGAGCGGCCGCACTCGTCGGTCGTCGGCCGAGGCTCTGCGGGGGCGTGGCCCTGGCCGATGCGAGGAAGTGTGGGCGGCAAGCTCGAGCTCGAGAAGCGCGGCAACGAACAACGGCAACTTCAGGCCCCACCGGCTGCGTGTGCAGCGCGATCACGATAGCAATGGCCGCGGGATCGGTGTCAAGAGCGCTCACTCAGCCCACCAGCAGATGATCATCGTTGGACGGTCTTCAGGATGGTCGTGGCCGCGGTCACCCAGTTCTGCTGGATCGGCGATCCGTCGTCGACGTGCGACTCGTAGGCCCACAGCACATTGCAGACCTCCCGGACGACGATCCAGTCCCGTACGCGATCTTCGTCCAGGCCGGCGACGTCGACCACGGTGAACAGCCGGTCGAGCAGCGCTTGTCGCGGAGACCCGGAGGCCATCGCCTCCTCCCACCGATTCCACAACAGCGGGGCCACCTCGTAGGCGGGATCACCGGACAACGGCTTGGGGTCGATCACCAGCCAGGGCTCACGCTCCGCGGCGAGCACGTGGAAGAAGTGCAGGTCCGTGTGGATCAGTGCGGCATCCGTTCCGGGGTCGTCGGCGAAGTCTCGCATCAGGCGCTCGGCCTGACTGACGAAGCGGCGCGAGATGAGGTTGGCCTCGAACAACGGTGGCAGTCGATCCGCCCACTCCCGGCACAGGTCACTGAGCCGGCGTGGTTGCTGCAGCGGTGCGCAGTGCAGCCGCCCGTACAACTGAGCGACCACCTCGCAGGCCTCGAGAACGCCGAGCGTGTGCAGGTCGCGGTCCAGCTGGGCGCGCTCCAGCAGCAACGCGAATCGTCGGGGATCGGCCCGCCACAGCTGCACCACTCCGTCGCCGTGCCAGGCGCGCAGCGCCAGGTGCTCGGTCTCGGCCTCCCAGTGCGGCCAGCTGATCTTCAGCACGCCGGATCGGTCGTCGTCGGTACGTACCGGAACCACCATCGCGCAGTTGCCCGACCGGGCCGGCCCGTCGACCCGGAGCCGCCACTCGTCGAGCAGATCCTCGCTCAGCCCGGGCGCGCGGGACAGCCAGTCACCCCAGGCCGGGCGTCCCTCGGCCTGGGCGCGCAGCGCAGCGGGGACGTCGACCACGGCGGAACCCTACCCACGCAGGTGCAGTTCGACGCCCCCTGGAACTGGGTAGCCTGGCGACCGGCCGTGCTCGTGACCGAGCGAGGCCCTACCCCCCACGAACTCAGGAGTGCTCATGGCTGTTGTGCCCACGTTGACGCTGAACGACGGCCACCGCATCCCCCAACTGGGCTTCGGGGTCTGGCAGGTGTCGACGGACGACATCGTCTCCTCGGTGGCCACGGCCCTCGAGATCGGCTATCGGCACATCGACACCGCCGCCATCTACGGCAACGAGGAAGGGGTGGGGAAGGCGATCGCCGAGTCCGGGATCGCCCGCGACGAGCTGTTCATCACCACGAAGCTGTGGAACGACAGCCACGGCACCGATGCCGCCGTCCGTGCCGCGACCACGAGCCTCACCAAGCTCGGACTCGACTATGTCGACCTCTACCTCATCCACTGGCCCACGCCCGCTCGCGACAACTACGTGGCCGCGTGGCACGGGTTGGAGAAGGTGCAGTCCCAGGGCCTGGCCCGCTCGATCGGTGTCTCCAACTTCACCGAGGAGCACCTGCGTCGGGTGATCGCCGAAGGCTCGGTGGTGCCGGCGGTGAACCAGATCGAGGTGCACCCGACGCTGACCCAGGAGGACATCATCGCGGTCAACGACGAGCTCGGCATCATCACCGAGGCGTACAGCCCGCTCGGGCTGTCGGCGGACCTCGACGACCCCACCGTTCGCGCGATCGCGGAGTCGGTGGGCCGTTCGCCGGCACAGGTGATCCTGCGATGGCACCTGCAGCTGGGCCGGGTCGTGTTCCCGAAGTCGGTCACGCCGCGACGGATCCGGGAGAACTTCGAGGTCTTCGACTTCGAGCTGTCGCAGGACCAGGTCCGGGCCGTCTCGGCGGTGAACTCCGACAACCGGCTGGGCTCCCACCCGAACGACTTCAACTGAGGGCACGTGAGTCGCGGCCGCGGCCACAGTTCGCCGAAACCCTCGGGGGCGGGGTACGGCGCGCTGCCGGCCCCGCATCGTCCGAGCGTGCTGACCGGGAACTACGGCGGGGCCGGTGCCGTCGTTCGCTATCCCAATCTTGGTAGGAGATCTGGCCTCGGCTGCGCCAGCTGGGCTGAGATCCTGCCGCCAGCACGCGCCGGTAGGCCTCTGCGCGGCGTCGGGACTGCCCGAGGGTTTGCTGGTCGGGGTTTGGGCAGGCCGGTGACCGCCACCGGCGTGGGCCGGTGGCGGTCGTCGGTCTGTCGATGATCTTGCTCCGTGGAGCGTGGGTCCGGTCGGTGATCTTGGTCAGCGGGGTGGTGGCGGGGGATCGGGTGGGTCAGCGGGGTGGTGGCGGGGGATCGGGTGGGTCGTCGAACAGGGGTTGTTCCAGATCGATGGGCTGGCCGGGATCCCAGTTGTGATGGTGATGCGGGCGTTCAGGATCGGCCGTTGCTGCCGGTCGATCCATGTCGGTGGGATCCAGACGGGGGGCCGTCACCGTTGATTCGGCACTGCCAGCCGCCTTGGGCGAACTGGTGATGGTGGTAGCTGCAGAGCAGGGTCAAGTTGGCGAGGTTCGTGTCGCCGCCGTCGTACCAGGCGATCACGTGGTGCCGTTCGCACCATTGGGGTGCGCGTCGCAGCCGGGGAAGGAGCAGCCCGCGTCGCGGGCGATCAGGGCAAGCGTCTGGGCGGGACTCGCGATCCGGCGGGTCCGGTACAGGTCCAGCGCTGCGCCGCGAGCGCTCTTCACGCAGAGCGCGATATCGGCTTGATCGGCGAGCCGCCGGGCTCTCGAGCCGAAACCGGCGTGCCGTCGGCGTAGCTGCCGATGCCGTGCTGATTGAGGAAGTCTTCCCACGACATGGTGAGGAGCAGGGTGGTGGGGGTGCCACCAGACGACGGTAGGCCGTCAGTGCGCAGCGCTGCGTCGACGACCGCGGCCAACGCGTCGTGTTGGCGTTGCCCGTGGGTCCGCTCATCGGCCACGACGTGGTGGGTGCTGGCGGTGTCGGTGTCGGTGTCTGTTCCAGTCTCGTAGCGGGTGGTCTGGGGCTGGGTCAGGGGTCCGAGTCAAGTTCTTTGTAGCCGAGCTGGGAGGCCTGCTGCACCAGCAGGCGTTCACCGGCGTCGATCGCGTCGGGGTCGCAGTGCTTGACCTTGCGCAGGGCGGTGTCGATCAGGGTCACCTGCTCAGGTGTGACCAGCCCGTCGCGTTGCGCGGCGGCCAGATGGGGCCGGATCGGGGTCAGGGGCTCGCCGGTCATGCTGGTCCGCTCAGCCAGGTGCTCGGCGGCCCGGACCCGTCGTGACGCGTTCCCGATCGACAGGTGCAGGCCACGCATCAGCACCCGTGTCATGGTGCGTTCGGACAGCACCGCCGGCACTCCTTGCTCGGTGCCGTATTGGATCATCGCCCGGTCCACGACCGGCAGCTTGTTGCGAACCCGTTCGAGGGACTGCAGGGTCTCGACCAGGCTGAAGGCGCCGAGGTCGGCCAGGGCGCCGTCGTCGACGAGCTTGATCAGGTGCTCGACGGCGACGTCGAGAGAGTCCACCGCAGCCTGCAGCGCGGGCGCTGCGGGCTCGTCGGTGGGAGTCTGGAACATGCCTCCATGATACTAGAACACACGTTCTATAAAAATGGCTTTCTCGAAGATATCCCAACCAGGCAAAGGAATCATGGCTGTGACGAAGGGACACTCAGAGCCCGAGCGCCCCGGAGGCGTAGGCGTCGCTCGAGGTCCTGGAGGGCTGGCAGGGCTTCGGCGAGCTCGTCGGCGAGGGTGGCCGCGACCCGTGGGTCGAGCCGCCCGGTGCGGAGTGGGTGGGTGCTTCGCGCTGCCTTCGTCACCGACGCGACCAGGGACTCGGCGCGCTCGCCCGCGCTCTTGGTGGGCCGACTTCGTTGCGGGCCGGCGGCGATCTTCCCGGAGGCGATCGCGGTCAGCCGTTCGATGTCACCCAGGTCGGCATCGGATCGGGCGAGAAGCGGGATCGTGCGAATCCCGGCGCTGCCGGCCGGTGCCGGCACCCGTACCATCCTGATCCTGCTCGCCGCGGCATAGCGGTTGGCGGCTCGGCGTGCTGCGGTCAGCTCGGCTCGGGTCAGCGGCCGTTCGAGATGGTCCTCGACGACCCTCCAGACGGCGATCACCTCCGAGGATCGCAGCGCCTGATCGAAGACGCGGAACCAGTGGACTCTCACAGTCAGCCATCCTAAGGACGGCGTCCTGTCGCCCCTCGGTGGTCAGGTGAGCAAGGTGTTCGGCGCGCAGCACCCGGGCGGGCCTCACCCGGGCACCGTCAGCCGAGCACCTTCTCCCCGTACATCTCGCCGAGCGGATCGGCGATGAGCTCGATCCGAGCCCCGTCGGGGTCGCTGAAGTAGACCGAGACGCCGCTGTGGATCACGTACTCGAATCCAGCCGCGTCGAAGCGGTCGATGATCTCCTGCCAGCGCGACGGCTCCACCGAGATGGCCAGATGGTGCAGCCCGCCGAGCACTTCGGCGTACGGTCCGACGTCGAGGCCGGGGAAGTCGAAGAACGCCAGCAGGTTGCTGTGGCCGATGTCGAAGAAGAAGTGCGAGGAGCCCGGATAGTCCCGGTTCTCGATCAGCTCGGTGAGTGGGAACCCGAGCAGGTCCTGGTAGAAGCGCACGGTCCGCTCCACGTCGCTGCTGATCAAGGCGGTGTGATGGAGTCCGCGGGCCGACGACGCCGGGCGTTGATCGACCCGATGCAGATGCCGTTCACGGATCTCCGCCCGCCGGGCTTCGATTGCCGCGAGGTCGGGTCCCGACGGAGTGGGGGCGGCGTCTGACATGGTTCTCCTCGGCTGAGTGGCGTGCTCGCCATTCTCAGCCGACGGGAACGACCCTGCAACACCCGGTGATGCGCGACAGCGCATCGTGGATGCGCCACGGCGGGGTCGGACGGATCGGTGGAGCTCGACGCGCCACTGCGCTGACGTCACGGCAGGCGGTCGTGGTCGGCTCGCGATCTCCGAGCAGACCCGCCCGTTGGCGGTCCGAGGACGGCGCGAACGACGGCGATCCCGGCGGCCGACCGCTCGGTTCGCCAGACGTGATGATGTTCGTGTGGCCAGGCGTAGACCGGGTACTCGTCGGTGCAGAGATCCGCCACCCGCGGCTCGTCCAGCAGATCGGCGGCCGTGTCGTACAGCTGAGCGATGCGCGGCACGATGACGCCGTAGTCGATGATCCGGGCGAGCGAGTTCTCGTCGGCAAGCACGGTCTCGATGTCGGTCTGCGCCAGAGGATAGGTCGTGGGGAGCACGTTCTGCAGCGACAGGAACACGTTGGCCGCCCGGCGCCGCGGGTCACCCAGCACCTGACCGAGGACCGCGAGGCGTCCCAGCGCAAGCCGGGGCCGGACGAGCAGGCAGTGGGCGTACAGCACGCGGAGCAGGGCCACGTCCATGAAGAAGCGCTCCGGCATCCCCTCCCGAGAGACGAGGTCGCGGTGCCGGAGATAGCCCCGGACGATGCTGGCGTTGTGGGCTCGGTACCAGGTCTGGGGGGACGGGTCCGCCAGGAAGGTGAGCCAGAATCCCACGCTGCTCGTGCTCGGGGCAGCGGCGTGGCCGTCGACGAGCAGCCGGGCCTCCACCGCATCGCGGAGCAACGACTCGTTGACCGCCCGCCACCAGGGGCTGCCCGGCTGCGGCCCCTCCGGGGGCGAGAGCAGGCCACAGCGGATCTGCCACCGCATGAACGCGATCTCGGCTCGTCGGTAGGCCACGATGCCGCGGCGGCCGTTGCGATGGTCGTAGAACTCAGCCGCCAGACGCAGTCGCCGGTCTGGATCGTCACGGACCGCCGCCACGCGTTGCTCGGCTCGCTGGGCGACAGGGCCGGACTCTCGCGCAGCGGTTGGGCTGTCATCGGGTGGCATCGGGTTCCAGCACGGCCATGTCGTAGGTCTCGATCGCGACAATCTACGCCAGCCGGGGGAGGTCGGGGCGGCAGCCGCACCCCGCGGGCGGGGCCGGTGCCGGATGGGTACGCCGAGGTCTGTGCCAAGGTGATCCGGTGAGCAAGGCCCCCTTGGTGCGCCGGGTCGCGACGACCGTTCTGCCGACGGCGCACGGCCTGTTCCGGCTGTACGGCTACGTCGCCGCCGATGGTCGAGAACACGTCGCACTGGCGAGCGGCGTCGTGGCCGACTCCGAGGACCGACCCCCGCTGGTGCGCGTGCACTCGGAGTGCCTGACCGGCGACGCGTTGGGCTCCTGGCGCTGCGACTGCGGCGAACAGCTCGACGCGGCCCTGCGGGAGATCGGCCGGGAGGGATCGGGTGCGTTGGTCTACCTCCGCGGTCACGAAGGTCGCGGCATCGGGCTGGGCGCCAAGCTGCACGCGTACGCCCTCCAGGACGAGGGACTCGACACGGTCGACGCCAATCTGCGGCTGGGACTCCCGGTCGACGCCCGCGCCTACGACGTGGCCGCCGCGATCCTGGCGGACCTCGGAATACGCCGGATCCGACTGCTGTCGGCGAACCCCGACAAGAGCGCGCGACTCACGGCCCTGGGAGTGGAGGTGGTGTCTCGGCACCGGCTGCCAGTGACCGTCCGCGCGGAGAACGAGCAGTATCTGTCCACCAAGCAGGCGCGGCTGGGCCACGACACCGTCCAGGATCTGCCCGACGTGTGGACGGAGCTGGTCGCCGGGCGGGTGCCCGACCGGAGCCTGGCCGGGACCGAGGCGGCGCTGCTGGAGCGTTACGGGTCTCTCGTCGGTGCCGGCCGTCCGCTGAGGCTCGGCCAACTGGCCCAGAGCGCCGACGGATTCATCGCGAGCCGCAGCGGCGACGCGCGACACGTGTCCGGCTCCGCGGACCGTGAGCACCTGCACCGGCTGCGCGCGCTCGTGGACGCCGTGGTGGTCGGCGTGGGAACGGTCGTGGCCGACGACCCGCGATTGACCACCCGGGCCGTCGACGGACCCTCCCCGGTGCGGGTCGTCCTCGATCCGGCGGCGCGCACACCTCCGGGGGCGCACCTGCTCACCGACCGGGCCGCCCCGACGCTGTGGTGTGTCGGGCCGACGGCGCCGGTGCGACCAGTCGGCCCCGGGGTGGAGATCGTCGTGCTCCCCGCCCACCCGGTCAACGGCCGGTTCGAACCCGAGACCGTGCTGGGCGAGCTGGCGCGGCGCGGTCTCGGGCGGGTGCTCGTCGAGGGCGGTGGTCGTACGGTTTCCGCGTTCCTGGCCGCTCGTGTGCTCGATCGCCTCTACCTCACCACCGCGCCCCGTCTGATCGGCGATGGCGTGCCCGGCATCCGGTTCAACGGCTCCGATCGGTTGGCGGACGCGGTCACCGCGGCGACCTGCCGGTTCACCCTCGGCGACGACCTGTGCACGGTCTTCGACTTCACGGCGGCCGGGCCCTCTTCCACTGTCGCCTCCTGACGTCGTCGACCTCGTCCCGAAACGACCTATGGTCGGTTGTGGGTCGATCGTTCCGAGCTCGCACGGTGTGGTCCGATCATGGAGTCCAGTGGTCCGTCGGCGACGGTGTCACGGGCGGATCGAAGGGCGCCGAGCAGGACGATGTCGCCGCCGAGGCGGGACGCGGTCACCTGCGGCAGGAGCTGCGCGTACAGCGGCAGCCTCGCGGTGCAGGCGGCCAGCAGCTGGTCGCTGGACTGGGCGATGGCGCCCCCGATGATGACCTGTTCGGGGTTGAGCAGGCTGGCCAGCACGGCGATCACCCGGGCCAGACGGTCACCGAGCTGGTCGACGACCGCCTTCGCGTCCTGGGCGCCGGTCCGGGCGTGCTGGAACAGGGTGGCGGCGGATTCCTGGCTGGACGGTTCGGTCATTCTGCGGGCCGCGGCGGCGAGGCCTTCGCGGAACTCGACACCCTCGAGCAGCGGCAGGAAGTGCATGTCGCCGGCTCCGCCGTCGCGGCCGGTCACGAGGCGTCCGTCAGCCACGATCCCGGCGCCGAACCGTTCCCCGGCCAGCAGGACCACGTAGCTGCCGTGTGGGTCGGCCTCGCCGTGGGCTCCGACCGCTCGTGCGGCGAGGTTGGCGTCGTTGCCGACGGTCACGATCCAGTCGCTCAGTCCTCCGACATCAAGAGCGGGGTCCAGGCTCATCCTGGTCCAGTAGCTGCTGGTGGACTGGCCGGGTGTGTGGCCCGAGCGGCTCACGGGTGCGGCGAGCCCGATCGAGGCGACCAGCACCCGGTCGGCTGCCACCTGGGCGTCGGCGAGGCTGTCGTGGATGGCGTCGCGGACGGCGGCATCGCGCTCGGCTCGCTGGTGGTCGCCGAAGCCGGCGGGTCGTAGGGCGCGGCCGACGATGGTGCCGCGGAGGTCGGCGACGGCCGCCCGGATGCTGTGGTCGCCGATGTCGACTCCGACGACGTACCCGGCGTCGGAGCGGAAACGGAAGCGGCGGGGCGGTCGGCCCCCCTGGCCGGCCTCGGCCGGCAGTTCCTCGGCCCAGCCCAGGACGACCAGGTCGTCGCACACCGCCAACACGGTGGCGCGGCTGAGGCCGGTCGACGTCATCAGCTCGTTGGCCGACAGCGGCGCGTCCGTCGACCACAGCAGGTCCCTGACCGTGCGCGCATTGATGCGTCGGGCCGAGAAAGGCGCGGGCGCACCGGACGCTTCTGACACGTTGCAGATCTCCCCATCCCGTAGTACATTTAAGAGGTAAATATACCTGGTGTCGGATGCACCGACGGAGGACGAGAACCCCTGGTCGCCGACACCGCGCCGGACCCAGTCTGTCGTGCACCGTGGCACCGGACGGCCCGAACCCCACCTCCACGAGCCCACAGGAAGGCCACCGTGTCACCGATCCGCGTCACCGTATGGGGCGAGAACTACCACGAGAACAGCGACCGCGACCGGGACCTGATGTCCCGGCTGTATCCCGACGGGATGCACGGCGCGATCGCCGCCGGCCTGACCGAGCTGCTCGGCGACCGGGTCGAGGTGCGCACCGCGACCCAGGACCAGCCGGAGCACGGCCTGAGCGCCGAGGTCCTGGACAGCACCGACGTCCTGCTGTGGTGGGGCCACATCACGCATGGGTCGGTCGATGACGCCGTGGTCGAGCGGGTCTACTCCCGGGTGCTCGGCGGGATGGGTCTGTTGCCGCTGCACTCGGCGCACTTCTCCAAGATCTTCATCAAGCTGATGGGCACCTCGTGCTCGCTGGCCTGGCGGAACTCGGCCGACACCGAGCTGGTCTGGACGGTCGCTCCCGGGCACCCGATCGCCGAGGGGGTGCCGTCGCCGATCGTGATCGACGAGCAGGAGATGTACGGCGAGTACTTCGACATCCCGCAGCCCGACGAGCAGATCTTCCTGTCCACCTTCACCGGTGGCGAGGTGTTCCGGTCCGGATGCACCTGGCGGCGCGGGAAGGGCCGCATCTTCTACTTCTCGCCCGGTGACCAGGACTATCCCGTCTACCACCATCCCGACATCAAGCGGGTGCTGGCCAACGCGGTGCAGTGGGCGGCCCCGCAGTGCAGCATCGACTTCGTCGCGCCCGCCGTGGTCAACGAGCCGGCCCCGCGCTTCCGGGCTCAGCTCGCGCAGGACAGGGAGGTGTCGGCATGAGTGCGACGTCAACGGGTCAGGGCGGGACGTTGCGGGCCGGGGTGATCGGCCTCGGCTGGGCCGGCCAGCAGCACATGGATGCGTACGCGCAGCTGGACGGCGTCGAGCTGGTGGCGCTGGCCGGGTTGGAGCCGGACCAGCTGGAGCTGCTCGGCGAGCAGTACGGCGTGCCGCCGGAGCTTCGGTTCGCCGACTGGTCCGAGCTGGTGGCGGCCGACTGCGTGGACGTGGTCTCGGTGGCCACCCCGAACGACCTGCATGCGCCGATCACAGTGGCTGCACTCGACGCGGGGCTGCACGTGCTGAGCGAGAAGCCGATGGCCGAAACCGGCGACGTGGCCCAGACCATGGTCGACGCGGCCCGCCGCAACGCCCGGGTGCTGGACGTCACGTTCAACCACCGCCGCCGCGGGGACGTGCAGGCCCTGAAGCAGATCGTCGACGCCGGGGTGCTCGGCGAGATCTACTACGCCAAGGCCGGCTGGCTGCGGAAGGAGGGAATCCCGGGCATGGGCAGCTGGTTCACCCAGAAAGCTGCCTCCGGTGGCGGTCCGCTGATGGACATCGGCGTGCACATGCTCGACATGGCCCTGCACCTGCTCGGCGAGCCGGACGTGACCACCGCGACCGCGGCCACCTACGCGGAGTTCGGCCCCCGCGGCCGCGGTGCGTCGGCGTACGGGTTGGGCCGGAAGACCGACGTCACCGCCGACGACTTCGACGTCGAGGACCTGGCCACCGCGTTCCTGCGGCTCGACGGCGGTGGCACCCTGCTGCTGGAGTCCAGCTGGGCCCAATGGATCCCGCACGACCAGTGCTACGTGACCCTCTACGGCTCCGAGGGCGGCGCCAGCATCGAGTGGGGCGGGCATCCCGAGACCTACCGCAAGCTCGGCATCTGGACCCAGAAGGACGGGGTCCAGGCCTCCCTCAACCCGGTCGTCCCGCCGGACGGTGAGCACCGGCAGGCCGTGATCGACTTCCTGGCCGCGGTCCGGGCCGGGGCCAACGCCGACCACGACGGGTCGGAGGCGCTGGCCCGGACCAGAGTGGTCGACGCCTGCTACGCCTCCGCCGCCCAGCACGGCGAGGTCACCCTCGGAAGCTGACCTCGCAGCACGCCCGGGTCCGGCCCACTCCGGCTGGGTCGGCCCCGGGACCGGCGACATGGTCGATAACCTTCCCCCCTTGAAGCGCCGGCCTGTGTGTGTTCGGCGTTCTGGGGACGAACTCACAGCGGAATGAGCGTTGCGGCAACCGACCGCCTGGTTCAGGCTCCTACTGCCCTTCCGACCCTGAGCGACTGGCTTGCGCTTGCGTGAGTGGACATATAGCCGCCTATCGGACGGTGGTCGGTACGGAAAGCCCGGCAGTGGACGTATGGCAAAGCCAGTTCGTTATCGGATATGATATTTCGGTGCGAGCGGACGGTGATGCGGTCGTCGGTGGCCTGCGGCGGGCGTTGGTGGATGGTGGGTTGTCGCAGGCGGAGATGGCTCGGGCGCTTGGCACCTCGGCCAGCCGCTTTTCCACGTACATGACGGGGAAGACGGTGCCGTCTGCTGCCTTGTTCGTGCGGGCACAGCAGCTGGGTGAGGCATGTGCTGCCGCGGGGGAGCGGGGGTGGTTGACCCCCATGGGTGCGGTCCGGGCGATTCGTGACGCGGTCGGCAGCGGCGACCGGATGTGGGGTCTGCGGCTCATCCTGCAATGCCGTGACCATGGCCGGGCGGCGTTGGCCGACCCAGGTCACAGTGCTGTCGCGGCGTGGACGGTTGATCCAGGCTCGACCGGCGCCGATGATCTTGATGCGCTGTTGGCTGCTGTCATCGGTCATGAGTTCGGCGCTGCCGGACGGGTGGCGCCTGACTGGGCGGCGTCGACGGGCCCGGATGGGCCGTGGCTGTTTCCCTCGCCGTTCTTCACTACCGAGGAGATCGAGGATGCGACACCGCCGTGGCTGCGGGACCGTGGCGTCTTGATCGCTGCCCGTGACCTGGTCACGGTGTGACCGGCCGCGATGGACGCCGCGCTGCGGCATCCGCGCCGTTGGGACGAGACCGAATCCAGGCGTTGCTGGCTGACTTGGACCGCCGGCTCCGCGCCCGAGGAGCAGGAGCGAGCCTGTATGTGGTGGGCGGCGCGGCGGTGGCTGTGACCGTGGCGGACCGGCGCGTCACCCGGGACGTCGACGTGGCGGCCCTTGATGGGGCGCTCGCTGAGGAAGCGCGCAGTCTGGCCGCCGCGGAGGGCTTGCCAGTGGACTGGCTGAACGCTGGTGCTGCACCGTGGATCCCGGTCCCGCCCGTCACCGATCCGGTCCCGGTGTCGGGGTTGGTGGTGCGGTTCGCACCGCCTGAGCATCTGTTGGCGATGAAGCTGGTAGCGCTCCGCCAACAAGACGCCGCTGATATTGCCGCGCTGGCCGAGGTGCTGGGCATGAGCGCGGCGCCGGCGGAACGCTTCGCCGACCTTCTGCATGCCGTGTATGCAGGCGAAGGCGTCCTCGGGCAGGTGCTGGGTGTACCCGATCACCGTGTCGACGACGAGGTATCCGCCATCGCCCAACGGGTAGCCGCGTTCATCGCAGCTGAGACACCACCGTGACCAATTCGATCTCTTCCATAGGGCGGCTCATCGGTCGGCACTCTCGACGCGTGGTGGGGATCTCGACGTGGTGAGAGGGGTTGCTACCAACACCTACGACGTGCCTCGCTGCGGCTGGCCAAGGACGTCGCCGACTCAGCCGTCGACCAGGACGGCACCCCGATCGCGTACGGGCCGTTCACTCTCACTGCGACTGCACCTTCCAAGGCGAACCGGCATGCAGGGCCACCGAGACCGACAGCGACGGTGCCGGGCCGTTCACCGTCCACCTCACCTGCACCGCCGCGGACGCCTCGAACGGAACGGTCTGGGCAGCGACCGCGAGCCCAACGCCGCAACGGCTACACCGTCACGATCAGCGACCTGTACGTGGTCTCGACCTGCGAGGTGACCGAAACCGCGACCGGCGGCGCGACCACCTCCACCGTCACGCCGCAAGGCCCGTTCGAGGTGACCGCCGACTCGGCCGAGACCCCCGTGGTGGTGACCGTCACGAACCGGTTCGACGTCGGCTCCCTCCGCCTCATCAAGACGATCGACGGCAACGTCGCCGACGACACCCCGGTTTACCTTCGACGTGTCGTGCCAGCAGCTGGTCAACGGCCAGGTGGTGCCGATGGACCCGGTGACGGAGGCGATGACCTCGCCGACATCGGCGGTCCGAGCACGCTGGTTGTCAGCGTCGAACGAGAACACGGACTGAGGCGGTGCGCCCGGAGCGCCTTACCTAGTGCGTGAAGGAGCCGGTGGCAGCGCGAGCAAGTCGCGATGTCCGACCCGGATCCGCAGGATCGACGCCGCGAGGTGTCGCCGCCGGCGGTCGAGCCAGTCCGCGGCCGGGTCGGCCAGGTCCGGCCGCACCTCGACCGCGGCCGCCACCCGTTCGCGGAGGAAACGGTCCACGAGATCCGCACCACTGCCGGCGTCGAGGTGCCAGTCGGTGTCGGTGGTCAGGATCGTCGACCCGCCCGTGCGCAACGCTTCCACGGCGATCTCCAGCGCGTCGGGCCCGGCCAACCCGGATCGTCGCTGATGGTCGTCGAAGGCTCGGCGCAGGGGTCCATCCAGCGGATCGGAAGGATCCAGGTCCCACGCGCCCGTGACGGTGAGGCTGAAGAGAACAGGGGCTGCAGCGGCCGACGCCACGGCAGCGAGGGTGCGGATGCCGCTGCTGGGCAGGACGTCCAGGAGGGCTGCGCAGGTGAGGACCCGCCGCCCTCGCGGAAGGTCGCCGAGCAGCTCAGGCACACGGGCGATGTCGCCGGTGAGGAGTCTGGTGCCGGGTGGGCAGTCCGCGACTCTCGACATCACCGGGTCCTGGTCGAGCTGCACCCACCGCTGGGGCAACGGCAGCCGAGGTCGCAACCACCGCTGGTTCGCTCCGGTGCCGGCCCCGACGTCGAGCAGGGCGATCTGATCGGCTCCAGCGGCGCTCAGGTGCTCGAGCAGCGCCGGGATCAGTCGGTCGAGGGTGCTCGATCGGGCGGCGGTGTCGGCCTCTGCGCGGGCGGCGAGCCAGGCGAGATCGACTCCATCGCTGCGTCGGCCCGGGTCAGATAGGTCAGCACCGCTTCCGCTGTCGACCGCCACTCGGGGAGGCTATCTCGTCGACCGACGGCGGCGGCCCGCCATCGCTGACGGACCTGCGGGTCGGTCAGCCAGGTCCGGAGCACGTCCGCCAGAGCGGTCGGATCACCGGCCCGGACGGCGGTGCCCGGTCTGGCCCGTTCGGCCCACTCCACCCGGTCGGCCCGTTCGGGCCGGTCGGCCCACTCGGCCGGGGCGAGACCGGCCGGCACCGCGCCCACCTCCAGGGCTTCCACCGCCCCCGTCTCGCGGGTGACCACGGCCGGGATGCCGTGGGCGAGCGCCTCGGCCACCACGAGCCCGTAGGTCTCGGCCCGTGACGGCAGCACGAACAGATCGGCTGCCGCCCATTCGGCCTCGAGCGCAGAACCGGAGCGAGTGCCTCGCAAGATCATGCTGGTGCCCAAACCGGCGGTCTCGAGGTCGGCGCACACTCGGGCTGCGTAACCTCGATCGACTTTCGCGGACCCGACCCAGTGCGCGGTCCAGGGCAGTTCCCGCAGGCGGGTGAGGGCCCGGACGTACGTGATCGGGTCCTTGGTCGGGGTCAGGGCGGCGATCGTCAGCAGGCGCGGATCGCCGCCGGGTCCGCTGCCCATCGACAACGGTGCCGGCGAGACGCCGGGACGGGCCACACCGACGTCGACGCGACCATGTCGTCGAGTCACGAGATCGGCGGTGTGGCGGCTGGGGGTCACCACACCCGAGACCGAGCGGATCATCCGATCCTCGGCCGCGGCCCGTCCCGCCCGGCGGTCGTCGGAGAGCCCGACCTCGTCCGCTGCGGGCATGTGCAGCAGCACCGTCACCCGATGGCCGCCCGCCACCGCGGCAGCCACCGCCTCCGGCGCCCCGCTCGCGACGATGCCGTCGACCAGCAGGTGCCGCTCGGAGCGCAGGATCGTCGCCAGCCGCCCCTGGTCGATCCGGTCGGGCTCCGGCCACCGACCCGGCACCCGATGCGTGACGACCTCGGTTCCCAGGCGTCGCAGCGCCGAGACCAGCGCGGCGTTGTAGACGTTGCCGCCGGTCGGACGGTCTTCGGTCCAGGTGACGAACCCGAGGCGTCGCACGCCGTGGCCTGGGGGGCGCGTGCCGACCACCTCAGTCGAGCGCCATCGCATACCCCGCCCAGGCGTCGGGGTGCTCGCGCAGGATCACCTCCAGCCGATCGAGGTGCCGCCCGGCCAGACCTCGAGCGACCCGCTCGGCCACGAAGCGGGCGAGGGCTTCGGTGGTGGTCAGGGTGCCCATCAGGTCGGGGTGCTCGTCGAGGTTGCGGTAGGTGAGGTCGCTCAGTACGCCCTTCAGCAGGTCGGCGGCCTCGCCGATGTCGATCACCGTCGCCTCCAGACCGAGCGTCTCACGCGACACCGTCAGCTCGACGACGTACGTCGCCCCGTGCAGCTGCTGCGCGGGACCGAACGACGGGTGCGGCAGGCTGTGAGCCACCATCATGTGATCGCGAACGGTCAGCGTGAACATCAGCGCACCTCCGGCTGGGGATAGTCGACGACCTGGCAGAGGGTGGCGCCGCCGTCGGTGAAGATCGACTCCATCGTCTCGGGCAGCTGTCCGAACGGGGAGTGCCCGGTCACCAGTGCGTCGAAGGACGGCTCGGCCAGCCGGCGCAGAGCGAGGGCGAGACGGTCGGCGGTCGATCGCCGGGCCCGCCGGGCCGCCGAGACCGCCCCGACCTGGCTCGCGGTGAGCGTCAACCGCTTGGCGTGGAAGGCGGTTCCCAGCGGCACCCGGGGAACAGCGTCGCCGTACCAGGAGAGCTCGATCAGAGTGCCTTCGGAGCCGAGCAGCTGGAGACCACGAGCGAGCCCGTCCTCACTCGCCGAGCAGTGGAAAACCAGGTCGAGGTCGCCGGTCGCGTCGGACGGGTGCGTCCAGTCGACGCCGAGGGAGGCCGCGAGGTCGGCCCGGGCCGGGTTCACGTCGAGCAGCTGCAGACCATCGAGTGGGAACGTCCGCAACAGGGCGGTCACCGCGGCGCCCACCATGCCGGCGCCGATCACGGCGACCCGGTCCCCGATCCGCGGACCTGCGTCCCAGAGGGCGTTCACGGCGGTCTCCACGGTTCCGGCCAGGACGGCCCGGTCACTGGGGACGTCGTCGGGAACCACGGTCAGGGCCTCCACCGGGACCACGTACCGGTCCTGGTGGGGGTGCAGGCAGAACACCCGCCGTCCCAGCAACGACGGCGGGCCCACCTCGACGATGCCCACCGACAGATAGCCGTACTTCACCGGACCGGGCCAGCGACCACTCTGGAACGGTGCCCGCATCGCCGTGCCCACCTCGGCGGGCACGCGTCCGCCGTGGACGAGCATCTCGGTGCCCCGGCTGATCCCCGAGTGGAGCGCCCGCACCAGGGCCTCCCCGGGCAGGGGGGCCCGAGCCGGCTCGGTCCGCAGCATCCCGTGCCGCGGGGCCATCGTCCAGTACGCCGTCCAGCCTGCACTCATACCGGCATTCTCGTCGGACCGACCGCGCACTGCGAGGCAAGCCGGCCTGAGGGTCCCGAGCCGCTCGCCGATGAGAGGCCGGCGGCGCGGCTACGGGGCGGGATCCGCTGGCGCGTGGCCCGACGGTTCAAGCGCCGTCACCACCGCCTTCGCGATGTCATCGACCAGGACCTGGTACTGGTGCTTGCGCCACTCCTGCTCCGTGCCACGGAAATCGCAGGCGCACGCCATCCGCTGCGGGACGCGCGTCCAGGTCCTGAACTCGTGACCGGGCGGGGTGAGATACACGGCACGAACGTCCTCGTCAGCCATGGGTTCCCCCTCTCGCGACCACTATTCACCCCCGAGGAGGCCGTGTCGAGGGGCGCCTGCTGACCGCGGCCGGTGACACCGATGCCTCCGGCGAGGTCGTCGCTCCAGCGCGTGACCTCAGGGACGGAGCTCGGCCGGCAACAGGGTGCGGTGAGCCTCGAACAGCTCGTCGGTGATCGAACGGATCTGTTCCAGGGTGCAGATCGCGGCCGTCAGCGGGTCGACGGCCACGGTGTGGTCGACGTTCTCCCGGTCCCCGGGTCATGGGGTCCTGGACGGCAAGGGTCTGGACACCGATGTGGTAGCCGGCAGGTCCCCGATGAGCCGGAAGAGGAACACGAAGCCACCGGAGGCTGTGCCCCGGGGGGTACCGCGACGCGGATCCCCGCTGGGGTCAGCCGATGATCAGCTGACGGCGTCGTCGTCGTCGAGCCGGAAGCCCACCTTGAGCCCGACCTGGAAGTGTGCGACCTCCCCGTTGGCGAGATGACCGCGCATGGTCGTCACCTCGAACCAGTCGAGTCCGTGCAGCGTCTGGGCTGCTCGCGCGATGCCGTTGCGGATCGCGGCGTCGACGCCGTCGGGGGAGGTCCCGACGATCTCGGTCACCCGGTAGACGTGATCGGCCATGATGGTCAGGTCCCTTCGATCGGCGGCGTCGAGTGATCATCGCGACGGTGACGTGGCGATCAGATCGAGCTCCGCGGGTTGGCGACGGCTGTGCGCCTCTCTGCAACCTAAGCCCGTCCGGCCCGCCCGCGCTACGGGGACCGCGATCCTTCGCTTGCACACCACCGTGGTCGTGATCGGCTCAGCTCCGGCGACGGGTTCGATGGGCCGGGAGTCCTCACTTGTCCGGGGACGGCCCCTTGGGGGAGTGCGCCGGTGAGTCGCCTTCGCCTCGACCGGACCTGGCGGCACCCCGCTACCTGACCGCTTGCACCCGGCGAGAGGTCACACTCCCCGGAGCCCCCCGGGCGATGGCGGCGACCTCGATGGGAGAGCCGCCGAGCGGTGCCTCCCCTATCGGCGGTCCGACGGGTCTCTCCGCGTGCTGGTGCTCCTCCCGAGCCTGCGGGATCGACTGCCTCAGCCGCACCGCGGACTCCCGCGGCGGCTCACAGGGTCTTCTGGGGACTCCGCTCCGGTGGGAGGACGCCGAGGTCCTCCAGCTGGTGAGCCAGACCCGCGCCGTCGTGCGCGTAGAGCCACGGGACCTGGCTGCCCTCCGGGCTCGGCGACTCCCGCAGCGAGCTGCCCGCCAGCACCGCCTCACCGGGCGTGAGCTGACGGATGCAGACGGCCACCACCTGATCGGGATGGGCGTCGGCGAACTCCCGGTAGAGCATCTCGTCGTGCTGGCCGTCATCGCCGAACAGCAACCACTTGATCTGGGGGAACTCCGTCGCCCATCGGCGCAGGTTGCCGCGTTTGTGCTCCTTGCCGCTGCGGAACCAGCGGTCCTTGGTCGGTCCCCAGTCGGTCAGCAGCAGGGCGCCGGGTGGATACAGGTTGCTGGACAGGAAGCGCGTCAACGTCGGGGCCACGTTCCAGGCCCCGGTGGACAGGTAGAAGACCGGCGGCGCGTCGTGCGCGTCCGACAACCTCTCGTAGAGCACGGGCATCCCCGGCGTGGCGGCGCGGGCGTGCTCGTTGACCACGAAGGTGTGCCAGGCCGCCAGCAGGGGACGGGGGAGCGCGGTGACCATCACCGTGTCGTCGATGTCGGAGATGATGCCGAAGCGCTGCTCGTCCCCGAGCACGAACACGTCGGCGGTCACCGGGGGCGAACCCGAGGCGCTCATGGTGACGGTGTGTCGACCCGGCTCCATCTCCTGATCGACCACCACGTCGACGACACCGCCGTGATCGGCGTGCACGGTGTGGTGGACGCCGTTGAGCTCGATGTCGACCTCGGCCCGCTCGACCGGAACGCGCGTGAACGAGCGCCAGCCCCGCGTTCCGGTCGGGTCGCCGCGGAAGATCACACCCTGCTTGGAGAAGACGACCCGGCACAGCACCCGCACCCAACGCGACGATCCGTAGCAGGTGTAGGCGATCACCGCCGGCCGCGCTCCGTGGCGGGTCACCCAGTCGGCTCGCCACCGCATGATCGCCTGATCGATCCGGGCCGGACGGTGCATGTCGTCGACGGTGCTCATCGGTACACAGTCTGTCAGTCCTGACCCGGGCGGGCGAGTGGTCACTCGCCCCCGTTGCGCCGCAGGACCTCGCTGAGTCGCTCCGCGGCGGCGATCACGGCGGGAGCATGCAGCCGACCGGGTTGACGGGACAACCGCTCGATCGGACCGGAGACGCTGACGGCGGCGATCACCTTGCCGGAGGGGGATCGGACCGGGGCCGATACCGAGGCGACGCCCGGCTCGCGCTCACCGACGGAGTGGGCCCAGCCGCGACGGCGTACGGCCGCCAGGGCGACGGCGGAGTAGCGGCTCCCGCGCAGCCCACGCTGCAGCCTCTCCGGCTCCTCCCAGGCCAGCAGCACCTGGGCGGCGGAACCCGCGTTCATGGTGAGCTGGGTGCCGACCGGGACGGTGTCACGCAGCCCGGACATCCGCTCGGCGGTGGCCACGCAGACCCGCACATCGCCTTGTCTGCGGAACATCTGGGCGGATTCGCCGGTGATGTCGCGGAGCCGGGCCAGCACGGGGCCGGCGGTGGCGAGCAGCCGGTCCTCGCCGGCGGCGGAGGCGAGCTCACCGAGTCGCGGACCGAGGATGAAACGGCCCTGGAGATCGCGACTGACCAGACGGTGGTGCTCGAGGGCCACGGCGAGGCGATGCGCGGTCGGTCGAGCCAGCCCGGTCGCTGAGACGAGTCCGGCCAACGTGGTGGGGCCGGTCTCCAGCGCGCTGAGCACCAGAGCGGCTTTGTCCAGGACGCCGACACCGCTAGAGTTGTCCATGCCTTGATACTGCCGTCTCGGATGCTGGAACGCAAATCACGGAGACAGCTCCACCGGCGAACCATGGCAACGACCCCCGGCTGCCCGCCTGCGAGATGATCCTGGCACAGCCACGACAGACTACCGAGGAGATGACGGCACCATGCCGAAGACGCTGAGCGAGAAGATCTGGGACGCACACGTCGTGCACTCGGCTGCCGGTGAGCCCGACCTCCTCTACATCGATCTCCACCTGGTGCACGAGGTGACCAGCCCGCAGGCCTTCGACGGTCTGCGCCAGGCCGGCCGCCCGGTCCGCCGGCCCGACCTGACGATGGCCACCGAGGACCACAACACACCCACGCTCAACATCGACCAGCCCATCGCCGACCCGGTGTCGCGCACGCAGGTGGACACCCTGCGCAAGAACGCCGAGGAGTTCGGTGTGCGGATCCACAGCCTGGGTGATCTTGACCAGGGGATCGTGCACATCATCGGCCCGCAGCTCGGTCTGACCCAGCCGGGCATGACCGTGGTCTGCGGTGACTCTCACACCTCCACCCACGGAGCCTTCGGCTCGATCGCCTTCGGCATCGGCACGTCCGAGGTCGAGCACGTGCTGGCGACCCAGACGCTGCCGCAGGCCAAGCCGAAGACCATGGCGGTCAACGTCGAAGGAGAGCTGCCGCCCGGCGTGACGTCGAAGGACATCGTGCTGGCGCTGATCGCCAAGGTCGGCACCGGGGGCGGTCAGGGCTACATCGTGGAGTACCGCGGGTCGGCCATCCGGGCGCTGTCCATGGAGGGCCGGATGACCATCTGCAACATGAGCATCGAGTGGGGGGCCAAGGCCGGTCTGATGGCTCCCGACGAGACGACGTTCGCGTACGTGCAGGGCCGCCCGCACGCCCCCGAGGGCGAGGACTGGGACGCCGCCGTCGCCTACTGGCGCACGCTGACCACCGACGAGGGGGCCGAGTTCGACGTCGAGGTCGACCTGGACGCGGCGCAGCTCACCCCCTTCGTCACCTGGGGGACCAACCCCGGCCAGGGTGTTCCGCTCGGTGCCCGGGTGCCGGATCCGGAGGAGTTCCCGGACGAGGCCGACCGCACCGCGGCCGCCAAGGCCCTGCAGTACATGGATCTCCGGGCCGGCACCCCGATGCGCGACATCGCCGTGGACACGATCTTCCTGGGCTCCTGCACCAACGGCCGGATCGAGGACCTGCGGGCCGCGGCCGCCGTGATCAAGGGTCACAAGATCGCCGACAGCGTGCGGATGCTGGTCGTCCCGGGCTCGGCCCGGGTCCGGCTGCAGGCCGAGGACGAGGGCCTGGACGTCGTGTTCAAGGAGGCCGGGGCGGAGTGGCGGGCCGCCGGGTGCTCCATGTGCCTGGGCATGAACCCCGATCAGCTCGCTCCCGGCGAGCGGTCGGCGTCGACCTCCAACCGCAACTTCGAGGGTCGGCAGGGCAAGGGGGGTCGCACCCACCTCGTGTCCCCGTTGGTGGCGGCCGCCACCGCAGTCCGCGGCACCCTGAGCTCGCCCTCCGATCTCTGATCCCCGACCACTCCGACCTCGCAGGAGCCCATCACCATGGAGAAGTTCAGCTCGCACACCGGCACCGCGCTGCCGCTGCGCCGCAGCAACGTCGACACCGACCAGATCATCCCGGCCGTCTACCTCAAGCGGGTGACCAAGACCGGTTTCGAGGACGGGCTGTTCGCAGCGTGGCGCAACGACCCGGATTTCGTCCTCAACCAACCGCAGTACGCGGACGCGACGATCTTGGTGCCGGGCCCGGACTTCGGCACCGGCTCCTCCCGCGAGCACGCCGTCTGGGCCTTGCAGAACTACGGTTTCCGAGTCGTCATCGGCTCCCGCTTCGGTGACATCTTCCGAGGGAACTCTGGCAAGGCCGGCTTGCTGGTGGCCGTGCTCGACCAGAAGATCATCGAAGAGCTGTGGAACTTCATCGAGGCCTTCCCGGACAAGCCGTTGACCGTCGACCTGCAGGAGCAGACGGTCACCGCCGACGGCTTCAGCGCCGATTTCGAGATCGACGGCTACACCCGCTGGCGGTTGCTGGAGGGCCTGGACGACATCGGTCTGACGTTGCGGCACGTGGAAGAGATCGACGCCTACGAGGCGGGTCGACCGGCCTTCAAGCCGAAAACCCTGCCTGTGAAGGTCGCCAGCGCCTCCTGAATCGTCTCGACGTCCTCAGAATCGGCAACTTTCGTTGTTCTGAGGCGAAACTCGCCGCTTCGGTGATTGTCTGCGGAGCCAGAACTCTCTACCGTGGGCCCGTGCAGGCGTACGTTACGGCTGCTGACATCCTCCCCAGGGAAGGGAAGCCGTGAACAAGGCTGAGTTCATCGAGGTGCTGTCGACCCACTTCGACGGCAACAAGGCGGAGGCGGCTCGCGCCCTCAATGCCGTCACCCAGACGATCACCTATCAGACCGCCACCGGCGAGAAGGTGACGATCACCGGGTTCGGTGTCTTCGAGAAGGTGCACCGCTCGGCGCGGATGGTCCGCAATCCGCGGACCGGCGAGCGCAAGCGGGCCAAAGCCACGGCGATCCCTCGGTTCCGGGCGGGCACCGACCTGAAGGCGTACGTCTCGGGGGCCAAGAAGGTGCCGAAGGCGGCCAAGAAGACCGCGAGCAAGGCGGCGGCAGCGCCGGTGGCCAAGACCGCCGCCACGAAGACGGCGGCACCGCCGGCGGCCAAGAAGACCGCCACCAAGGCCCCGGCGAAGGCAGCCGCCGTGAAGGCCGCCGTCGCCAAGGCAGCTCCGGCCAAGACGGCGGCCGTGAAGACCACGGCCGCAAAGAAGGCGCCGGCCAAGACCACCGCGGCGAAGACTGCCCCGGCCAAGACCAGCGCAGCCAAGACCAGCGCTGCCAAGACCAGCGCTGCCAAGACCAGTGCTGCCAAGACCAGCGTCGCCAAGACCGCCCCGGCGAAGAAGGCGACGCCGGTGAAGACGGCTCCGATCAAGAAGACCACCGCCGCCGCCAAGAAGGCTCCTGCCAAGAAGGCGGCTGCCAAGCGCTGAGTCGGCGGAACCTCTCCCAGAGGTCAGGCCCAGCAGCGAAGGGCATCCGCCACTCGTGCGGCATGCAGACGGCGCCCCGGCACCCGGAGCGCCGGGTCGCCGTCGTATGCCTGCCACCCCACCCGAGCCGTGACGCGTTCGGCGAGGACCGTCATGCCGGACTCGTCGCGAGCGAGGACCTCGACCACCAGATAGCGCCCGGGCGACGCAGTCTCCGGGTCGAGGAGCGACCCGGTGGCCGGACCCACACCCAGCCTGTGCGCGATGCGGAGATCGGCCAGTGTGTCGACGTCCCAGCGGGCGTCCGGAAGCTCCCCGAGGTCCAGGGGCAGGGCACCCGACCGCTGGTGGCGGATGGCCGAGCCGACGGCCTCACCGGAGAGCATCTCCTTTCCGTAGCGTGGATCCAGCGGTACGCCGCGAGCGACCAGCATCGTGCTGCCGTGGCCGTCGTGATCGGGCAGGAAGCTCCGAGGACGACCCCTCGAGGCGGCGATCACCTGCCCGACCGAGGTGGTGCGCAGCGCGGGCAGATCTCCGACGCAGGCCAGCACGGCCTGGATGCCGTCCGCACGGAGCAGGTCGTCGGCATGGGCCAGAGCGCGGTTGAGAGACCCACCGTGGAGCGCCGGCAGGTCAGCGTCGGCGGGGGCGGGGGGCTCGGCGACGACGCTGATCTGCTGACCCCGGCGGAGCAGGGCGGCGGGGAGATCGAGCTGGTCGCTGACCACGACCACCCGATCCACCGCCGGGGCCAGGGCGGCGAGCGTGTCGATGGCCATGCACCGGGCCAGCCGTTCCCGCAGTGGAGCCGGCAACGAGGACAGCCGGGACTTCGCGGCCGGTAGCGTCTTGAGAGCCACCACGGCGGCGACGCGTTCGTCGGGCGACAACGTGTCCATGATCGTCCGATGCTGCCACGATCCTCTAGGGTGAGGTGACTTCGTCCGGATGGAGGTGCGGGTGACCGATCAGTCCGGGAAGCCGACCGGTGAGCGGCGCCGACCGTCGTCGGCCCGTGGCCTGCGCAGAGCCAACACCGAGCCCGCGGAGAAGACGTTGATCGCGGTGATCTCGATCATCAACGCGATCGCCCGACCGCTGACGCTGCGTGACTGGCGCGGTCAGCAGAACATCCCCCGTACGGGCGGCATCTTGTTGGTGGCCAATCACATCTCCAACGTCGACCCGATCGCGGTCGGGCAGTACGTCGCCTTCGCCGGGCGGTGGCCGCGTTTCCTCGGCAAGGCCAGCCTGTTCCGGGTGCCGGTGATCGGTCGGATCATCACCGCCTGCGGTCAGATCCCGGTCGAGCGGGGCACCCACTCGGCGGTGCAGGCTCTGCAAGCCGCGGTCACCGCCATCGAGGCCGGCAAGGCGGTCGTCCTCTACCCCGAGGGCACCGTCACCTTCGACGAGCAGCTGTGGCCCATGGTCGCCAAGTCCGGCGCCGCGCGGATCGCCCTGCAGACCGCGTGCCCGGTCATCCCGATCGGGCAGTGGGGCGCCCAGGACATCATGTGGGGCAAGCAGATCCACCTGCCGCACCTGCTGCCGCGCAAGACGCTGCGACTGGTCGCGGGCCCGCCGGTGCACCTGGATGACCTCCGGGAGGTGCCGATGACGCCGCAGGCGGTCGCCGTCGCCACCGACCGGATCATGGACGCGATCACGTCCCTGGTCGTCGAGCTGCGGCAGGAGCCGGCCCCGCCGGAGCGCTACGATCCCCGCCGAACCCGGTCGAATCCCGCCGGACCCGAGAACCCCGAGGACAGGAAGACCGCGACGTGAGCACCCGAGTGGCCGTGATGGGATCCGGGTCCTGGGGAACCGCCTTCGCCCTGGTGCTCAGTGATGCCGGACAGCAGGTGTCGATGTGGGCCCGGCGGAGCGAGGTCGCCGACCTGATCAACACCGAGCACCGCAACCGGGACTACTTCCCCGACATCGAGCTGCCCGACTCGATCGTGGCGAACACCGACCCCCACGCCGCGATGGTGGGCGCCGAGTTCGTGGTGATGGCCGTGCCGTCGCAGACCCTGCGGGCCAATCTGGAGAACTGGACGATCCCGCCGGAGGCTGTCATCGTCAGCCTGGCCAAGGGGATCGAGCTCGGTACCGGGCTGCGGGTCAGCGAGATCATCGAGCAGGTCGCCGACATCGAGCCCGATCGGGTCGCCGTGGTGACGGGGCCCAACTTGGCCCGGGAGATCGCCGAGCGGCAGCCGTCGGGCAGTGTGGTGGCCAGCACGTCGCTCGCGACGGCGGAGCGGTTGCAGGCCATCTGCCACACGCCGCGGTTCCGGGCGTACACCAACACCGACGTGGTCGGCTGCGAGCTGGGTGGAGCGACCAAGAACGTGATCGCCCTGGCCGTCGGGATGGCGGTCGGCCTCGGGCTCGGGGCGAACGCGACGGCTACCGTGATCACCCGCGGTCTGGCCGAGTCCAGTCGGCTGGGGCTGGCGCTGGGCGCCGATCCGTACACGTTCTCCGGGTTGGCAGGGCTGGGCGACCTGGTGGCGACCTGCAGCTCACCGCTCTCGCGGAACCGGACGTTCGGCGAGCAGCTGGGCAAGGGTCACTCGGTCGCCGAGATCGCAGCCTCGACCCGCCAGGTCGCCGAGGGCGTCAAGTCCTGCGCCTCCATCCTCGGGTTGGCCGAGCGAGCGGGTGTCGAGATGCCCATCGTGGAAGCTGTGAAGACCGTCATCGACGGTACCCAGACCCCACCCCAGATGATCGCGAGCCTGATGGCGCGCTCCGCCAAGCCCGAGCGTTACTAGGCGTGATTACGGGACTTCTGGACGATGCTTCCGGAGCTCTCACCCTCGATGGGGGAGGCGCTGCTCGGGAAGACCTGTGAGGATGCTGACTGACAGTGGGCGGCAGAAGGGAATCTGATGGTGGTCGTGTCCGAGAAACATGCTTCGCGGCTGACGGTGACATTGGTCGGCGTCCTGACCACCGTCGTCACCCAGCGCCTGCTGACGTTCGGTTGGAAGCAGGTGACGGGTCGGGAGCCGCCTCAGCCCGGTGATCCGAAAGCGAGCTGGGCCGGCGCGGTGACCTGGGCTGTGGCCAGTGGCATCGGGATCGGGATGTCAAGGTTCTGGGCCCAGCGGCTGGCCGAGAAGTGGGCCACGCGCCCGCGCTGAGCATGTGATCCCCCAACCCCGGTGCCCCCACTGCCGGAACTTCGTCTACCTCGACACGTTGCGGTGCCCCCACTGTGCCGGCGAGCTCGGCTACCACCTGCTCACCCGGCAGTTCCACGGCGTGCGCCACGGACGGACCGTCATCGACCAGGTGACCTGGAACACGTGCTCGAACCGTGGGTGGGACTGCAACTGGCTCGTCCGGGAGGACGGACCTGCGGGCCGCTGCTTCGCCTGCCGGCTCACCAGACGCCGACCCGACCCCGACGCACCGTCGCGCTCGAGCGGTTCGCCACCACCGAGGAGGCCAAGCGCCGGCTCATCCTGCAGCTCGGCGATCTCGGGTTGCCCATCGTCTCGTGGGACGTACGCGAAGGCGGACTCGGCTTCGACCTGCTGTCGAGCCTGTCCAACGGCCAGCGCGTCATCATCGGGCACGCGAACGGCATCATCAGCCTCGATCTCGCCGAGAGCCTCGACGACCATCGTGAGGCGCTCCGCGTACGGCTCGGCGAGCCCTATCGCACCATGCTCGGCCACCTGCGCCACGAGGTCGGGCACTACTACCAGTGACGCACGCGCCGCTCACGCTCGATGAGCAGGTCCTTCGTGCCTCTCCCGAGTGATCACGTCCGCTCGCACCGATGGCGGACGAGATCGTGAGACTCTCCCGAGCCACCAACCGACAGGGGTCAGATGAGGAACGCCGCTCTGCACGAAGGGCTCCCCTTCGACGAGGGGACCGCGACCTCGATGG
>DATDBH010000103.1:0-33997 GCA_036524985.1 Microlunatus sp. | reverse complement strand
CGCACGGCCGCGCCCCATGTCGGGTCGACCCCCTCGCACTTGTCGTCTGCCGCTGGCTCAGGCCACGGCGCAGGATGAATGAACAGTCGTGGGGCAAAGGCTACCCAATGGGAGCAATGCTGCAAGTAGCCACCCGGCGACTGGTCAGCCGAACTCGCGCCGAGTCGTACCGTTTCAGCGCGCTGGGTGCCGGCCGTCCAGCACGACCCGCTCTCCGCCGCCGGATGCAACGGCGTCGGCCTGACCGCAGACCCAGGCCGGCAGCCCCCGATCAGCCAGGGTGCGCAGCGCGTCGTCCACCGCATCCGGCGCCACCAGAGCGACCATCCCGACCCCGAGGTTCAGGGTGGCCTCGAGGTCGCGTTGCGGCACACGTCCGACGGAGGCGACCAGATCGAAGACGGGCGGCGGGGTCCAGGTGGCCCGGTCGATGCGCACCCGGACCGTGTCAGGGACGACCCGGGCCAGGTTGTTGGCCAGGCCGCCACCGGTCACGTGGCTCATCGCGTGCACCTCGGCCGCTGTGATCAGGGCCAGACAGTCGAGGCTGTAGATCCGGGTGGGCTCCAACAGCTCCTCCCCGAGCGTGCGACCCAGCTCCGCGACGTCGCGGTCCAGAGCCCAGCCGGCGCGGGTCAGCAACACGTGCCGCACCAGGGAGTAGCCGTTCGAGTGCAGCCCGGAGGACGCCATGGCGATGGCCACGTCGCCCGGTCGCACCCGCTCCTGACCGAGGATGGCGTCCCTCTCGACCACCCCGGTGGCCGCCCCCGCGACGTCGTACTCGTCGGGCTCCAGCAACCCGGGGTGCTCGGCGGTCTCGCCCCCGACCAGCGCGCAGCCGGCCTGGACGCACGCCTCGGCGATGCCCTTCACGATGGCCGCGATCCGCTCCGGGACGACCTTGCCGGTCGCGATGTAGTCGGTCATGAACAGCGGTTCGGCACCGCACACCACCAGGTCGTCGACCACCATGCCGACCAGGTCGAAGCCGATGGTGTCGTGCACACCCATCGCCTGGGCGATGGCCACCTTGGTGCCGACCCCGTCGGTCGAGGTGGCCAGCACCGGGTGCGCCAGCTTGGCCAACGGAGCCGCATCGAAGAGACCTGCGAACCCGCCGAGACCGCCCAGCACCTCGGGTCGACGCGTCTTGCCGACCCATTCCTTCATCAGCTCGACAGCCCGGTCCCCCGCCTCGATGTCGACCCCGGCGGCCGCGTACGCCGACTGCTCCGGGCCGACGGAGCCTTCAGGACTACTCGCCTCAGTCACGAACGGAACCCTCTCGAGGAGTACGGGAACAACTCCGCTCGGGTTTGAACCCCAGCGAAGTCGGAAGCAGCGGACTCCGCTCGGGTTTGAACCCGAGCGGAGTTGGTGGCGCGGACGGTCTGCGTCGCGGGCAGGGGCACTGCGGCCATCACGGGCGGGCGAGGGCGTCGGAGGCGCCGACTCCGGCCGCGGCGGTGGTCAGGCCGTCGTCACCGGTGCGCAGGGCCGAGTCGTCCTCCAGCACGTGCTTGCCGAGCCGTTCAGCCAGCGGGAGCTCGATCGGGTAGACACCGTCGAAGCAGGCCCGGCAGAGCTGGTCCATGCCGGACTCGGTGGCTTCGACCAGTCCCTCCAGACTCACGTAGCTCAGCGAGTCCGCACCGATCGAGCGACAGATCTCGTCCACCGACAGGCCGTTGGCGATCAGCTCGGCGCGGCTGGCGAAGTCGATGCCGTAGAAACAGGGCCACTTGACCGGCGGCGAGGAGATCCGGACGTGCACCTCGGTCGCGCCCGCCTCGCGCAGCATCCGGACCAGGGCCCGCTGGGTGTTGCCGCGGACGATGGAGTCGTCGACCACCACCAGCCGCTTTCCGGCGATCACGTCGCGGAGCGGGTTCAGCTTCAGTCGGATGCCGAGCTGGCGGATGGTCTGGCTGGGCTGGATGAAGGTGCGGCCGACGTAGGAGTTCTTGACCAGCCCCTGCCCGTACGGGATCCCGGACGCCTCGGCGTAGCCGATCGCCGCCGGGGTGCCGGACTCCGGCACCGGGATCACCCGGTCGGCGTCCACCGGATACTCACGAGCCAGCGTGCGCCCGACCTCGACCCGGACCGAGTGCAGGCGGCGGCCGTTGATCATGGTGTCGGGCCGGGCCAGGTAGACGTACTCGAACAGGCAGCCCTTGGGGTCGGCCTCGGCGAACCGGCTGCTCCGCAGACCGTCGGCGTCGATGCAGATCAGCTCACCGGGCGCGACCTCGCGGATGTAGGAGGCGCCCACGATGTCCAGCGCCGCGGTCTCGCTGGCAACCACCCAGCCACGCTCGAGCCGCCCCAGCACGAGCGGCCGCACCCCCTGCGGGTCGCGGGCCGCGTACAGCGTCTCCTCGTCCATGAAGACCAGGCTGAACGCACCCTTGAGGTGCGGCAGCACCTCCAGAGCGGCCTGCTCGATGGTGTAGCCGGAGTAGGTGGCCAACAGGGCGGTGACCAGCGAGGTGTCGTTGGTCGCCTCGTGCGACAGGGCGCCGGGGACCAGCGATCCCTCCTGCGCGTCGCGCTCCGCCAACCAGCTCTGCAGCTCCAGGGTGTTGGTCAGGTTGCCGTTGTGACCGAGCGCGATGCCACCGGTGGCGGTGGGCCGGAAGGTGGGCTGGGCGTTCTTCCAGACGCTGGCGCCGGTGGTGGAGTAGCGAGCGTGACCGATGGCCAGGTGACCACGCAGCGAGCTCAGGGTGGATTCGTCGAAGACCTGCGAGACCAGACCCATGTCCTTGAAGACCATGATCTGGGATCCGTTGCTGACGGCGATCCCGGCGGACTCCTGCCCCCGGTGCTGGAGGGCGTAGAGGCCGTAGTAGCTGAGCTTGGCGACCTCTTCGCCCGGGGCCCAGACCCCGAACACGCCGCAGGCGTCCTGCGGGCCGCGGTCGTGGGGGTCGAGGTCGTGGTTCAGGCGACCATCTGCACGTCGAGCCGAAGGCGAGCTCGCTGGGTGTGGCACTGCCTCATGCTATCGCGTCGACCGGAGGCAGCCCGCCCCCACGCGACGGACGGCGGCGATCTGGGCCATGCGGCGCGACGCCGCCATCCCGGGCGGACGGGGCTGTGGCCATTAGGGTCGTCGCCATGTCTACGAGGTCGCAGCCAGCCACGGGGTCGTCGGCCCGGAGGAGTCGGCTCCGTCGACTGCAGGCCGAGCTCGGCGACTTCGCCGTCCGCAACCTGATCAACCTCGGCGCGGTGGTCGCCGTCTGCGTGCTGGTCGCGGCCGACGAGCCCACGTTCCGGGCGATCGGAGCCCTCGCGGGCCTGGCGGCCCTGATCGGCATCCTGGTGCGGCGGTGGTCGGACTTCTACCCCAAGCCGAAGACCGGCCTGCTGGGCTACTTCGTCAGCGTCCGGCTGCTGTTGGTCGTCGCGGTCGGCGGGGTCTTCCGGCAGACCCGCCCGGACGCCGGCACCGTCGAGGTGGCCGCCGCCTGGCTCGCCGTCGGGGTCCTGTTGCTGTTGGTGATGGCCGAGCCGCTGGTCAAGACCCTGCTGAGCACCACCAAGGTCGTGGTCCGCAACCTGCCCGGTGTGCCGCCGGTGCCGAAAGCGCGGTTCTCCCCCGGCTGGATCGCCGCGGGCAACGTGCTGGCCATCGTCGTCACAGCGGTGCTGGCGGCGGTCGGCGCCCCGGGCTGGACCCTGCTGGGGCCGGCGCTGGCCACCGTGCCACCGACCCTGCTGACGATCCGCCACGCGCTGCGAGCGACCGCGGCGAGCAAGCGGATCGAGCGGGACACGCCGGCCGCGCTGCGTGCCTACGCCCCGGCCTTCGTCGTCTACTACGCCGCCACCCAGGGGGCGCGCTACCAGCTCGGCATGTGGCTGCCGTACCTGGAGCGGCTGGAGAAGCCGTACGTGGTGATCACCCGCAATCCGGCGACCGTGGGCGAGATCGCCACGATGACCAAGAAGCCGATCCTGGTGCCGCGCACCGACAAGAAGATGTCCGATCACCTGGACTCGATGGTCGTGCCGTCGATGAAGGCCGCGTTCTACGTCCAGGGCAGCCCGGCCAACTCCACCTTCCAGCGCTACCCGATGACCCATGTCTGGCTCAACCACGGCGACTCGGACAAGCAGGCCAACTACCACCCACGGCACGCCACCTACAGCAAGCTGTTCGTGTCCGGGCAGCAGGGCGTGGACCGGTACGCCACCCACGGGATCGAGGTGCCACCCGGCCGGTTCGAGATCGTCGGTCGGCCCCAGATCGAGTCGATCATGGTCCGGGACGAGCCGCTGCCGCCCGGGACACCGCGCACCATCCTCTATGCGCCGACCTGGAAGGGGGGGCGGCCCAGCACCAACTACAGCTCGTTGCCGAACGGGTTGACCATGATCAAGGCGACGCTGGAGCGGGGGTCGACCGTGGTGTTCCGGCCGCACCCCATCAGCTACAACGACAAGACGGACGCGGGTCGGATCAAGGCCATCCAGGAGCTGCTCGCCGCGGACCGGACGGCGAGCGGGCGGCAGCACGTGTGGGGCAAGAAGGCCGAGAAGGACTGGGACGTGGCGGCTTGCTTCAACGCCTCCGACGCGGTCATCACCGACGTGTCCTCGATCGCCTCGGACTACCTCGCCTCCGGCAAGCCCATTGCGATGTGCGCCGTGCTCTCCTCCGGTGAGGCCTTCACCGCCGAGTTCCCGATGGCCCGGGTCGCGTACGTGATCGAACCGGATCTCTCCACCCTCGACGAGGTCCTCGACCACCTGCACGGCGACGACCCGCTCGCCGAGAAGCGCCGGGCCTACCGGACGTACTGCCTGGGCGACAACATCGGTCCCCACGCCGCCGACGAGTTCCTCCGGGTGGCGGGCGCTCTCACCTCCTGAGGGCACCGGCCGGCCAGCACGGCTGGAGCACCAGCGGCCGGGCTAGCTCTTCTTCTTCTCCCGCCACACCCGCTCGAAGGGCAGTCGCCAGGCGTTCGGGGTGATCAGCTGGTGGATCGCGTTCGGCCCCCAGCTGCCCTGCGGGTAGGACTTCACGGGCGGCGGGTCCTCCAGCAACGGGATCGAGCGGTCCCACAGACTCTCGATGCCTTCGGCGGTGGTGAACAGGGTGTGGTCGTCGCGCATCGCGTCCATGATCAACCGCTCATACGCCTCGAGCACGTCGGAGGCGTAGGAGGTTTCGTCGGTGGAGAACTGCATGGACAGCTTCTCCATCTTCATCCCCGGTCCGGGACGCTTGCCGTAGAACGACAACGACACCTTGGACTCGTCGGCCAGGTCGAAGGTCAGGTGATCAGGTCCCTGCGAGCCCACCCCGGAGTTGGCCGGGAACATGCTGCGGGGCGCCTCCTTGAACGCGATCGAGATGATCCGCTGGCCCTCGGCCAGCCGCTTGCCGGTGCGCAGGTAGAACGGCACCCCCGCCCAACGCCAGTTGTCGATCCGACACTTCATCGCGATGAAGGTCTCGGTGTCGGAGTCGGGGGCGACGCCGGGCTCGCCGCGATAGCCGGCGTACTGGCCTCGGACGACATCCTGCGGGTTGATCGGCATCAGGGAGCGGAAGACCTTGTTCTTCTCCTCGCTGATGGCGAACGGCTCCAGCGCGGTGGGCGGCTCCATGGCCACGAAGGCGAGCACCTGGAACAGGTGGGTGACCACCATGTCCTTGTACGCCCCGGTGGACTCGTAGAACATCGCCCGCTTGTCGAGCCCGAGGGTCTCGGGGATGTCGATCTGGATGTGGTCGATGAAGTTCCGGTTCCAGATCGGCTCGAACAGGCCGTTGGCGAACCGGAACGCCAGGATGTTCTGGGCCGCCTCCTTGCCCAGGAAGTGGTCGATCCGGAAGATCTGCCGCTCGTGGAACGTCTGGTGCAGACCGGCGTTCAGCTCGACGGCACTCTGCAGGTCGGTGCCGAAGGGCTTCTCCATCACCACCCGGGCGAAGTCGACCAGGTCGGCGTCCTTGATCATCTTGATCACGGCCGGCGCCGCGGCCGGCGGCACGCTCAGGTAGTGCAACCGGGGGGCGGTGCCGCCGAGCTTCTCCTCGGCTCGTCCGACGGCCGCGGCCAGACCCTCGGCCCCCTGCCCCTGCGGGATGTAGCTGAGGCGCGAGGAGAACTGATCCCACTGCTCGGTCGTCAGGGCGCGGTGGCTGAACTGGTCCAGGGCGTCCTTGGCGAAGGCCCGGAACTGGTCGTCGGACATCTCCTCCAGCGAGGTGCCGACGACCTGGATGTCGGGCGCGAGCTCGGAGAGGGCGAGGTGGGCCAGACCGGGGATCAGCTTCCGCCGGGACAGGTCGCCGGTCGCGCCAAACAGCACGATCACGTGCGGGGGGAGCGCCGGCTCGCGATCACGGCGTGGTCGAGCGCCGGGCGCCGGGTACGCGATGGTCTGGGCGGGCGCGTTGTCGTCAGGCACATCGAAATGCTCGCACCCGCATGTAACGATCGCGAGCCGGGGGCCCACACGGTCGGCGCCGGTGACGGGGCGGGAACAATGGCGGCCATGCCCAGCTTCACCCGCTACCCCGATCTGGCCTCGCGCGATCTCGCCGGCAGCGTGGTCAGCGCCAACGACGAGCTGTTCGCGCCGCGGCAGAACCTGATCATGCCGCTGCCCGCCGTGCACGCGGTCCACGAGTTCGGCCACACCGGCAAGGTGTACGACGGTTGGGAGACCAGGCGTCGACGCGTTCCCGGGCACGACTGGGCGATCGTCCGCCTGGGGGTGCCGGGCATCGTGCACGGTGTCGTGGTCGACACCGCTTTCTTCAAGGGCAACTTCCCGCCGTACGTCTCGGTGGAGGCGACGTCGGTGGACGGCTACCCACCGCCGGAGGAGCTGGACGCCTGCAGCTGGGAGACGCTGGTACCGAAGTCTCCGGCCCAGGGAGACACCGAGAATTTCTACACCGTCGACCACCCGGGCCGCTGGACCCACGTACGGCTCACCATCTATCCCGACGGTGGGGTGGCCCGGTTCAGGGTGCACGGGGAGGTCGTGCTCGACCCCCGGTTCCTGACCAGCACCGTCGACCTGATCGCGTTGGAGAACGGCGGACGGTTGCTGGAGACGTCGGACGCCTTCTACTCCTCCCCGACCAACCTGATCCTG
This sequence comes from Microlunatus sp., assembly GCA_036524985.1. Taxonomy (GTDB): domain Bacteria; phylum Actinomycetota; class Actinomycetes; order Propionibacteriales; family Propionibacteriaceae; genus Microlunatus. Next base: position 26,863 of record DATDBH010000103.1, on the reverse strand, counting down.
CCGAGCCGGGCACGGCTGATGGGTGAGGGCTGGGAGAACGCGCGACGTCGCGGGCCCGGCAACGACTGGGCGGTCTTCGCGCTCGGGGTTCCGGGCGAGCCGACCCAGATCGAGATCGACACGTCGTACTTCATCGGCAACGCCCCCGGGTCCGTCCGCGTGCAGATGGCCGATGCGTCGCACCTGTCGCTGGACTCCCCGGCCTCGTGGTGGGACGTGGTGCCGCAGACTCCCGTCCTGGTCGACACCAGACACCGTTTCCTGGTGGCCGAGCGGCGGCTGGCCACCCACCTGAGGCTGGACGTGTTCCCCGACGGCGGACTGACCCGGCTGCGCTGCTTCGGGGAGATCCCGGAGTCGGTCCGGACGAGGCTCCAGGATCGCTTGCTGAGCAGTCTTCCCGAGGCTCAGCGAACGGCGATCTCCGGCTGAGGACCAGCAGCGACGTCGGTGGCGTGACGCTGCGCTGTCGTGCGCGTCACGCCCTCCGAACGCCGCGCAAGCGGATGCCGACAGGTCGCCGACATCCGCTCCGCCGGTCCCGGGTCAACTCAGGCCCGGGTCAGCTCAGCCCGGGTCAGCTCAGCTGACGGCTTGCTGGGCGAGCATCCGGCGGATCTCCAGCGTCTGCTCTTCCGGGTAGCGGTCGAGTGTCGCTTCGAGATCGAACCGATCCGCATCCGAGGTGAAGCTCGCCAGGTCGGCCTGGAGCTGCTTGTGCTCCAGCCGGCCGCGTCGAGCATGGGTACGCCGCACACGGGCGGCATTGAAGGACTCCAACATGAGTTCTCCTCCATCGAGAGTTCGTATGGAGGCGCCATTGCCTGGACCCGCATGAGCAGATCCATGGTCAATGGTATCAACTGGTCTGCCCTGGTCTGACTCGATTCAGGCGGGGCTTCCATGATCTAGGCCACGGAATACGGCCGCCCACAGCCCCACTGGTCTGGTCTCGCGCGGGATGCCGGGCCGCGCGCAGGGGGTCAGCCGGCTTGGTCCGCCAGGCCCTGCAGGAAGAGGGTCTCGGCGACGCAGGCCGCGGCGAAGTCACCCAGGTGCAGGGACTCGTCGATGCCGTGCGGACGCGAGTCCGGGTCACCGACCGCGGTGACCAGGATGGCCGCGCCGGGGAAGGCTTCGGCGAACTCGGCGACGAGGGGGATCGAGCCACCCTGGCCGACCAGCACCGGCTCCCGGCCCCACGCCTCGGCGAAGGCCGCCCGAGCGGCGTCGGCGACCGGGCCCTCGAAGGCGATCTCGGCCGGCTCGCCCGTGTCCCCGTCGGTCACCGTCACCTGGGCGCCCCAGGGCGCACGCGTCTCCAGATGCTCGCGCAGGCACTGCAGTGCGCGGCGGGCGTCATCGCCGGGAGCGACCCGCAGGCTGATCTTGGCTCGGGCGCTGGGGATGAGGGTGTTCGACGCCCGGGCGATCGGAGTGGTGTCGAGGGCGATGACCGCGACCGCCGGGCGCTGCCAGAGGCGCTCGACGACCGAGCCACTGCCGAGGTAGTCGACGCCGTCCAGCACCCCGGACTCGGTGCGCAGCCGGTCGGAAGGGTAGACCAGATCGGGACCGGTGCCGTGATGCAGACCGGCGATGGCGACGTTCCCCTCGTCGTCGTGCAGGGTGGCCAGCAACCGACACAGGGCGGTCAGGGCGTCGGGCGCCACGCCCCCGTACGCGCCGGAGTGGACCGCGTGGTCGAGGGTGCGGACCTCGACGACGCAGTCGGCCAGCCCTCGTAGGGTCGTGGTGAAGGCGGGTTCACCGACGGCCCAGTTGCCGGAGTCGGCGATCACGTACGCGTCGGCGGCGAGCCGGTCGCGCTGCGCGGCCAGGATCGCGGACAGGGTCGGAGAGCCGATCTCCTCCTCGCCCTCGACGAAGACGGTGACGCCGACGGGTGGCCGTCCGGCGAACGCACGCAGCGCCGCCAGATGCACGGCGAAGCCACCCTTGTCGTCGCTGGAGCCGCGTCCGTACAGGCGCTCGCCCCGGTCAACGGCCGCGAACGGCGGACTGGTCCACAGTGACTCGTCACCGGTCGGTTGGACGTCGTGGTGGGCGTACAGGCAGACCGTCGGCCTGCCCGGTGGCGCCGGATAGCGCCCGATGACCGCCGGACCGCCGCCGGCGCTGAGGATCTCGACCTCCGGACAGCCGGCCCCGGTCAGCAGGGCGGCGACCGCTTCGGCGCTGCGCTGCAGGTCGGCGGCTCGCTCGGGGTCGGCACTGATCGACGGAATCGCCACCAATGCGTCGAGATCGGCTCGAATTCCGGGCAGCTGGTCGCGCACAGCCTGAACGAGGTCCATGGTGGGAGCGTAGGGCGTCCAGGGAATAGGATTCTCACCGACTCGGAGCCGTTCGGGTCAAGAAGTCACCACCCGGGGGGAACATGAGCCACCAGCGCGTCAACCAGTTCGAGGCCGCTGCGGTCCTGTCCGCGGCCGTCCAGAAGGTCGTGAGCAGCCAGACGGAGGCCATCGCCGCTGCAGCCGCCCTGCTCGCCGAGTCGGTGGGCAAGGGCGGGGTGGTCCAGGTGTTCGGCACCGGCCACTCCCGGTCCTTCGCGATGGAGATCGCCGGCCGAGCCGGTGGTTTGGTGCCGGCCAACAAGATCGCCATCACCGACCTCGCCTTCTTCGGGCCGAAGTCGGTCGACGAGGTGATGGACCCCCATCTGGAGCGCGATGACACCCTGGCGGCGCAGCTGCTCGAGGTGCACGACATCCAGCCCGAGGACGTGTTCGTGATCTGCTCCAACTCCGGCGGCAACGGCTCGACCGTGGAGCTGGCCCGGCTGGTCACCGAACGCGGTCACCACCTCATCGCCGTCACCTCGATGGACCACACGACCAAGATCACCTCCCGGCACCCGAGCGGGAAGCGGCTCTTCGAGCTGGCCGACGTGGTGATCGACAACTGCGGTGCCTTCGGCGACGCGGTCCTCGATCTCCCGGACGCCCCCGACGGCTCACCGCAGGGTCCGATCCTGGCCACCTCGACCGTGACCAGCGCGCTGATCGCGCAGATGATGGTGACCGAGGCCTGCGGGCTGCTGGTGGAGGCCGGTCAGCCCGTACCGGTGCTGATCTCGGCCAACATCCCCGGCGGCGACGAGAACAACGACCGACTGCGCGCCGTGTATGCCGACCGGGTCAAGCAGGGCGCCCCGTAGCCAACCCGACACCCGCGAAGCTGAGTTCTGGCGGGTCAGTGGCCGGCGGCAGCCATGGCGGCGGGGATCGGGGCCTGCCAGGTCGTCCGGATCTCGTCCAGGCTCAGGGTGAACTGACCCTCGACGACCAGGGCATCACCGCCGGTGACGCCGAGCCGGCGGACGGGGACGTCCGCACCTGAAGCCAGCTCGACCAGCTCGTCGGTCCGGTCGGTCGGCAGCGAGACCAGCACCCGGCCCGTGCTCTCGGAGAACAACGCGACGAACGGGTCCGCCTCACCCAGCGCCACCGTCGCGCCGATCCCGTTCCGCAGCGCGCTCTCGACCAGTGCTTGGGCCAGTCCGCCGTCGGCCAGGTCATGGGCGCTGCTGAGCAGTCCGCGGCCGGCCGCTCCGACCAGCAGACCGGCCAGCCGCTTCTCGTACGCCAGGTCCAGCGACGGCGGCAGCCCGCCGAGATGACCGTGGACCACGTCGGCCCAGGCCGAACCGGCCAGCTCGTCCCGGGTCTCCCCCAGCAGGTAGATCTCCTCGCCGGCGGCCCGGAAGCCGACCGGGGTGCGCGCGGCCACGTCATCGATCACGCCGAGTACGCCGACCACCGGCGTCGGCAGGATGGCGGTGTCGCCGGTCTGGTTGTAGAAGCTGACGTTGCCGCCGGTCACCGGGGTGCCCAGCGCCTGACAGCCCTCCACCAGCCCGGCGATCGCCTCGGTGAACTGCCACAGCGCGGCCGGGTCCTCGGGTGAGCCGAAGTTCAGGCAGTCGGTGATCGCGACCGGCTGGGCGCCACTGACCGCCACGTTCCGGTACGCCTCCGCGAGCGCCAGCTGCGCCCCGGCCCGAGGATCCAGGTAGGCGAAACGCCCGTTGCAGTCGGTGGCCAGGGCGACCCCGAGGCCGGAGTCCGCGTCGATCCGCAGCATCCCGGCGTCCTCGGGCTGGGCCAGCACCGAGTTGCCGCGCACGTAGCGGTCGTACTGGTCGGTCACCCAGGACTTGTCGCACAGGTTCGGTGAGCCGACCAGCCGCAGCAGGGTCTCGGCCAGCTCGGCGCCACTGCTCGGTCGGGTCAGCCGCTCCACCCCGTCGGCCTGGACCGTGTCCTGCCAGTCCGGCCGCGCGTACGGCCGCTCGTATACCGGGCCGTCGTGCGCCACGGTCCGCGGGTCGACGTCGACGATGGTCTCGCCGTGCCAGTCGATGATCAGCCGGTCGCCGTCGGTGACTTCGCCGACCACGGTGGCCTGCACGTCCCACTTGGCGCAGATGGCCATGAACGCGTCGACGTCGCCGGGTTCGACGATCGCCATCATGCGTTCCTGGGACTCGCTCATCAAGATCTCCTCGGGGCTCAGCGTGGAGTCCCGCAGGGGTACGACGTCGAGGTCGACGTGCATGCCGCCGTCGCCGGCCGCGGCCAGCTCGGAGGTGGCGCAGGAGATGCCGGCCGCGCCGAAGTCCTGGATGCCGGTGATCAGCTTCGCGGCGAAGAGCTCGAGCGTGCACTCGATCAGCAGCTTCTCCATGAACGGGTCGCCGACCTGCACGGCCGGACGCTTCGACGGCTTCGTCGCGTCGAACGTCTCCGAGGCCAGGATGGAGGCGCCGCCGATCCCGTCACCGCCGGTCGCGGCCCCGTACAGGATGGCCTTGTTGCCCACCCCGGTCGCCTTGGCCAGGTGCAGGTCCTCGTGGCGCAGCACGCCGATGCAGAGGGCGTTGACCAGCGGGTTGCCGGCGTAGGTGGCGTCGAAGACCACCTCCCCGCCGATGTTGGGCAGACCCAGGCAGTTGCCGTAGCCGCCGACGCCGGCCACCACCCCCGGCAGCACCCGGGCGGTGTCGGGGGCGTCGAGCGGCCCGAAGCGGAGCGGGTCCATCACGCCGATCGGGCGGGCCCCCATGGCCAGGATGTCGCGGACGATGCCGCCGACGCCGGTGGCCGCGCCCTGGTAGGGCTCCACATAGGACGGATGGTTGTGGGACTCGACCTTGAAGGTGACGGCGTAACCCTGACCGATGTCGATCACGCCGGCGTTCTCGCCGATGTCGGCGAGCAGCTTGCCGACGGGCGTCTCCTGGGTCAGCTCACCGAACCTGCGCAGGTGCACCTTGGACGACTTGTAGGAGCAGTGCTCGGACCACATCACCGAGTACATGGCCAGCTCAGCGCCGCTCGGACGACGGCCCAGGATCTCGCGGATGCGGAGGTACTCGTCCTCCTTCAGCCCGAGCTCCGCCCAGGGTTGCGGCTGATCGGGAGTGGAAGCTGCGTTCTCGACGGTGTCGGCCACGCTGCAACGCTACCGGGGCGAGGCCGGGCCTCGTGCCAACGATCATTCCGTGAAGGATCCGGCGCGCAGTCGTGTCGGATGCTTCACACAACTCGGAGCTGCCTCAGACCACCGCAGTGAGAAAGCTCTGCACGCTGGTGAAGAACGGCCGCCCGTCCAGGCTGGGCGAGGTGAGAGCCTCGACGTTGTGCTCGGGGTGCGGCATCAGCCCCACCACGTTGCCCCGCTCGTTGCAGACGCCGGCGATGTCGTTCAGCGAGCCGTTGGGGTTGTCGAGATAGCGGAACACGACCCGACCCTCCCCCTCCAACCGAGCCACGGTCTCGGTGTCGGCGAGATAGCGACCCTCACCGTTCTTCAGCACGATGGTGATCTCCTGACCGGGCTGGAACGCCGACGTCCAGGTGGTGTCCACCGACTCGACCCGCAGCTGCTGGTCCCGGCAGACGAACGTCTGGCGCTCATTGCGGATCAGCGCCCCGGGCAGCAGGTGCGCCTCGCAGAGCACCTGGAAGCCGTTGCAGATGCCGAGCACCGGCATGCCCTCGCCGGCGGCGCGGATCACCTCACCCATCACCGGGGCGAACCGAGCGATCGCCCCGCAGCGCAGGTAGTCCCCGTAGGAAAAGCCGCCCGGCAGGATGACCGCATCGACTCCACCGAGAGAGTCGCTGCCGTGCCAGAGCGGGACCGCCTCCGCGCCACTGAGCTGCACCGCGCGGAGCGCGTCGTGGTCGTCCAAGGAGCCGGGAAAGGTGACCACACCGATCCGGGCAGCCATCAGTGCCCTTCCCCCCGGTCAGGTTCGTCCACCCGGACGTCGAAGGTCTCTATCACGGTATTCGCGAACAGCTTCTCGGCGGCGTCACGGACCTCGGCGAGCCGCTCGTCGGTGAGCTCACCCTCGACCTCGACCTCGAACCGCTTGCCCTGCCGCACCGTCAGCCCGCTGTAGCCGAGGCGGCCGAGCGCACCCGTCACCGCCTTGCCCTGAGGATCGAGGATCTCGGGTTTGGGCATCACATCGACCACCACTCGCGCCATGGCGGCGATCCTACTGGGGCCGGAGCGAGTGACACCGCCGGCGAGAGGCGGCGTCACGATGCGGTCACGATGACCGTCGGGCTGGTCACGCCTGTGGTCGCCCCGCGGGACGGCTGGGACCATGAGGACGGATCGATCCCGCCCCCGCTGAGGAGTTCCCATGTCCGATCCCAACGTCCCCCCGCCCGGCAACCACCCACCGCAGGACAATCCACCACAGCAGGGCTACCCCCCACAGCAGGGCTACCCGCAACAGGGCTACCCGCAACAGGGCTACCCGCAACAGGGCTACCAGCAGTCGTACGCAGGTCCGCCCGCCGAGGACCCCGGAAAGACGCTCGGCATCATCGGGCTGGTTCTGTCGTTCTTCACCGCGATCATCGGTCTGGTCATCAGCATCGTCGCCCTGCGGAAGTCGAAGAAGGCCGGCTTCAAGAACACCCCGGCCCTGATCGGCATCATCGTGGGCATCCTCAGCACCGTCGTCGCGATCATCATCGGCATCGTGTCGGTCGTCGCGCTCACGGCCGTGCTCAGTCAGTGCGCTCAGCTCGGCCCCGGTGTGCACAACGTCAACGGCGTCACCATCACCTGCGGCCGCTGAGCTCCTCAGGCGGCGAACGGGCGCCCCGTCAACCGTTCGTACGCCTGCAGGTAGCGCTCCCGGGTGGCGGCCACCACGGCCTCCGGGAGCGCCGGCGGGGCGTCACCGCTGGCGCGGTCCCAACCGGAGTCGTGCAGCAGCCAGTTCCTGACGTACTGCTTGTCGTAGGAATCCAGCACCCCGCCACTCCAGGCTTCGGCGTCCCAGAACCGCGACGAATCCGGCGTCAGGACCTCATCGGCCAACACGATCGTGCCGTCGGCGCGACGGCCGAACTCGAACTTGGTGTCGGCCAGCACGATCCCCCGGTCCCGAGCGATCACCTCCGCCCGGGCGTAGACGGCCAGGGTCAGCTCCCGGATCCGCTCGGCCACCTCCGACCCCACCGTGTCGACCACGACCTCGTACGACACGTTCTCGTCGTGCTCGCCCAGCGCCGCCTTGGTGGCCGGGGTGAAGATCGGCTGGTCCAGTTTCGATCCGTCGTGCAGACCGGCCGGCAGCGCGACCCCACACACCGATCGGGACTGCTGATACTCCAGCCAGCCGGAACCCGTCAGGTAGCCGCGGGCGACGCACTCCACCGGGACCATCTCCAGCCGCTCACAGATCACGGCGCGGCCGCTGACCGACGCAGGCACATCGGTGGTGAGCACGTGGTTGTCCACGATGTCGGTGAACTGCCCGAACCACCACTGAGACAGCTGGGTGAGCACCGCGCCCTTGTCCGGGATCATGCTCTCCAACACGTAGTCGAACGCCGAGATCTGATCGGTGGCCACCATCAGCAGGCGGTCGTCGTCGACGGCGTACAGCTCGCGGACCTTGCCTCGATGCAGCAGCGGGTAGTCGAGCTGGTCGGCGTAGCGGGGCCCGGTCGTCAGCGTCACGCGGCCCATCCTGCCAGCCTGCGCCTGCCGGGAGCTCGCTCCGGACCGACCCTGAACGCCCCCGGATCTGTGGCCGGAACCCGTGCTTTCTCGACGGGACGCAGGCATGGTGGAACAACGAGCCCGACCGGGCTCACCACCCGCACCAGGAAGAAGGACCAGCCACCATGGCCGCCAGCCTCGCCCGCCCGTCCAATGACCGAGTCATCGCGGGGGTGTGCTCGGCCATCGCCCGCCGTTTCGGTCTGTCCAGCAACGTCGTCCGGGTGATCTTCGTGCTCAGCATGCTGCTCCCCGGCCCGCAGATCCTGATCTACCTGGCCGGCTGGCTGCTCATCCCGGACGAGCGCAGGAACTCCGTCTACTGAGCTCGACCCGCAGATCCTCCCGTTCGCGCCCCTCGCCCTGTCGGCGGGGGGCGCGAGTCGTTTGTGCGCGGCACTCTGCGTCGAACTCAGCGCGACCTGGTCGCTTTGCGGCGTGTCGTGGCCGATCGGCGCCGGTCGAGCGGAGAACGCGGTCACCCGGTAAGACCAGGTCTGCCGTAGGCCGCCAGGAAGATCCGCGCCGCCTCTGCGCAGTGGGTGCGGATGGTGGCGGCGTCCGGCACAGCCTCGTCGCCCAGCAGCATGGCCTTGTTGACCGGCTCGCCCATCACCAGCCAGTTCAGGGACGTGGCCGCGGCCCGGGGGTCGGCCACGGTCACCCACCCCTGGTCGGAGAGCCGCGCGATGTGGCCGGCCAGCGCCTCCACGGCCCGCGCCGGGCCGTGCTCCCACAGCACCCGGGCGAGCTGCGGAAACCGTGCCTCCTCCCCGATGACCAGGCGTCGCAGTCTCAGGATGCGGGGGTTCATCACCGCGGTCAGCTGCCGTACGGCGTAGTCGGTCAGCGCCGCGCGCAGGTCGGCGACCGATGACGGGTCGGGCAGGTCGTCGGTGTGGACGTCGTCGCCGGCGTCGCGGGTCATGGTCTCGACCAGCTCGACGAAGAGTGCTTCCTTGCTGCCGAAGTGGGCGTACACCGTCTGCTTGGAGACCCCCGAGAGTGCCGTCAGCTCGTCCATGTTGGCGCCGAGGAAGCCGTCCCGCAGGAACACCAGCTCGGCGGCCTCGAGGATCGCCGCGCGCTTGCGCAGCGAGCTCGGTCGCAACCCGTCCATCGGGAGACCTCCGTTGACACTTCAGACTCGTGAGTCTAGTTTATAGAAAACGAACTCAACGGTCCAGTAACGCCTCGGAGAGGACACCATGACGGACGTCACCACCACCGCCCGCGGGGATCGCATCGCCTACGACCGATACGGGAGCGGGCCCGGGCTGGTGTTCGTCGCCGGCGCCGGACCGTTCCGGGCCGTCGACCCGATCACCACCGACACCGCGGAGCGCGCCGCCGATCTCGGGGTGACGGCGGTGGTCTTCGATCGCCTCGGCCGGGGAGAGAGCGCAGCCGATGGCGTCCTGGATCTGGACCGCGAGCTGGACGCCATCGCCGCGGCGATCGAGGTGGCCGGCGGAAGCGCGGTCCTCTGCGGTCATTCCTCGGGTTGTTCGCTGGCCCTGCGTGCCGCTGCGGCTGGTCTCCCGGTGGCCGGGCTGGCGCTCTGGGAGGCGCCGGTGGCCACCGACGCCATCGAGACCAAGGCCTGGTCCGACGAGATCGAGCGGCTGATCGACGCGGGCGACACCGAGGCCGCGCAGCGTCACTACATGAAGGACATGCCACCGGAGTGGCTGGCCGGCGCCGAGGCCTCGCCGGAGTGGCCGTTGATCGCAGCCGGGGTGGTCAGCACCCGGGCCGATGCCCAGTCGCTCGTCTGGGCGACCGCGCAGCTGGCCACCGGAGCGCTGGACGGGGTCCACGTGCCGGTGCTGGCCATGTACGGCACCGAGACCTTCGATGAGATGCCGGTCGGGGCTCGGATGATCGTCGCCGCCGTGCCGAACGGTGTCGAGAAGGAGATGCCTGGGGCGATGCACTCCTGGGAACCGGCTCCGATGGCGGCCGAGCTCGCCGCCTTCGTGCGCTCGGTGACGCCGGACTGATCCGGGCCGGGCAGGCTGGTCAGGGGCCTGACTGCGCCGGCCGGATCGCCCACCGTCGGTCGATGGACGGAGGTGTCCCCGACATCGGGGACGACTGCGTCCGCTGGTCTCGCGCCGGTCGGCACCCCGTTGACCGTCGGTCCGCAAAGCCCTCGACACCTCCAGGTGGCGGGCCTCGCCTGACGTCGTGGTGGCTCCCGAGCTCGGGGCGCTGTCGTTGACCTGTTACCTGCAGCGCGAGACCCCCCTGGCTCGCAGACCGGCCCGCTGTCGCCCGCCACAACATGGGCGTCATCTCTGCCGCTCCGGCCGCCATCGGGGTGCGTGTGGACAGCGAGACCATCAGCCAGCTGCTGGCCGAAGGACGCGACGAGCGATGAGCGTGATCGACGCTGGGGCGGTCGTCAAGCTCCTGGTGGAGGATCTCGACCCGACGCCGGCGGGGCATTCCCTCGCAGCGCCCCATGCCGATGCTCACCACCGATCGACGGCTGGCCCGAGCTCCCGGTCTCCGGTGTCCGGTCGGAGTCGTCTAGCCAGACCTGCCTAGGTCGAGTGGTAGAGGGTCCGGACGATGTCCTCGATGGCCGGCTCCTCCAGGGTGAGGTCACGGACCTCCACCATGGCCGACACCTCGGCCAGCACCCGGGCCGCCGTGGTGTCGTGGGGGGAGAAGGCGAGGCGCTGGCGTACGCCGTCGCCCTCGCTGCCGATGTGCGTGGCCTCGACCAGCCGCAAGGGCGAACGCGGCTCCCAGAGGTCGACCACCAGCACCCGTTGCAGCGCCACCCGCTGCGCCAGTCCGGGCAACGTGCCGTCGTAGACGAGACGTCCGTGATCGACCACCAGCACCCGGTCGCACAGTCGCTCGATGTCACTCATGTCGTGGGTGGTGAGCAACAGGGTCGTGCCGCGTTCGGCCCGCTCGGTGATCAGGAAGTGCCGCAGCCGCTCCTTGCTGATCATGTCGAGCCCGATCGTCGGCTCGTCCAGCACCAGCAGCCGCGGGCTGTGCACCAGGGCGGCGGCCACCTCACCCCGCATCCGCTCTCCCAACGACAGCTGGCGTACGGGAGTGTCCAGCTGGTTGCCGATGCCGAGGCCGTCGACCAGCCGAGCGGTGCGGTCGCGGGCGGCTTCGGGGTCGAGCCGGTGGATGGCCGCCAGGATCCTGAACGAGTCGCGCAGCGGCAGATCCCACCACAGCTGGCTGCGTTGGCCGAACACGACCCCGATCTCACGGGCGAGGGTGCGTCGCTGCGGTACCGGGTCGAGTCCGCAGGTCCGCACGGTGCCCGAGGTCGGCACCAGGATGCCGGTGATCATCTTGATGGTGGTCGACTTGCCGGCCCCGTTGGCCCCGATGTAGCCGCACGCCTCACCCGCGCCGATCGAGACGCTGATTCCGTCCACCGCGGACACGATCCTCTTGGCCCGGCGGACCCGGCCCGCCTTCTGTCGTACGACGAACGACCGCCGCAGGTCGGTGAACTCGATGATCGGCGCGGCGCTCTCGTTGCTGTCGGTGGGTGTCTCGGTCATGATCAGCCCCCTGCTCCGGTGAACCTGCGGATGCCCGCGCGCCAGGCGAGCAGTGCCAGCACCCACGCCCAGACCGCGAACAACGGCGCGAACCACCCGAGCCAGGCTGGCAGGAACGCCGGTCCGGGCAGCCCCAGGATGATCAAGGCCGGCAGGTACGCGGTGGCGGTGGCCGGGATGACGAAGGTGAACAGGATCCGGACGGGCTCGAGCAGGACACTGCCGGGCAGCTGACCGGCGTACGCGCCGCCGTAGACGAAGGCCGAGGTGAACTCGGCCCCGTCGATGACGAAGAACTGCACGCCGCCGGCCATCACGAACAGGGCCCCGTAGATGGCGCCGCCGACGAACGGGGTGATGATCAACAGGTAGACGGTCGCGGGGGTCGGGGTGAGGTCGAGGTAGCCGAGCGCCAGGATCATGATCACCAGACCGACCGCCACCCGACCGAGCCGGCGCAGCTGGAAGTCCGCGGTGACGAACTGGACGATCAGCGGCAGCGGTCTGACCAGCATCACCTCCAGCCGGCCCAGCCGCAGGTGCGACGGCATCGAGTCGAACTGCCCGAACACCATGTCGGCGAAGGAGAACCCCATGTTCGCCAGCGCGAACACCAACGCCGCCTGGGCGAAGGTCATACCGCCGAACACCGGCACGTTGGTCAGAATCACGTAGATCTCGATGAACTCGATCACCCCGACTCCGACCGAGGTCGCGACCGTCAGCCAGAAGCTTGTCCGGTAGGCGGTCTGGCTGCGGATCCGGGAACCGAGCAGCACCATGATCGACTCACGACGGCTGATCCCGTCGGTCGGGCGGGTGAGGTCAACCACCCTGCACCACCAGCCGGAGCGCGGCCCGCGCCATCATCACGCGGGTGAGAGCGACGAGGAGGATGAGCCAGCCCGCCTGCATGGCGACCACCAGCAGCGCGTCGGCCCCGAGCACCCGCCCGCTGAGCACGTCGATCGGGAACTGGAGCAGGGACGGGAACGGGGTGGCGTACGCGATCGCGCGGAGCCAGTCCGGGAACAGGTGCACCGGCACGTAGAGGCCGCTGAACGGCGCGACGATCACCAGGTAGAGGCCGATGAACCCCCGGATGTCGAGGGACCAGAACGCGATCAGGTTCACGCCGAACCGGATGATGAAGCTCAGCGAGACCGCGAGCAGGACACTGACCAGACCCAGCGGGTACGCCGTCCACGACCCGGGCAGGGCGAAGCCGATCGTGAGGGCCCCGATCAGCAACGGGGCCAGCCCCCGGGTCAGCAGCTGGAAGGCCGCCCGGCCCAGATCGGCGGCCCACCACGACAGCTGTACGTCGACCGGCCGGGCCAGGTCGACGGCGATGTCGCCGGTCTTGATGCGGTCGGCCAGCTCGGTCCACCCGAAGAGGGCGACCGGCGCGAGCAGGGCCTGACCCAGCCACACATACGTCGACGCCTGCTGCCGGTCGTAGCCGGCGAGCTCACCACCGGCGGCCGCCACCGCGGCGAACATGACACTGACCCGGATGAAGCCGAACACCGACTGGGTGATCACACCGGCGGCGATCGCCATCCGGTAGGTGCTGTACCGGTGAAAGCCCGCCGCAGCGAGCTGACAGTAAGTACGCACAAACGCGAGACCCTAGATCGGCGGTCGCACCGGGTCAACCACACCCGAGCGTCGGCCGCCCACGTCGGCGTGTCGCCGCACCCCACCCACCCGACTCCGCTCGGGTTCAAACCCGAGCGGAGTCCAGTCCGTGGGCGCGCTGCCCGACTGCACGGGTGTTGCAGCACCAGCAGAGTCCAGCTGAGGGGATGGGCCTATCCGACTCCGCTCGGGTTTGAACCCGAGCGGAGTCGGCGGAGCGGGCGGGGTCAGGAGTCGAGGTGGGGCATCAGGTGGGCGGGTCCGGCAAGGGCACCACCGTCGACCGGCAGGGTCACGCCGGTGATCCAGGACGCGTCGTCGGAGGCCAGGAAGGCCACCGCCGCGGCGATGTCGCTCGGTTCGCCGACCCGGCCGAGTGGATAGAGCGGACGCAGCCGATCGGCGCCACCGTCCTGGTCGTCCCAGACCCGGGTGCGCACGGTGCCCGGGGCGACCGCGTTGACGCGGATGCCTGCCGGGCCGAGATCGACCGCCAGATTGCGGGTGAGCAGGCTCAAACCGGCCTTCGCCGACGAGTAGGCCACCTCCCCGAACGCGGCCAGACCGTTGACCGAGCTGATCGACACGATCGCCGCGGTCGGCCGTTGCCTCAGGTGCGGGAGCGCGGCGCGGATGCACCGCATCGCCCCGGTCAGGTTCAGATCCAGCATCTCGTTCCAGGCCTCGTCCGACATGTCCTCGAAGGCCGGCATCGCGATCGAACCTCCGGCGACGTTGACCAGCACGTCGAGCCGACCGAACTCCCGCGCGGCGAGGCGCATGCACGCGTCCACGGATGCCGTGATGTGGACGTCGCAGCGGGTCGCGACGGCCACCGCCGGGGCGAGACCCGCCGCCACTTCGGTGGCGGCCTGCTCGTCGACGTCGGCGAGCACGAGTCGCGCCCCCTCCGCGGCCAGCCGCTGGGCCACCGCTCGGCCGATGCCGTGGCCGGCCCCGGTGACCACCGCCGCTCGCCCGACGAACCGCCGCCCGAGCGTGTCACAGCTGGCATCGCTCACTGGACGTCGCTCACAGGACGTCGCCGGGCACGTAGAGCGCCGCGTCCGGGTGCTGCGCGGCGATCTTCTCCACCTGCGCGACGAGCGAGGCGACCTGGGACTGGGCGGTGCCGGCCATGGTCAGCGGTTCGGTGACCAGTGCGTCGAGCTCGGCCCGCGTCAGCCCGAGCCGATCGTCGCGGGCCAACCGGTCGAACAGGTCGTTGCGGGCCAGGCCGCGTTCCCGCATCGCCAGCGCGACGCTGACGGCGTGCTCCTTGATCGCCTCGTGGGCGGTCTCCCGACCCACTCCCTTGCGCACAGCGGCCATCAGCACCTTGGTGGTGGTGAGGAACGGCAGGTAGCGATGCAGCTCGTTGTCGATCACTGCCGGGAAGGCTCCGAAGTCGCCGAGCACGGTGAGGAACGTCTCGAACAGCCCGTCGAGCGCGTAGAACGCGTCGGGCAGCGCCACCCGGCGAACCACCGAGCAGGACACGTCGCCCTCGTTCCACTGGTCACCGGCGAGCTCGCCGACCATGGAGACGTAGCCACGGACGATCACCGCCAACCCGTTCACCCGCTCGCAGGAGCGGGTGTTCATCTTGTGGGGCATCGCGCTGGAACCGACCTGCCCGGGCCGGAAGCCCTCGGTGACCAGCTCGTGCCCGGCCATCAACCGGATGCTGGTGGCCACGTTGGACGGAGCGGCGGCCGTCTGAGCGAGCGCGGTCACCACGTCGAAGTCGAGCGAGCGGGGATAGACCTGTCCGGTGCTGGTCAAGATCGTGGCCACCCCCAGGTGGGCGGCCACCAGGCGCTCCAGCTCGGCCAGCTTGCGACCGTCACCGCCGAGCAGGTCGAGCATGTCCTGTCCGGTGCCGACGGGGCCCTTGATCCCCCGCAGCGGGTAGCGGGCGATCAGCTCACCGACCCGGCGGTAGGCGATCAGCTGCTCGTCGGCGGCGGTGGCGAACCTCTTGCCCAGCGTGGTGATCTGCGCCGCGACGTTGTGCGAACGTCCGGCGATCGGCTGGTCGGCGTACGCCATCGCCAACCGCGCGAGCTGGGTCAGGGAGGCGACCAGGCGGTTGCGGATGATCATCAGCGAGGAGACGATCTGCAACTGCTCGACGTTCTCGGTGAGGTCCCGGCTGGTCATCCCCTTGTGCACGTGCTCGAAGCCGGCGAGGTCGTTGAACTCCTCGATCCGCGCCTTCACGTCGTGCTTGGTGATCTTCTCTCGGGCGGCGATGCTCGCCAGGTCGACCTGCTCGATCTGCTCGGTGTAGGCGGCGATCACCGCGTCCGCGTCGTCGCCGCCGAAGTCCACCCCGAGGTCGCGCTGAGCCGACAGCACCGCGATCCACAGCCTTCGCTCGGCGATGATCTTGTTCTCCGGGCTCCACACGGTCCGCATCGACTCCGAGGCGTACCGGTTGGCCAGGACGTTGGGAACACTCACCGCTGCACCTTCCTCTCCTCGTCATCCGCCGCCCTCCGGGCCTCGTCATCCGCCGCCCTCCGGGCGATGTCCGTCCGGTAGAAGGAACCCGCGAGCTCGAGTCGGGCGATCGTCGCGTACGCCGCATGGCGCGCCGTGGTCAGCTCCGCACCTGTACCGACCACCGCGAGCACGCGGCCACCGGTGCTGATCACCCGGCCCTCGGAGTCCAGCCCGGTGCCGGCGTGGATGATCATGCTGCCGTCCGCGGCGTCGGTCTCGAGCCCGCCGATCACCCCGCCGGTGACCGGGCTGCCGGGGTAGTTCTCCGCTGCCAGGACGACCGCCACCGCCGATCCCTCCGACCACTCCAACGGCGGCTGGCCGGCGAGGGTGCCCGTCGCCGCTGCGTACAGCAGGGAACCCAGGGGGGTCCGCAGCCGAGCCAGCAGCGGCTGGGTCTCCGGATCGCCGAAGCGCGCGTTGAACTCGATCACCCGCACTCCCCGGCCGGTGAGCGCGAGCCCGGCGTAGAGCAGACCGCTGAAGGGCGTGCCCCGGCGGGCCAGCTCGTCCACCGTGGGCTGCAGCACGGTGCGCAGCACCTCCTCGCCCAGGTCGGCCGGCGCCCAGGGCAACGGTGTGTACGCGCCCATGCCACCGGTGTTGGGGCCGGCGTCGTCGTCGTACGCCCGCTTGAAGTCCTGGGCGGGTTGCAGCGGGAGAACCGTGGTGCCGTCGGTGATGGCGAACAGACTGACCTCGGGCCCGTCGAGGAACTCCTCGATCACCACGCGCCCACAGGTGGCGGCGTGCTCGACGGCGACCTGACGCTCGGAGGTCACCACGACCCCCTTGCCCGCGGCGAGTCCGTCGTCCTTGACCACGTACGGCGACCCGAGCTCGTCCAGCGCTGCGACGACCTCGTCCGCGGTGAGACAGAGCCGGGCGGCGGCCGTCGGCACCCCGGCCGCGGCCATCACGTCCTTGGCGAACGCCTTGCTGCCCTCGAGCTGCGCGGCCTCTTTGGACGGTCCGAAGCAGGCGATGCCGGCGGCCCGGACGGCATCGGCGACGCCGGCCACCAGCGGGGCCTCCGGACCGACCACCACGAGATCGACCCCGAGTCGGATGGCCAGGGAGGCGACCGCCGCCGGGTCGTCGGCGACCAGCGGATGATTGGTCCCCACCTCCCCCGTCCCGGGGTTGCCGGGGGCGGTGTGCACCTCGACGACGCCCGGGTCTCGAGCAAGGGCCAGGGCCAGGGCGTGCTCTCGACCACCGGAGCCGATGACGAGGACGCTGAGGCGCCGAGCGGGATCAGACGGTTGATTGGGGTCGGGCACAGGCACGCGCGAAGCCTACCGACCGGCAGGCGGGGTCAGCAGAATCCCGCCCCGACGACAGGCTTGACACGTGGCAGGTCTCCCTAACCCACGACCTGACACTAGTCAGGCAGCCACGAGCGCTGTCTTCCCGCTGATCCCGTCCTCGGCCCGGTGTCGCCGTCATGGCGTACCTGTTCCACGAGGACTTCGGCCTGGTGAACAAGACGTCGGCGCTGATCGGCCTCGGCCCGTGCCCTGGCTGAGCTCGGGACCCAGAGCCGCCATCGTGGTCATCTTGGTCTCCGTCTGGCAGAACTTCGGCTCGTTCTTGCTCTTGGTGGGTGGCCCCGACTCGATCTCCCGGGACGTCAACGAGCTCGCTGGGAAGGGCCAGATCGACGGTGCCGGCGCGTTCCGTACCTCTGGTCGGTCTGTGCTCCGTTGGCGCTGCCCGCACCGGCCATCGTCGGCATCCTGGCGTTCACCTTCCACTGGAACGGGTTCTTCCGTCCGCTGATCATGACCATCAGCGAGGAGAACTCCGCCCTTCCTCTGGGTGTGTGAGTCTGCGGGGGCATCTCTGGTCATCTCGATGATGCCCGCCCTGATCGTCTTCGTGGTCGGCGGCCGCTGCGGGAAGGTCTGACCGCGGGGGTGAGCAGCTGATGATCTGTCGGACCCGCCCCGCGCCCCCTACGATGACGCCGTGATTCCCGAGCGCCCCCGCCTGCACATCATGCCGCCCAGCGGGTGGCTCAACGACCCGAACGGTGTCTGTCGGATCGACGACCGCTACCACGTCTTCTACCAGCACAACCCGGACGGGCCGACGCACGGCAACGTGCACTGGGGGCACGCCAGCTCCGCCGACCTGCTGCACTGGACCGATGAGCCGATCGCCCTGGCGCCGACGGCGGGGTCGGTCGACCAGAACGGCTGCTGGTCCGGCTGCGTGGTCGACGACTTCGGGGTGCCGACCGCGGTCTACACCGCGGTGCACGAGCACGCGTGGAACGCCGGCGTCGCCGTCGCCCGCAGCGACCGGACGCTGCGCGAGTGGCGGTTGGACCCGGTCGTCAAGGTCGAGACGCCCGACGACCCGGCGATCGCCGAGGTGCGCGATCCGTTCGTGTTCTGGTTCGGGGATCACCGCTACGCGGTGCAGGGCGCCGGTCACCCGGCCGGTGACCCGCAGCTGCTGCTCTACCGCTGCGACGACCTGGACGACTGGGCGTACGCCGGACCCCTGCTCACCGTCGACGACCCGGTGGCGGCGACGGTCGTCCCGGCGAACATCTGGGAGTGCCCCAACCTGTTCGAGCTCGATGGACGATGGGTGCTGCTGCTCTCGCAGTGGCGTCACATCGACGGCACCCACGATCTGGCCGGTGTGCGCTACCTGATCGGGGATCTGGCCGAGACCGGTGACGGTGGTCTGCGGTTCGTTGCCGCGGCGGGCGGATCGGTGGACGACGGACCCACCTTCTACGCGCCGCAGGCACTGGTCGAACCCGATCGCGTCCTGCTCTGGGGCTGGGCCTGGGAAGGCACCCAGCGCTCGTCGGCGGAGGTCGAGGCGGCCGGCTGGGCCGGTGTGCTGACCTTTCCTCGCGAGCTGTCCGTGGACGGCGACCGGCTGATCAGCCGACCGGCCGCCGAGCTGCTCGGTCTGCGCACCGACGTCCTCGACCCGACCGGTGCGATCCGGGAACCGGCCTTCGAGGTCGCTGCCGAGGGTCCGCTCGAGCTGGTCCTGGTCGACACCGTCTCCGGGATCCGCGCGGTGGCTGCGCGGACCGACGGCGCGGCACGGGTGCTGGTCGACGGGTCGATCGTGGAGGTGTTCGGCGACGGCCCACCGGCGACCTCACGTCACTACCCCACCACCACGAGCCACTGGGAGGTGGTGGGCGGCGGGGAGATCCAGGGCTGGCGGCTGGGCTGACCGGCTGGGCTGACCGGCTGGGCTGACGGAGGACGCGCGGAGAAGTCACCCCGACCGGCGGCGCGCCACCGGCGTGTCGGGGCTCGCAACGCCCAGCCGGGGAGAGTTCTCCGCAGCACGGCCGGCCAGACGGTCAGGCGTACGGCTGGATGAGCTCCAGGTACCGGGCGGACATGGTGGCCAGCACCTCGTCACCGGGGGTCGCCCAGATGTCGGCGTTGAAGATCTCCACCTCGATGTCACCGGTGTAGCCGGCGTCGCGGACCCAGCCGCCGATGGTCGCGAAGTCGATGTGACCGTCGCCCATCATGCCGCGGGCCAGCAGGGCGTCGGCCGGTAGCGGGGTGATCCAGTCGCACACCTGATAGCTGTGGATCCGGTCCCCGGCGCGGGCGATCTGCGCTGGCAGATCGGGATCCCACCACACGTGGAACGTGTCCAACACGACTCCCACCTCCTCGGCCGCGTAGGGCTCGGCGATGTCCAGCGCCTGACCGAGGGTCGAGACCACGCCGCGGTCGGCGGCGTAGATCGGGTTCATCGGCTCGATACCGAGTGGCACCCCGACCTGCCTCGCGTACGGAACCAGTCGGTCGATCGCCTCGGCGGCCCGTCGGCGGGCGGCGGCGAGATCGCGATCGCCGGCGGGCAGCCCACCGGGCACCAAGCACAGCGTGGCGGCGCCGATGGCCGCCGCCTCCTCGAGCGCCCGCACGTTCTCGGCGTGTGCGGCCTCGATGGCCGCTGGATCGGAGGCCGTGAAGAAGCCACCACGGCAGAGCGTGGAGACCCGCAGCCCAGCGTCGGCCAGCCAGCGGACGGCGTGGTCCTGACCGGCCTCGGCCAGCTGCTCGCGCCACACCCCGATCGAGGACAGGCCGGCAGCCAGACACCCGTCGATCGCCTCGCGCAGCGTCCAGCTCGCCGTGGTCCGCTGATTCAGGGCCAGACGCTCCAGCTTCGCGTCGACGGCGACCCTGGCCGAGTGGGTCGCGGCGGTCATGCCGGGATCCCGGCGGCGCCCAGCACCAGGCCGAGGCGGTGCCGGGCCAGCTCCGGGTCCGGCAGCAACCGGGCCGTGTTGGCGAGCTCGAAGACCCGAGCGAGGTGGACCGGCGACCGGGCCGCCTGCAGACCGCCGACCATGCCGAACCCGTCCTGGTGGCCCGACAGCCAGGCCAGGAAGGCGATCCCGGTCTTGTAGTAGAAGGTCGGCGCACAGAAGATGTGCCGGGACAGCTCGAGGGTCGGCGCCATCTCCGCGCGGTAGGTCTCCACGTCGTCGCGGTCCAGGGCGGCCAGCGCGGCCGAGGCGGCCGGGGCGATCGCGGCGAACGCACCGAGCAGCGCGTCGGAGTGGTGCTCACCGTCGCCCTCGATCAGCTCCGGGTAGTTGAAGTCGTCCCCGGTGTAGAGCCGGACGCCGGCCGGGAGCCGACGGCGCAGCTCGATCTCGTGGTCGGCCGACAGCAGCGAGACCTTGACCCCGTCGACCTTGGCGGCGTGATCATGAACGAGCTGGACGAAGGTGTCGGTGGCCGCGGCCACGTCGCCGCTGCCCCAGTAGCCCGCCAGCTGCGGGTCGAACATCTCGCCCAGCCAGTGCAGGACGACGGGCCGGCTGACCTGGGTGAGAACGGTGTCGTAGACCGTGCGATAGTCCTCGACGGTCTGCGCGGCCGCCGCGAGGTGACGCGAGGCCATCACGATCACCTGGGAGCCAGCGCCCTCGACGAACGCGACCTGCTCGAGATAGCCGGCGGTCACCCGCTCGATGGTGGCCGGTCCGGCGGGCAGGTGATCGGTGCCGGCGCCGGAGGCGATCCGGGCACCGGCAGCCCGGGCCTGGGCGGCGCTGCGGGAGATCAGCTCCTGCGTCGCCGCCCAGTCCAGACCCATGTTCCGCTGGGCGGTGTCCATCGCCTCGGCCACACCCAGGCCGTAGCGGAACAAGTGAGCGCGGAACGCCAGCGTGGCGTCCCAGTCGATCGCGGCCGGTGCGCCGGGAACGTTCTCGGCGTACGGATCGACCACGACGTGGGCCGCGGCGAAGGCGACCCGGGTCTCGTACGGCTGCGGGTGGTCGGCCCACTCCCGCGGCGGCTGGAGCGCCACCTCCGCGAGCGAGCCGTCGGCCCTGGGCAGCCTGATCGTGCTGGTGACCGCGGTCGAGCTCACGAGAGCTCCTTGATCGCGACGCGGCGACCCTCCTGCGAGGATCGCAGGCCGGCCTCGACCAGCTGCAGTCCGCGGACTCCGGCGGCGAGGTCGTAGCCGTGCGGACGGCCCGCGTCCACGTCGCGGACGAACTGCTCCCACTGAGCGCGGAAGCCGTTCGGGTACTCCTCGATGTCGGGCACCTCTTCCCACTGCGCCCGGAAGTCCTGGTCGGTGGGCAGATCGGGGTTCCAGACCGGCTTGGGGGTCTGGGCGCGGGCCTGGATGCGGCAGCCGAACAGACCGGCGGTGGCGGAGCCGTGGGTGCCGTCGACCTGGAACTCGACCAGCTCCCCCCGGTCCACCCGCACGGCCCAGGACGAGTTGATCTGGGCGATCACGCCGCCGTCCAGCTCGAAGATCCCGTACGCCGCGTCGTCCGCGGTGGCCGGGTAGGCGTTGCCCTGCTCGTCCCAGCGCTCGGGGATGTGGGTGACGGCCTTGGCCCAGACGGCGTCGACCTTGCCGAACAGGTTCTCCAGCACGTAATTCCAGTGGCAGAACATGTCGAGCACCATGCCGCCGCCGTCCTCGGCGCGGTAGTTCCAGCTCGGCCGCTGAGCGGGAATGACGTCACCCTCGAACACCCAGTAGCCGAACTCGCCCCGGACGGACAGGATCCGGCCGAAGAAGCCCAGATCGATCAGACGCTTGAGCTTGACCAGACCGGGCAGATAGAGCTTGTCGTGCACCACACCGGTGATGGTGCCGGCCTGCTGCGCGGCGGTCACCAGCAACTGAGCGTCCAGGACGGACTCGGCGATCGGCTTCTCGGTGAAGATGTGCTTGCCGGCTTCGATCGCGGCGAGGATCGCGCCCGTCCGCTCGGAGGTGACCTGGGCGTCGAAGTAGACGGTCGCCTCGGGATCGGCCAGCGCGGCGTCGAGATCGGTGGTCCACTCCTCCACACCGTGCAGCTCGGCCAGCTTGGCGAGCTTGTCGGCGTTGCGGCCGACCAGCACCGGCACCACCTGGATCCGGTCGTCGCCGACCACCACGCCGCCGTCGTCGCGGATGGGCAGGATGGAGCGGACCAGGTGCTGCCGGTACCCCATCCGACCGGTCACCCCGTTCATGATCACCTTGACTGTCCGAACCGCCATCTCGACCCCACTGTCCCTTCGTCCGACCGACACCGACCATTGCGCAAACGCTTACGTTAACCGTTTGCGACAGCGTACGCTACGGTGACCCCAGTCGACAAGAGGGTCGCTCGGACCGGTGAGGAGATGCCGGAGACATGTCTGCACCACCCGTAGCCGTGAGGCTGTCCGAAGTGGCCGATGCCGCCGGTGTCTCGATCGCCACCGCCTCCCGCTCGCTGCGCGGGTTGGGCGGGGTCAGCGACGCCGTCGCCGAGAAGGTGCGGGGCATCGCCGAAGACCTCGGCTACGTCACCAACTCCTACGCCCGCACGCTCGCCGGCGGCAGCACCACCATCGTCGGCCTCATCCTGAACCAGATCGACGATCCCTACTTCACCGAGATCGCGGCCGGTGTGGTCCGGACCGCGGAAGAGGCGGAGCTCACGGTCCAGATCGGGCACTCGACCCGAGACCCGCAGCGTGAGCTCAAGCAGATCCGCAGCCTGGTCGCGCAGCGTGCCCGGGCGATCATCATCGCGGGATCCGGCTACACCGACCCGCAGCGCGAGCTGCAGGCCAAGGAGCTGCTGGCGCGGTACGAGGCCGGTGGTGGACGGGCCGCGGTGATCGGTCGCCACTTCCTCGGCGTGGACGCCGTCCAGCCCGACAACAAGGGGGCGGCGGGTCTGGTCGCCCGGCACCTGATCGAGAGCGGACACCGTGAGGTCGTGGTCATCTCCGGCCTGCCCAGCCTGACCACGGTCGAGGACCGGCAGGGCGAGGCGGTCAGGGTGCTGGCGGGTGCGGGCGCCCGGGCGATCGTGGTGGAGACCGACTTCACCGGGCACGACGCCGGGGAGGCCGCTATCGCCGCGCTGGCAGGCAATCCCGGCGCGACGGCAGTGATGGCTCTCAGCGACGCCATGGCGATCTCGGTGCTGACCGGTCTGCGGCGGGCCGGCATCGACGTGCCCGGCCGGATCTCGGTGACCGGGATCGACGACGTGTCGGTCGCCGAGCTCATCTCCCCGTCCCTGACCACGGCGGCCTTCCCGCTGAGCGAGCTCGGCCGCGAGGCTCTGCTCCTCACCACCCGACCCCAGGCCACCCGGCCTCGCCGGAAGGTGATCCCCGCGGAGCTGGTCGTGCGGGAGTCGACCGCTCCGCCGCACTCGTGACGGACCGACGTTGATCATGACCGATGTCTTGATCATCAGCGGCAGCGGTGACTACGCGGACCCGTGGCACCCGTTCGCCGAGACGTCCGCACGGCTGGCCGCGCTCGCCCGGGAGGCCGGTCACCGCGTCGAGGTGTCCGAGGAGGTCGAGCAGTCACTGCGATCACTGACTGATACCCGGTTGCTGGTGCTCAACGTGGGCAACCCGACCATCCCGCGACCGGCGGCGACCATGATCGAGATCCAGCGGTCGCTGCTCGCGCACCTGGACGGCGGCGGCGGCCTGCTGGGGATGCACGTCAGTGCCACGTCGTTCACCACGATGCCGCGCTGGCCGGAGATCCTCGGCGGGCACTGGGTGCGCGGCCAGACCATGCACCCGCCACTCGACCTCGCCCGGATCCGCCTGCACCCGGGATTCCATCCGGTCGTCGGCGACGTCTCCACGATCGAGGTGCTGGACGAGCGCTACAGCTACCTGGACGTGCGCAAGGACGCCTTGGTGCTGGGTGATCACGAGCACGACGGTCTCGCGCACCCGATGATCTGGGCCCGCGAGCAGGGCAGCGGTCGGGTGGTCTACGACGGCCTCGGGCACGACATGCGGTCCTACGACAGCGAGGAGCACCGGGCCCTGCTGCGCCGCACGCTCGCCTGGCTTGCGGCCGAGCGTGCGTGAGGCGATGAGATCCGAGCCGTTCGGGGGTCGACAGCACATGGTGATCGTGAGTGGACATCTGCTCGTGTCGGCCGAGGACCGAGAGGCCTACCTCAGGACGTGCGTGGCCGTCGTCGAGGCGGCGCGCGCGGCACCGGGATGCCTCGACTTCGCCCTGTCGGCCGACCTCCTCGACCCGGGCCGGATCAACATCCTCGAGCGCTGGGACAGCCAGGCGGCCGTCGAGGCCTTCCGGGGTGCGGGGGTGGGCGAGGAGCAAGGAGCCGCCATCCTCGGCGCGTCGGTCGCGGAGTACGACGTGGCGGCGATCCGTCCGCTGAGCTGACCGGCGATCAGCGCGGTGGAGCCACCGAGTCCCGTACGACCAGGGGACAGTCCAGCAGCGTCCGGGGAACTCGACTCGGCTCGACCGCCAGGCCGGCCGGCCGATCATCCAGCACGCCCGCCAGCACAGAACGCATGGCTCGCTCCCCCATCTCGCGGTGCGGCAGCCGTACGGTGGTCAGAGCCGGCACCAGATACGGGGCCACGTTCTCGTCGTCGTCGTAGCCGACCACCGACAGGTCGCCCGGCACGGACAGTCCCAGCTGCGCCGCCGCGAGCATCACTCCGACAGCGGATCTGTCGTTGGCGCAGACGATCGCCGTGGGCCGCTCGGACGCGGTCAGCACGTGCATCGCCCCCGCGTACCCCTTGTCGATCTCCCAACCGGCCGTGACCGGAGCCGCCGCCGGTAGCCCGGCGGCGGCCATCGCCTCGCTGAAGCCCTGCTCGCGCAGACTCGAGGCGACGACCTCACCTGTCCCGGTGAGCATCACGATGTCGCGGTGCCCGCGCTCGATCAGATGGCGGGTGACCGATCGGCTGCCGGCCACCTCGTCGGCGAGGTAGGCCGGCAGGCAGTCGTCGGCGACGTAGCAGTTGGCGAGCGCGCTCGATGCTCCGTGCAGAGCCGGCGGCGCGTCGTAGGCGCGCAGACTCATGGCCGCGAAGAGGAACCCGTCGACCTGACGGTTCTGCAGCGTCTCGTACGCCTGACTCTCCCGCTGGGGATCGTTCTGGGTGTCGATCACCAGCAGCAGATAGCCCGCGCCCAACGCGGCGTCGGAGGCGCCCCAGAGCAGCTGGCCGCCGCACGCGGTGGTCGCGATTGCGTCAGTCACCACCCCGATGGTCGAGCTGCGGCGACTGCGCAGGCTGAGCGCCACGGCGTTGGGCGTGTAGTTCAGCGTGCGCGCCGCCTCGATGATCACGGCCTGCTTGTCCGGTGCGATGTTGCCGGCACCGTGCCCGTTCAGCACCAACGAGACGGCACTGCGCGACACCCCGGCGAGATCGGCGACATCCTGCGAGGTGGCTCTCCGGGGCACGATCCCATCCTAGCCTCACGCGTGTCAGGCCCCCCTCCCAACTCCGCTCGGGTTCAAACCCCAGCGAAGAGTGGGGCCGTGCCCACCGGACTGACTCCGCTCGGGTTCAAACCCCAGCGAAGACGGGTCAGATCAGCGGGTTGATCACGATCGACTGCTCGCGGCTGGGGCCGACGCCGATTCCGGAGATCCGGGCGCCACACAGTTCCTCGAGCCGCTCGACGTACCGGCGGGTGTTCTTCGGCAGGTCGTCGAACGAGCGGCAGCCGGTGATGTCCTCGGTCCAGCCGTCCAGGTACTCATAGATCGGCGTCGCGTGGTGGAAGTCGGACTGGTTGACCGGCAGCGTCTCGTGCCGCGCGCCGTTCACGTCGTACGCGACGCAGACCGGGATCTGCTCCCAGCCGGTCAGCACGTCCAGCTTGGTCAAGAAGATGTCGGTGAACGCGTTGCCCTGCGACGCCGCCTCGACCACCAGGGCGTCGAACCAGCCACAGCGCCGCTTGCGACCGGTGGTGGTGCCGAACTCGACGCCGATCTCCCGCAGCTTCTCCCCGTCGGAGTCGAACAGCTCGGTCGGCATCGGACCCTCACCGACCCGGGTGGTGTACGCCTTGGCGATGCCGATCACCCGGTTGATCCGGGTCGGGCCGACACCGGCCCCGACGCAGGCGCCACCGGCGATGGGGTTGGACGACGTCACGTACGGGTACGTGCCGTGGTCCACGTCGAGGTGATGGGCCTGGGCACCCTCGAAGAGCACCACCTTGTCGGCGTCCAACGCGGTGTTCAGCACCCGGCTCACATCGGCGACGTGCGGCGCGATCCGCTCGGCGTGCGACAGCAGGTGCTCGGTGACCTGGACCGGATCCAGGGCGGCCCGGTTGTAGACCTTCACCAGCAGGTGGTTCTTCTGGTCCAGGGAGGCCTCGACCTTCTGCCGCAGGATCGAGGCGTCGAACAGGTCCTGGATGCGCAGACCGATCCGGTTCACCTTGTCGGAGTAGGCCGGACCCACCCCGCGCCCGGTGGTGCCGATCCGGGCCTTGCCCAGGAAGCGCTCGGTGACCTTGTCGATGGTCTGGTGGTACGACGCGATGATGTGCGCGTTCGCTGACACCAGCAGCGAGGACACGTCCACGCCGCGCGCGGCCAAACCGTCGATCTCGCTGAACAGCACGTCGAGGTCGACCACCACCCCGTTGCCGATCACCGGGGTGCAGTTCGCGTTCAACACCCCCGACGGCAGCAGGTGCAGCGCGTAGCGCTCCCCGGCCACGACCACCGTGTGACCCGCGTTGTTGCCGCCGGAGTAGCGGACGCAGTAGTCGACCCGATCACCCAGCTCGTCGGTCGCCTTGCCCTTGCC
>DATDBH010000102.1:0-28569 GCA_036524985.1 Microlunatus sp. | reverse complement strand
GCGGTCGAGATCGTGATGGGCATCGGCTACGGCGTCTACGTCGCGGTGGACACCGCGCTGGTGATCGACGTGCTGCCCGACCCGGACAACGCGGCCAAGGACCTCGGTGTGCTGAACATCGCCAACGCCCTGCCGCAGTCGCTGGCCCCGGCCATGGGTGCGCTGCTGCTCGGCATCGGCGGACTGGCCGGTTCCAACTACAGCGCCCTGTTCTGGGGTGCCGGCATCACCGTCGTCCTCGGTGCCCTGACGATCATCCCGATCAAGTCGGTCCGCTGAGGGGTTGCCCACCCCGGCAAAACCGTCGAGCACGAGGCACCGCGACCGTAACGAGGACGCACTAGGTTCACGCTATGTCCTTCCCCCGTCATCAACGTCGGACCCTCACCGAGCGAACGAGTGTCGCCGGCGACGAGGCGCGCGCCCGAATCCTGGGGATCGCCTTCGAGATGATGGCGGAGAAGGGCTACCGCGGAACCTCGATCGCCCAGGTGGCAGCCCGGGCCGGCATCAGCCAGTCCGGGCTGCTCCACCACTTCCCCAGCAAGCAGGCGCTGCTGATCGCGGTCATGGACCACCGCCAGGAGGTGGACTCCCGCCTGCTCGTGGACCCCGACGGCGAGCTGCTGCGCGGTTGGGCCGCCTTCGACAGCTTGGCGGCGTTGGTCCGGCACAACAGCGACCGGCCGCAGGTCGTCCGGATGTTCGTCACGCTGTGCGCCGAGGCGATGGATCCCGAGCACCCGGCGCACGGCTGGGTCCAGGGTCACTACGCCGACGGCGAGCGGACCCTCATCGCCGCGATCGAGGCGGGTGTGGCGGACGGCACGATGCGGGCCGACCTGCCCGCCGCCACCGTCGCCCGCCTCACCTTGTCGATCATGGACGGCCTGCAGCTGCAGTGGCTGGCCAGCGAGGGCGGTCTGGACATGGCCGGGGAGTTCGAGGCGCTCGTCCAGCACCTCAAGGGGACGTGGGGCCTTGTCGTCTGAGCGAGGAGTCTGCGGTGCGTTTGCGGGCCCTGCCCCGGGCCGGGGCCCGCAAACGCACCATCCCTGAGGTCGACGACCCCATCCAGCTTCGTCGACCAGCCAGATCCCCGCGGTCCCCCGAGCCACGGTGATCCGGCGTACCGACTCAGGTCAGCGGGTTGACCGAGCCGGCGAACTGCAGCACCACACGGGTGAGGCCCGACAGATCCAGCCGATCGCCGGTCGCTGTCACGTGCCACGCCGCGAAGGGTGTCGGATGGACCCTGGCGAATCCGATCTCCTCATCGACCACGCCGTCCACCTCGATGCGTCCGTACGATCCGTTCGGGAAGAGCCACTCCGCCGAGCCGTCGTCAGCGTGGACGACCCGGTACTGGAAGTCGCGGACCAGCGGCTTCGTGGTGAATCGATACGACGTACGGCCGACTCGATCCAGGTAGTTGCCCCGGGTCGCGATCCGGATGTCCACGGTCCCGCCGTCGGGCAATTGCGCACCCTCCAGCCAGATCCTCACGCAGGTCAGCCGCACCCGGTCGGAGCGGGGGAAGCCGGGCACCTCGGCCGGCAGCACCCAGCTCGCCCGTCCGTCCACGGCCAGCGCGGAGACGACCCGTTCGTCGTCGAGGAAGAACAGCGTGTCGATCGTCTTCCGGGGCTCTTCGACGTCCGCCGGCGCACACCTGATGTCCATCACCATGCCGGTAGCTCCTCCATCTCAGGCCGCCATCACGTGCGTCGAGACGGTCCGGGCGGAGGAGACCTGGGTGGCCACCTTCCAGGTCGCCATCGAATGCCGTCCCAGCTGCTCCACGAGATAGGCGTGGTCCCGGTACGCCTCGGCCCGCAGCGCGACCCGGTGCCAGGCCTTGACCGACTCGTCGATCGCGAGACCCGAGATGATCGCGGGCACGCTGCGGGTGTCGTCCTCGACCAGCGCCTCGAGGGCACTGAGATCCGCAGCGATCCCACCCCAGACGCACTCGACCCTCTGGACCACCGGCAACGTCTCGGTCAGAGCCTGGACCATGCGGCCCGCCCCCATCGCGGCATGGTGGAGGGTGACGAGCAGGTTCGTGTCGGCGGCCAGCTCGTCGGCGAGGTCGTCGATCCTGTTCTGAGCGGCTCGCGCCCTGTCCAGGGCATCGGTCACGCCCCTGCCGTAGATGCCGGCCACGATCGCCGCAGCGATCGCCCCGAGTGGCCAGAACCAGGTGTAGGTGGGCGCGGTGGACGCGACGACCACCTCTCGGTCGTACTGGTCGTCGGCGCCGGTCACGATGGCCCTCTGCTCGGCGATCTCCCGGCTCAGCTGCTCGACGTCCGCGTTGGCGGAGCCGTACGCGGAGGCGTAGTAGTCGACCAGACCACCCGCATCGTCGCCGCCGCCGACGAGGGTCGCCAGGTCCTGCTCGGCGGCGCAGGCGAACTGGGCGATGGCGATCGCCACCTCACCGGCCTTGCCGGACTTCTCCTCGGCGTCCCGCTTCAGATGGTCCAACAGCGACGTCAGAGCGGCCTTCGCCGGCTCGTCGTTCGGATCGCGTTCGAGGATCTCGACCTCGTCGCGGATCCGCGGGTAGTAGACGGGCGCTTCCACCGTGCCGTACCGGTAGACGTCGCCGGCCAACGCGACCGCGGCGGGATAGATCGTCGTGGTCCACGTCGTCACGTGCGCACGGAGGGTGTCGTACGCCTCGATCAGCGGGCCGAAGTCCGACAGGTCCTCGGGGGCGCCGGCGCCGAGGGACTTGCGGAAGGCGTCGGACGTCGTGGGCAGCGCCATCGCGTCGGTGCAGCAGGCCTGGATCGCGATCCACTCCGGTCGCGACAGCGCGAAACCCGGCCCATCCGGCGTCCCCGGACCGGCGATGGCGTCGGGGCCGATGTTGTAGAGCGGAGACACGGTGCCTGCCTTCTGCCGCCAGGAATTGGCCACGGGTGAATGGTCGCGTTGAATGGGACCGCGCCGTGGTGGGACGCCGGTGGGACGTTCGGTGCGGGCCGATCCCCGTCGCGGGTGGTGGCTGCGACAGGCGGGACATGAGCCGGTGACGGTGAGCAGGTGGGAACAGCGGGTCGACGTGCTCGGCCCCGTCGTCGTGCGCGGAGCCGGCGGGATCGTTCCGCTGACCCGATCGATGGAGATCGCCGTCCTCAGTCTGCTGGCCCTGCGCGCCGGGAGTCCCGTGGGCGGCGACAGCCTGATCGATCTGCTCTGGCCGGACGATCCGCCGCGCACGGCCGGCAAGACCCTGCAGGGGTACGTGAAACGTGTCCGCAGCATGGTGGCGGTGAACGGGATCGAGCTGAGCCGGGCCGGACCCGCCGGCTACGTTCTCGCGCTGACCCCGGACCGCGTGGATGCGCTGCAGTTCGAGGCCCTCGTCGCCCACGCGCGGACCAGCACCGATGACGTGGTCAGAGTACGTCGGCTGGAGGAGGCTCAGGCACTGTGGCGTGGTGAGCCGTTCGCCGGCTGCGACTTCGAGGGACTGCGCCCCCGCCGGGAGTGGCTGCAACGACTCTTGAGCGGCACCCGGGTCGAGCGGGTGGCCGCCCAGATCCGGCTCGGTGTCTCCGCGGAGGAGCTCGGCGCTATCCGGGCCCTGCTGGTCGAGGAACCGACCAACGAGCGACTCTGGCTGCATCTGGCGGGCGCGCACTACCTGAGCGGCAACCCGGTGGCGGCCCTCGACACCATCGCTGAGGCCCGGCGGAGCCTCGACGAGCTGGTCGGCGTCGCCCCCGGACCCGAGCTCGTCGAGCTCCACCGACGGATGTTGGACCACGACGACGTGGAGGCGAGCTACTACCGATTGACCGGGGCCAGCCAGCCACCGGTCAGGCTGGGAGCACCACGTCGCTCCCTCGCGGTGCTGCCCTCGCTGCCGCTGCCCGGCGGGGACCTCATCGGCCGGGACGAGGTGATCGAGGCGATCGTGGCGACGATCGACGACGGGCAGCCCGTCGTCACGATCACGGGACCGGGCGGGATGGGCAAGACGCGCTGTGCGGTCGAGGCCGCCCGGCGGGCGAGCACACCCTGTCGAGGCTTCGTCGATCTGAGCAGCCTGAGCACCGGGGCGGGCCTGGCCCTGCACCTGGCCGGGACCTTCGGCGTGCCCGATCGCGACGACCCCCTGTCCGCGGTCGCGGCGCAGCTCACCGGGCCACGCACGACGGTGGTGCTGGACAACCTCGAGCAGATCGCGGGCGCGGCGGAGGTCATCGGCGAGCTGGCCCAGCGGTGTCCGTCGGTGGTGTGGTTGGTGACCTCGCAGACCGAGCTCGGGCTGCCCACCGAGCGTGTCGTCCGTCTGCACCCGCTCGGCGTGGACGCCCAGCGCTCGCAAGCGGCCGGCGGGCGCAGCGCCGCTGCAGCCCTGTTGGCTGCGGCAGCCGAACGCCGCGGTGTCCGGACGGTCGGCGACGACCACCTGGAGGAGATCGCGGCGCTCATCGGCGGCATCCCGCTGGCCCTGGAGCTCGCCGCCTACCAGCTGCAGTATCTCGAGCCGGCGGTGCTGCTGCACTCGCTGCGGGACCCGATCGAGGCCCTGGTCGACCCGAGACGGGCCATCGCTCGGCACCGCTCCATGCGCGCCTGCTTCGAGTTCGCCAGCGCTCGGCTGAGCCGCGACGCCGCTGATCTCTTCGCGATCATCTCGGGGCGTCCGGCCGGCGCACCGTACGACGACCTGCTCGGCTGCTGGGATCGTGCCACCCCGCTCTCGCGGACGGTCGCGGAGCTGATCGAGGCGGGATTCGCGGGCATGTCAGCGAGCACCTCGGGGACGAGTCGTCTCACCCAGCTCCCCCTGGTCCGTTCCTACGGTCGCACGCTGCCTCGCCCGGCGGGAGCCGACGCCACGGATGCCGCCCTGGATCTGGCCCTCCTCGGCCGGGTCCAGACGCTGTTCGCGGGCGAGCCGCCCAGCTCGATCGAGCCGGACCTCGCCGACATCCGCCGCCTGCTGCAACGCGGTCTCGATGATCCGGACGCGCTCGACTCCGCCCAGCAGCTCGCGGCCTCGCTGATCCTCTACTGGTGGGCGTCGAGGATCACCGAGGGACGTCGCTGGCTCGACGACCTGCTGAACCGCTCGGCGTCCCGGCCGTCGGCGATGCGTCCGTACGCGGTCCAGACGGCAGCCTTTCTCGACTTCTACGTCGGTGACGCCGAGACAGCGCGCCGCCGGCTGGAATCGGCGCTCGACGAGGATCTCGCCGACCCGTCCGCCCACGCCCGGCTGCTGGCCCTGCTCGCCATGCTCGATGCGGCCGACGGTGCGGTCGACGTGGCAGTGGCGCGGGCCGCGGAGGCGCTCACGCTCGCGCGATCCTCCGGCGACCTGCAGACCCTGTTCTACGCGCTCGGCAACGCCGGGGACGTCGCCACCAGCGCGGATGAGGTCGAGGTGGCCCGGGAGCGCTACGTCGAGTGCATCGAGCGGTTGCAGCGTCTCGGCCTGGACTGGCTCTCGGCCGCCCCGCACGCCAGGCTCGGCGACCTGGCCCTCTCGGCCGGCGACCAGCAGCGGGCCCGGATGTGGTACGACCGCTCGATCGCGCTCTGGTCCGCTCGCGATCTCGGACCCGGCGCAGCGCAGACGTTGGCCGGACTCGCGCGCCTGCATCTCGTCGAGGGTGACCTGGAGAGCGCTCGCCGCGATCTCGACACCGCACTGACCACGGCGGAGCGGTGCGGGAGTCGCGGGGAGTACCCGTGGATCGTGCTGGGCTATGCCGGACTGACCGCGGCCGCCGGCCGTCGAGAGGAAGCCGAGATCCTGTTCGGTCTGGGACTGCACCACGGGCCGCGTGTCGGCCGCGACGTCCGGCGCCTCGTCGACGCCGAGCTGGCGCCGCTCTTCGGCGCGGCGGTCGACGACGCGCGGGCCATGGCCTCGCACCCGCTCGTGATGACCACGGCGTTGGAGGATCTGCCGGAAGTGGTCGCGACGATGGTCGGTGGCTGACCGGCTCGCACCGTCCCTGCCCCGCACCCTCGACCCCTTGCGGCGGGACTCGGGGCTCCTCCCTCCCTATCGCGTGCGGGCGGGCAACGGCAAGATCGCCCGACAGCACAACCCGACCGGCACCGGCTCGGTGCTGAACTGCCCGCCGACCTCCTCCACCCGCGACCGGATCGAGGCGAGACCGACCCCGCCGCGGGAATCCGGCGGGGCGGCGCCGCCGGGACCCACCCCGTCGTCGCGGACCCGGACGGTCAGTGACTCGTCGTCCCGCACCAGGTCCACCCAGGCTCGGGCGGCTCGCGCGTGCTTGATCACGTTGCCGAGCAGCTCCGTCACCATCCGGTAGGTCACCACCTCGACCGCAGCGGGAAGCTCCTCCAGGTCGCCACTGATCTCGAGAGTGACGGGCAGCGAGTCCGACAAGCGGTGCACCAGGTCGTCCAGGGCGGCAGCCAGACCGCCGTCGAGGGCGGCGGGCCGGAGTCCGTCGATCAGGCTGCGCACCTCCTCGGTGCAGACCATCAGGTCCTGACCCAGGGTGGCCAGCAGCCCGGCCGCCCGGCCGTCCCCCGGCACCGCGGCCCGAGAGGCGACCACCAGCATCTGCGCGCCCGCCAGCGCCGAGGCGACGCCGTCGTGCAGATCGCGCCGCAGCCGGCGGCGTTCCTCCTCGCGCGCCAGCACCAGCCGCTCGCGGGCGCGCTGGAGGTCGAGGGCGTGCCGGCAGGACTCGGCCGCCACCCCGGCGTGGCGCGCGAGGCCCTGGAGGAGCTGGGTCTCGCCGGGTGTGAACCTGGTGCCGGGTCGTCGGGGCTCGACCAGCAGCTCACCGACCCGCACCCCGTGGGCCACCATGGCGAACCGCTGCGGTTCTCCGCCCGTCCGGCGGCCGTGCCCGACGACCAGGGGCTCCTCGCCGGGGTCCGCGGTCAACGAGATGGCGGCGTACGGCACCCGGAGCGTCTCCACCAGCGTCGCGGTGAACTGCGGCAGCACCTCCAGCGGGTCGCGGACGGCTTCGATGTGCCGGGCGACCCTCATCAAGACCGCGTACCCGTCATCGCGGCGACCGTAGACCAGCCGACTCAGAGCGCGCTGCGCCCACCGTTCGGCCGGCAGCAGCACCGCGGCGCAGGCGCCCGCCGCCACCAGGGTCGCCACGGACGAACCCGGCGCGAGCAGGCGCTCGAGCCCGGTCACGACGACGGCGTAGACCGAGACGGTGATGCCGATCAGGACGATCCAGACGAGGCCGCGGTGGACGTAGAGGTCCAGGTCCCACAGGCTGTACTGCAGGATCGCCAGGGTGATCCCGAGCGGAAGGGCCACCACGGCCGGGATCCAGCCGCCGGGCACGTTGACGGTGGCCAGCACGACCCCGACCACCAGCAGCACGGCGGCCGGCGCGAGGCACACCAGCTGCCGTCGTTCCTGGGCGCCGGCCCGCCGCCAGCGCACCACCAGGGCGACGAAGACACCGACCGTGGCGAGCAGCACGCCGCCGATCGCCAGCAGGGCGACGCGGACCATCGAGCGCGCGTACGGCGGCAGCGGCTGTCCCACCGTCGAGAGCAGCGTCCGCGGAGCGAACAGGGCCGCCAACGCGAGCGCGACCGTGGCCAGGCCGGCCAGCACCACCAAGACGACGACCAGGACGCGCCGGCGGGCGGAGAGCAGGCGTCCATCGGGGAAGACGAGCAGGGTCAGCGGGATCAACGCGACCGGTGGCCACCACAGCCACTGACTCAGCCAGGCGACCGGCGCGAACGCGGACCAGCACACCGCCAGGCTGGCCGCGGTGGCGCCCACCCCGGTGGCCGCCATCAGCTGACCGAGCGGGTGCCCCGGGACCCGCCGCAGCACGAACCAGGCCAGCGGGGTGAACGACACCGCCAGCGCCAGGCTCATCCACAGCGGCCCGGGGGTCGGTCCCTGCTCACCCAGCAACCTGCCGGTGGCGCCGAGCAGCACCACCGCGGTCACGGCGAGCAGCCACCAGCGCGGAGAACCGGCGGCGACGGATCGGGGGTGGCCCGTCCGCCTCCCGGGAGCACCCATCGCGCTAGCTGGTGCCGTTGGCCGCGTGCCAGAGGTTGTGGAACCAGTTGCCCCGACTGCTGTGGACAGCGGGATCGAGGGGCGACAGCTCGGTGGCCAGCACCTGGAGCAGATCGGCGTAGCCCCCTTTGCTGCGCGGCACCTCCGTCGCCCGCGGGATGCCGGGTCCGCGGAAGCCGGCCTCGGGGTGTGCCGTGAGATACGCCTGAACGAAGTCCAGCGCCTCGTTCACCCGGTGCAGCAGGAGGCGTCGGCTCTGCCGCACCTCTTTTCCAGCCGGTACGAACCGCTGCGGATCGGAGAACGGGTCGGACGACTTCGCGATCCCCTCGCGGAGCTCGGTATCGGCCGGGTGCTCTCCGGCGGTGGCCAGCCGGCGCAGCCGATCGGGAGAGATCCGGGCCCCCCTGAGGTCGTACACCTCCAGCGGCTGAGGTGGTCGCCGAGTGCGGGTGCGTGACGCACTCGTGGCACTCAGCGCCACGTGCGGGATGACCTCTGCGGCCGGGCCGACGTGCAGCATGCGGTTGTCCGGGCTGATGCACAGCAGGAGATCGGATTCGACCTCGATCGTCATGGTTGCCTCCTCGGGCAGCGGATGGGCGGTGCGGTGGAGCTCTCAGCGCTCCCGGGTGTCGAGCAGACCCTTCTCACGGGCCAGCAACGCGGCCTGCACCCGATCGGCGACGCCGAGGACGGAGTAGATCGTCGACAGCCGGTTCCGTACGGTCTTCTCACTGACGTTGATCTGGCGGGCGATCTCGCTGTTGGACCGGCCCTCACCGAGCAGTCGCACCATCGTCAGGTCGCGGGGACTGAGCCGATTCAGGGGAGCGGAGAGCTCGCCCGTGGTTCCCGAGCCGAGGGCGCCGGCGCCGACTCCGGGCCCGAGGACGGTGCCGCCTTCCGCGACCGTACGGAAGGCCGGCAGCAGAGCCTGCGGTGGTGAGTCCTTGCGCAGATAGCCGCGGGCACCGGCATGCAGACACGCGTCGACAGCGGCGCCCTCGGTCGTCAGGGTCAAGACCACGATCGCGCAGTCGGGCACGGTCGTTCGCAGCCGGGCGATCAGCGCCAGGCCGGTGCCGTCCGGCAGCTGCAGGTCGACGACGGCCAGCCGGGGTCGTTCGATGATCGCCAGCCGCGCGGCCTCGGCCACACCGGAGGCCTCCACCACGCGACCCGCCCACGCCTCGTCCGCCAGCAGGGCGGCGAGCCCGTGACGTACCACCGGGTGGTCGTCCACGATCAGCACCGTCACCGGGACGGGGGTGGTTCCCGCGCCCCCGTCGGTGCGCTGCGGCTGGTCGCGGGTCGGGAGTTCCGCAGGCACGCGGCACCTCCAGAGTCGAGCGTGATCTCAGCCTAGCGACGACCGTCGGGCTCAGACAGGGCGATCCGGTCGCCCGATGGGGCGCAGATCGCGACCGATCGGGCAGATGTCCCGGACTCGCCGGGACGGTCGCCCGCCGATCGGGACAGCGTCCGGCTCTGTACCGGTGACCGCGCGCCGGACGGGCCGGTCACGGACCGGAGCGAGGAGCCGAACCGCCATGAGGCAGGCAGCAGAAGATCGGCCGACCGTCGTGCTGACCGGCGTCTCGTCGGACTCGCACACCTGGAACCTGGTGTTCCTGGAGCTGCTGATCGAGGAGCACGGCCACCGGGTGATCAACCTCGGACCGTGTGTCCCGCCGGACCTGCTGGTGGCGCGGTGCCAGGTGCTCGACCCCGACCTGGTGGTGGTCAGCACGGTCAACGGGCACGGCGCCACGGACGGGCTGTCCGCGATCACCGCACTGCGAGCCGAACCCCGTCTGATCGACACCCCGGTCGTGATCGGCGGCAAGCTCGGGGTGAACGGCGTCCCGTCTCGCTCGGAGACCTCGCGGCTGAGGCACGCCGGCTTCACGGCCGTGTTCGGTGACGGCGACGATCTGCCGGCTTTCGCGTCCCTGCTCCTGTCCCTGCGGACCCGCGTGGCGGCCTGAGCATGGCGACCCGAGCTTTCGGCGACGTGGTCCGAGCCGCTCAGACCGAGGGCCGTCTCGTCGTCCAACCGCGGATGGGGTTCGGCGATCCCCGCCGGATGCGACAGGGCCTGGCGGCGGTGAAGGACGCGTCGGCCGCGACCGTCGGGACGATCACGGTCGACAGCTACACCCGGCTCGCTCAGCATCCCGAGGCCCGCGCGGCCCTCGATGCCGGCCGGGCGCTCAACGGCTACCCGATCGTCGCGCACGGTCCACAGACCACCCGACGGCTGCTGCAGGGCATCGCCGTCGACGACTTCCCGGTGCAGGTGCGCCACGGATCGGCCCACCCCCAGGCCATCGTCCGGGCCCTCGGCGCCGCCGGGTTGACTGCGACCGAGGGCGGACCGGTGTCCTACTGCCTCCCCTACGGCCGGACTCCGGTCCGCACCTCGGTCGCCAACTGGGTCGAAGCCTGCGCGCTGCTGGCCGCCCTGCGGCAGCCGCAGCACGAGCCGCACCTGGAGACCTTCGGGGGCTGCCTGCTGGGTCAGCTGTGCCCACCGAGCCTGCTGGTGGCGACCAGCGTGCTGGAGGCGCTCTTCTTCCAGCAGCAGGACATCCGCAGCATCTCCCTCAGCTACGCCCAGCAGACCAACGAGCAGCAGGACGCGGAGGCCGTGCACGCGCTCGCCCGGCTGGCCGCCGAGCTGCTGGGCGACACCGACTGGCACGTCGTCATCTACGCCTACATGGGCCGGTTCCCCCGGACCCCACCCGGTGCCTCCCGGCTGCTGGCCGACGCGGCGCGACTGGCGGTGCGGACCGGAGCCGCCCGGCTGATCGTGAAGACCACCGTCGAGGCGATCCGCATCCCCACCGTCGCGGAGAACGTCGCCGCCCTGGAGCACGCCGCCGGCGCCGCAGCACAGGCAGCCCGACAGCTGTTCCCGATCTCCGACAGCGAGACCTATCGGGAGGCCCGTGCCCTGGTCGAGGGCGTGCTGGACCTGGACGACGACGTCGGCCGGGCCCTCGTGCTCGCGCTGCGACGGGGCCGACTGGATGTGCCCTACTGCCTGCACCCGGACAACGCCGGCCGGACCGAGTCCCGGCTGGACGCCGACGGGTGGCTGCGCTGGTCCCGGACCGGCGCCATGCCGATCTCGGCGACGCGCCCGGCCACCCGCCGGATCGGCTCGAGCGACCTGCTCGCCGCCCTGTCCTACGTCGAACGCCGCTACGACACCGGCCGGCTCGGTCCGGTTCCCGCACCCACGACCACGATCAGGAGAACCTCGTGATCCAGCACCTCCTCCCCGTCCCCGCCCCCGCTGATGCCCCGCCGGGCCGCGCACTACCCCCGGCTCTGGGCGAGCATCTCGCCGACCCCGCCACCCGGGCCGCCCTGCGGATCCAGGACATCGTGGTGGACGCCGCCCGACGACACCTGCGGGAAGGCGGCTTCGTCGAGCTGCTGCCGCCGACCATCGGACCGGTGACGGATCCCGGCGGCCGCGGGTCCAAGCAGGTCGACATCGACTTCTACGGCCACCGGTACAAGCTGATGAGCAGCGCCATCCTCTACAAGCAGGCCGCTCTGCTGGCCTTCGACAAGGTGTTCTCGATCGCGCCGAACGTCCGACTCGAGCCGATCGAGACCCGCCACACCGGTCGTCACCTGGTCGAGTTCCACCAGATCGACGTCGAGGTGGCCGGCGCCTCGTACGGCGAGGCGATGGCGCTGGCCGAGGAGCTGGTCGCGGCGTGCGTCCGGCGCGTCGTCACCGAGGCCGGGACCGAGCTGGAGATCCTCGGCCGCGACCCGAACGCCTTCACCGACCTGCTCGTCAACGGGTTCGATGTCATGTCGCACACGGAGGCGGTCGACCGGCTCCGGGCGCTGGGCCATCCGCAGAGCTCCGACGCCGAGATCGACTGGGTCGCGGAGGAGCTGCTGTCCCGGCAGGCGCGGAGACCGTTCTTCATCAGCGACTACCCGAAGGGATCCCGCGGGTTCTACGACCGGGAGAGCCGCACCACGCCCGGTCGGCTGGAGAACTTCGATCTGATCGCGCCCGAGGGCTACGGCGAGCTGGTCAGCGGCAGCCAGCGGGAGGCGGACTACCCCCGCGTCATCTCGCGGATCCGGGAGAGCGGGGAGAACCCGGCCAAGTACGGGTGGTATCTCGATCTGATGCGGCAGGGCGCCATCCCCGGTAGCGCCGGCTTCGGGCTGGGCGCCCAGCGCTTCACCCGCTATCTCGCGGGCGTGGCGTCGGTCTGGCAGGCCACGGCCTTCCCGAAGCTGCCCGGACTGAGGTCGGCATGAGCCCGCTCCCCGCCGACGGCTTCCCCGAGGCCGCCGTCCGTCACCGGGCCCGCTCGGGTCCGGCCGCGGCCTTCCCGGCCGTGGACTCCTACGGCAAGGCCCTGTTCGGCGGGACCCCGCCCGAGAGTCGGGCCGCCGCGGACCCACTGGATGACCTGCGCCTGGTCCCGCCGGTCTTCATGCCCGCACGGGTGGCGAAGATGATCGAGCTGGGGCGTGAGCCGTCCTACCGCGACGTCGACCTCGACACCGCCATCGGCGGCTTCCGGTCGCCCGTGCCGGCGTACGTGTCGGCCTTCGGCTCCACCCAGGTCGCCGGTGGCGATCTCGGCCGGGCGATCAGTCGCCAGGCTGGTCAGCTGGGCGTGCCGATGGTGATCGGCGAGAACGTGGTGCCGGTCAGCGGCTACGGCCGCCTCGACCCGGACGCCGAGCGGTCGATGCTGGCCCGGATCAGCGCGTACGCCGACGCCGTCCCGGACTCCCTCGGTGGCGTGGTCGTGCAGCAGAGCACCGAGGACGCCGACGCCGAGGTGTGGAACCTCGTCTACAGCGACCCGGTGGCGACGACCTTGCTGGAGACCGGCCGGCTCGCGTTCGAGCTGAAGACCGGGCAGGGGGCCAAGCCTGGTCTCGGCGGGTTGACCGTGCTGTCGGCCACCGACGCCCACCGGCTGGCGGACCGCTACGAGATCGACCCGGTCTTCGGCGGCGCGGACGGTGCCCGGCTCCGGGCCAGTGTGCCGGGGACGTTCACCGAGGAGATCCTGAGCCAGCAGATCCGGCTGATGCGGAACAACTACCCGCGCGCCCGCGTGTGGGTGAAGCTGCATCCCGGCCGGGACGTCCAGCGGGCCGCGACACTCGCCTGGGCGGCCGGAGCCGACGCGGTGACCGTCGACGGCGCCGAGGGCGGCTCGGGGTGGGCACCGCTGGCCTTCCTGGACCACGTCGGACTCCCGCTGGCCGAGTGCCTGCGTCGGATCGGGCGGCCGACCGGGTGCCTGCTGGCCAGTGGCCGGATCGCCGAGGGCGCCCGCGCGGCGAAGGTCCTGGCCCTGGGCGCCCGGGCGGTCGGACTCGGCCGAGCCGCGCTGCTGGCCGCCGACGAGGACCCCGACCAGGGACTGATCCGGCTGATCGACTGTCTCGCCTTCGAGCTCCGCCTGCTGATCAGTGCCGTCGGCAAGTACGAACCAGGCGCCCTGGACGCCGACGACCTGTGGACGGCGGGCCCGTACGACCTGTCGTCCCACGACACCCCCGAGCGGCACCCGCTCACCCCACATCTCCAGCTGGAAAGGGCTTCGGCATGACCATCACCAACGACTCACCAGAGACCACAGATCCCCCGGCGCCGTCCGAACCGGTCGCCGCGATCGATCGCGGTCGACTCGGCCTGCTCCGGCACGCCGACTTCCGCCGGCTCTGGATCGGCGACACGGCCAGCGTCTTCGGTAGTGCGATCTCCGGGATCGCCGTCCCGCTGATCGCCCTGGAGATGCTGAACGCCGGCTCCTTCATCGTCGGCCTGCTGAACGCCGCGTCCTGGCTGCCGTGGCTGCTGGTGTCCCTGCCGGCCGGTGCCTGGATCGACCGGCTCCCCCGCCGCCGCACCATGATCGTCTGCAACCTGATCTGGCTGGCCCTGGTGGTCAGCATCCCGGTGGCGGGCTGGCTCGACCTGCTGACCACGACCCAGCTGGTGGTCGTCTGCCTGCTCGGTGGGGTGGTCAGTGTCTTCTTCGGTCCGGCGGACGGGGCGTACCTGCCCTCGCTGATCGCCAAGGAGGACCTGCCGGAGGGCAACGCCAAGCTGCAGGGCAGCGAGCAGGCCGCCGTGGTGGCCGGCAGCAGCCTCGGTGGCCTGCTGCTGCAGGCTTTCGGCGCGATGCTGGGCATGATCATCGACGCGGTCACGTTCGTGATCTCCACGATCCTGCTGCTGCGGATCCGGACCAAGGAGGAGCCACCGCCGCCGGCGTCGGAGCGCACCACGACCCTGCGCCAGGAGATCGCGGAGGGCTTCGGCTTCGTCGTCCGTGATCCCTACCTGCGGGTGCTGACCGCGGGAGCCGCCGTGGACAACCTGCTGCTCAGCGCCGGACAGGCCCTGCTGGTGGTGTTCCTGGTTCGCACCCTGGGGGCCTCGCCCGGCGAGGTCGGCGTGCTGCTGGCCTTCGACTGCCTCGGTGGCATCATCGGCGCGGTCCTGGCCAACCGGCTGTCGCGCCGGATCGGCACCGCACGCGCCCTGCTGGTCTGGGCCCTGGCCACCACGCCCTTCGCCATCCTGCTCCCGCTGGCCAGCGGTGGCGCCGGGGTGGTGCTGTTCGCCCTCGGACTGGTGATCCCCAGCGCGGGCATCGTGGCCGGCAACGTCATCGGCGGCTCGTTCCGGCAGGCGTACTGCCCCTCGCACATGCTCGGCCGCGTCTCCACCACCGGTGCCTTCATCAGCTTCAGCCTGATCCCGTTGGGTGCGGTGGCCGGAGGCCTGGCGGCATCGATCATCGGCATCCGCGAGGTGCTCTTGATCGTCACGATCGCCGGTGTCTTCGCGAAGCTGATCTTGTTCATCGGCCCGATCAAACGCCACCGCGACCTGCCGACCGCGCCCCCGGTCGCCGCCTGAACCCAGGGCCTCACCCGCGCGACACCCGAGAGCTCAGCTCGTCATAATCCCAACCCACCAGGAGAATCACCATGATCAACCTTTTCGACGACCCCGACGGCACCTTCCTCGTGCTGGTCAACGACCGCCGGCAGCACTCCCTGTGGCCCGCCGCGATCGCCGTCCCCGACGGCTGGACCCAGGTCGCCGGTCCCACCGGACGTCAAGCCTGCCTGGACTACGTCGAGGCGAACTGGCCCGACATCCGCCCGGTCATCGCCGACGACACCCTGCCGGTCTCCTAGAGAGACGAGTCGACCGCGATCATGACTGCCACCACCGTCCACGAGGCGTTCGAGGACCAGGCGCGACGCACGCCGGACGCGACCGCGCTCTGGTCAGCCGGGCACCCGACCAGCTACGCG
Source organism: Microlunatus sp. (assembly GCA_036524985.1). GTDB lineage: Bacteria > Actinomycetota > Actinomycetes > Propionibacteriales > Propionibacteriaceae > Microlunatus. Next base: position 13,196 of record DATDBH010000102.1, on the reverse strand, counting down.
GCTCTCGACGCGGCGGCCACCCGTATCGCCGTACGCCTGCACGGGCTCGGCGCCCGCCGAGGTGAGCTGGTCGCCGTCCACCTCGAGCGCGGCGTCGACCAGGTCGCCGCGGTGCTCGGCGTGCTCAAGGCCGGCGCCGGTTTCGTGATGCTCGACACCACCTTCCCGACCGCTCGGCTGCAGAGTCAGATCGCCGAGACCACACCCGTCGTGGTGGTGTCGCATCGACTTCTGGCCGCGGGGCTGGGCGATCTCGACGTGCCGATCATGCCCGTCGAGGACCACCCGCCGGCCTCTGGCAGCGGTACCGGCCCCGACCTGGCCGACGTGTCCCGAGCTCGCCCCGACGACCTCGCGTGCGTCATGTTCACCTCCGGTTCGACCGGCCGGCCCAAGGCGGTGGCCGGCAATCACCGTTCGCTGCTGATCAGCGTGTCCACCGCGTCGTTCGGACGCTTCGGCAGCGGTGAGACCGTCGTGCAGGCGGCCCCGGTCTCCTGGGACGCGTTCGTGCTGGAGCTGTTCGGCGCCCTGCTGTTCGGCGGTGCCGTGGTCCTGCAGCCGGGTCAGAGCCCCGACCCGGCCGTGATCGCCGATCTCGTGGCCCGACACCGGGTCACCACCCTGTTCGCCTCGGCCAGCCTGCTCTGCTACCTGATCGACGAGCATCCCGGCGTCTTCGCACACCTCGACCGGGTGCTCACCGGTGGCGACACCGCCTCGCCGGTCCACCTGGCCAGGCTGCTGCGACGCCACCCCGATCTGCGGCTGGCCAACGGGTACGGACCGGTCGAGACCATGATCGCCGCGACCACCCACGAGGTGTCCGTCGCCGACACCGACGGTGGCTCGATCCCCATCGGCCGCGACACCCTGGGCAAGCAGGTGGAGATCCTGGATGCCGACCTCCGCCCGGTGCCCCCGGGACAGACCGGCGAGCTCTACATCAGCGGCGCCGGCCTGGCCGACGGCTACCTGCAGCAGGCCAGCACGACCGCCACCCGGTTCGTGGCCCGGCCCGGTGGCACCCCCGGCGAACGGATGTACCGCACCGGAGATCTCGGCCGGCGCCGCGCCGACGGCGTGGTCGAGTACCTGGGCAGACGCGATGCGCAGATCAAGCTGCGTGGCTTCCGGATCGAGCTCGGCGAGATCGAGACGGCGTTGACCCGCCATCCGAGCGTCAGCCGGGCGGCGGCCACCGTCCACAAGACCGCCTCGGGCGATCGGCTGGTCGGCTACGTCGTGCCGGCCGCGGGCGGGGCGGTCGCGGTGGGTGAGCTCCGCGACCACCTGGCGACGATCCTCCCCCGCCACGCCGTGCCCACTCAGGTCGTCGTGCTCGCAGAGCTCCCGACCACCACCAACGGCAAGCTGGACCGGCGCGCACTGCGCCTGCCGGAGCTGGCGACCACCTCTCCGCGGCCCGCCTCCGACGACGACGAGCGGGTGCTGTGCGGGCTGTTCGCCGAGCTGCTCGACGTCCCGGACGTCGGTGTCGACGACGACTTCTTCGCGCTGGGCGGACACTCGCTGCTCGCGGCGCGGTTGGTGAATCGGGTGCGGACCCAGCTCGGTCGAGAGCTGGACCTGCGCGCGGTGTTCGCGGCGCCAACGGTCACCCGCCTCGCACGCGCGCTCGGCACGGCGCCGACGTCGCGGCCCAGCCTCACCGCTCAGGAACGACCGGCGGTCCTGCCCCTGTCCTTCGGCCAGGAGCGCATGTGGTTCGACGACCAGACCGCGTCAGCCCGGGCCGCCTCCCATGTCGGCCGGACCTTCGACCTCCGCGGAGCCCTCGACGCTGCGGCCCTGGGCCTGGCCCTGACCGATGTCGTCTCCCGCCACGAGGCGCTCCGCACGGTGTTCCCCGTCGGACCGACCGGGCAGCCGCACCAGCAGGTGCTCGACGTCGACCGGATCGAGCTGCGACTCGACCCCGTCCGCCTCGACCCGGCGGAGCTCGACGGGGCGGTCGAGGATCTGATGCGCCGCGACTTCGACCTGGCCAGCGACCTGCCGCTGCGCGTCCGGTTGTTCAGCCTGGGACCCGAGCACGCGGTGCTTGCTCTCGTCCTCCACCACATCGCCTGCGACGGCTGGTCGATGGCGCCGCTCCTCGGCGACCTCGCCACCTGCTACGCGGCTCGCTGCCACGGCGTCGCTCCCGAGCTGCCCCCGCTGCCCGTCCAGTACGCCGACTTCGCCGCCTGGCAGCGATGCACGCTGCACGGATCGGCGCTCGAGCCCGCGCTGCGTCACTGGACCGCCGTGCTGGACGATCTGCCGGAGGCGTCGGGACTTCCCGCGGCCCGCCCACGGCCGGCCGGCCGTGGCGGGCGCGGCGGGCGCGGCCGCCTGGTCCCGGTGATCATCGAGCCCGAGCTGCACCGATCCGTGCTCGACCTGGCGCGGGACAGCACCTCGACCGTTTTCATGATCATCCACGCGGCGCTGGCCCTGCTGCTGTCCCGGCTGGGTGCCGGTCCGGACCAGGCCATCGGCACCCCGGTGGCCGGTCGCTCCGACGAGGCACTCGACCAGCTGATCGGGTTCTTCGTCAACACGGTGGTGCTGCGGACCGACACCTCGGGCGACCCGAGCGTACGCACCCTGCTGGCCCGGGTCCGCGATGCCGATCTGGACGCGTACGCGCACGGCGAGGTGCCGATCGAACGGGTGGTGGAGGCCGTAAAGCCGGACCGCCGGCCGGACCGGCACCCCCTGTTCCAGGTGATGTTGGCCGTCCGCGACCAGGAGCCCCGACTGGAGCTGCCGGGCATCGAGACGACAACGGCGATCCTGCATTCCGGCGAGGCGCAGTTCGAGCTCACCGTCGACCTGGTCGAGCAGCACGACGGCGACGGCCGGCCGGCCGGTCTCCGGGGCGACCTCGAGTACGCCACCGACCTGTACGACCACGCCTTCGCCGAAACGCTGGCCGAGCGGCTGCCGCGGGTCCTGCGCGCGATGGTGGCGGACCCCGAGACGACCGTGAGCCGGATCGACGTGCTGTCCGACCACGAGCGCGCGCGACTCACCCACGACTGGCGCGGACCGGCGGATCCGGCGCCGGTCGGCTGCCTGCACGACCTGGTCGCCGAGCAGGTCGCCCGGACCCCGGACGCCCCCGCCATCGTTGCCGGTGAGCACCGGCTCAGCTACGGCGAGCTCGATCGGCGGGCCGAGGGGCTGGCCCGCGCACTGCGGTCGGCGGGTGTCGGCCCCGACACGATCGTCGCCGTCGCGCTGCCCCGCTCCGCCGACCTGGTGGTGGCGCTGCTGGCGGTGCTGAAGGCCGGCGGAGCGTTCCTGGTCGTCGATCCGAGCGAGCCGGATCCGCGGACGCTGGCGATGCTGACCGAGGCGGGGCCGGTGTGTGCGGTGGTGTCTCTCGACCCCCCGTCGCTGCCGCCCGGCCTCCCCCGAATCCCGGTCACCGCCGACCGTGGAGCTGCCGGATCCACGGTCGAGCGGCCCACCAGCCAGCCCGACGATGCCGCGTACGTCGTCTTCACCTCGGGCAGCACGGGCGCTCCTAAGGGCGTCGTCGTCCCTCACCGCGCCATCGTCACCTGCCTGCTCGCCAACCGGCGCTGGGACCCGCTGTCGCCCGACGACCGGGTCCTGTTCAAGGCCGCGGTCACCTTCGACGTGGCGATCCGGGAGGTCTTCTGGCCGTTGGTGCAGGGCGCGACGATCGTGGCTGCGGCGCCCGGCGGCCAGCGCGATCCGGTCTACCTGGCCGACCTGGTGCGGCGGGAGGCGATCACCACGATCGACTTCGTCCCGTCGATGCTGCCGGCCTTCCTCGATCTCGACCTTTCCTCCGGGACCACGCTGCGCCGGATCACCTGCGGTGGCGAGGCGCTGCCGCCGGCGCTGGCCCGCCGCTGTCACGACGTGCTCGGCATCGAGGTGCAGAACTTCTACGGTCCGACCGAGGCGGCCGTCGAGGTCACCACCTGGCGCTGGTCCCCCGACGAAGCCGACGACGCGGGCTCGGTGCCGATCGGGCGCCCCGGGATCAACACCGGCGTGCTCGTCCTCGACGAGGGGCTGGAGCCCGCCCCGGTCGGCACGATCGGTGAGCTGTACCTGAGCGGCGCCCAGCTCGCTCGGGGGTATCTGGGGCGACCAGGCCTGACCGCTGAGCGCTTCGTCGCCGATCCCTACGGACCGCCGGGTGCACGGCTCTACCGCACCGGTGACCGCGGTCGGTGGCGCCCCGACGGGGTGTTGGAGTTCGCCGGCCGCGACGACGGCCAGGTCAAGGTCAACGGTCGACGGATCGAGCTCGGCGAGATCGAGACGGTGCTGCGGCGTCATCCGGCCGTCGCCGACGGTGTCGTCACCGACAGCGACCACCGGCCGGGGGACGTCCGCCTGACCGCGTACGCGGTGCCGCGGGCCGGCGCCGCGCTCACCCCGGCCGAGCTGCGCGATCACCTGGCGAAAGCCCTGCCCCGACCCCTCGTGCCGGCCGTCGTGGTGCTCGACGCGCTCCCGCTGACCCGGCACGGCAAGCTCGACCGGGCCGCGCTGCCGGCGGCGACCGCGGTCCGGACGACTCACCACCGAGAGCCGGTGTCACCGCAGGAACGGGTGCTCTGCCGGCTGTTCGCCAAGGTCCTGGGCGCCACCGACGTCGGCGCCGACGACAGCTTCTTCGACCTCGGCGGGCACTCCCTGCTCGCCACCCGGCTGATCAGTCAGGCCCGGGCCGCGTTGGGTGTCGAGATCGACATCGCCGCCCTGTTCGAGTTCCCCACCGCGGCCGGTCTGGCCGCCCATCTCACCGACTCACCGCCCGCGCGACCAGCGCTGCGGCCCCGACCCACCGCCGAGGAGTACTCCCGATGATCCCCCTGTCCTTCGCCCAGCAGCGCCTGTGGTTCCTCGCTCAGATGGAGGGTGCGACCTTCACCTACAACGCACCGCTGGTGCTGCGGCTGCGCGGAGCCCTGGACCACGACGCGCTGCGCGCGGCCGTCACCGACGTGGTTGCTCGGCACGAGGCCCTGCGCACGGTCTTCCCGGCCGTCGACGGTCGTCCGTACCAGCGGGTCCTGCCCCCGGAGCAGGCGATCCCGCCGTTCGTCCTGACCCGGTGCACCGAGGACGAGCTGGTCGAGGAGCTGGAGAGCGCGGCCCGACACCCGTTCGACCTGACCCGGGAGCTGCCCGTCCGCACCACGGTGTTCCAGCTGGGCGCGCAGGAGAACGTCCTGGTGCTGGCCATGCACCACATCGTCAGCGACGGCTGGTCGCTGGACCCCCTCACCCGGGACCTGGCGGACGCGTACCAGTCCCGCCTGGACGGCCAGGCTCCGCAGTGGAGCGAGCTGCCCGTCCAGTACAGCGACTACACGCTGTGGCAGCAGGACCTGCTGGCCGGCGAGGACGACCCGCGGAGTCTTGTGTCCACGCAGCTGCGCTACTGGACCGAGACCCTGACCGGTCTCCCCGAGGAGCTCGAGCTCCCCCGGGACCGGCCGCGACCGCCGATGTCCAACCACCTCGGTGGTCTGGTCGAGTCGCGACTGTCCGCCGAGACCCACCAGCGACTGCTCGAGCTCACCAAGTCGACCCACACCACGGTCTTCATGGCGGCCCAGGCGGCCCTCGCCGTGCTGCTCACCCGGCTCGGAGCCGGCCACGACATCCCGATCGGTACGCCCATCGCCGGCCGCACCGACGAGGCCCTGGACGACCTCGTCGGGTTCTTCGTGAACACGCTCGTGCTGCGGACGGACACGTCCGGCGATCCCACCTTCGTCGAGCTGCTCGGCCGGGTCCGGGACCTGGACCTGGCGGCGTACGCCCACCAGGATCTGCCGTTCGAGCGGTTGGTGGAGGTGATCAACCCGGCCCGGTCGCTGTCGCGACACCCCTTGTTCCAGGTGATGCTGGTGCTGCAGAACAACGCCGCCGCCAGCGCCGAGATCGACGGGCTCGAGGCGTTCGACCAGCCGCTCGACCTGGGGGTCGCGAAGTTCGACCTGACCGTCACCCTCGAGGAGCGGCGCCGGCCGGACGGCGCCCCGGACGGGATCACCTGCTGGCTGGAGTACGCCACCGACCTGTTCGACCGCGAGACCGCCGAGCAGCTGGGCGCTCAGCTGCGCAGGGTGGTGGAGACGGTCACCCGGCACCCGGACGTGCGGATCGACGCGGTGGACGTGACCTCGGCGGCCGACCGGGCGATGCTGACCCAGCTGAACGACACGGCCGTGGCCGTGCCCGAGGATCGCTGCGTGCACGACCTGCTCGGCGAGGTCGCCACCACCCGCCCTGACGCGACTGCGCTGGTGCTCGGTGACCGGTCGCTGACGTACGCCGAGCTCGAAGCCCGGTCCGACCGGCTGGCGCAACGACTTCGCGGGGCCGGGGCGAGCCGAGGAGCGCTCGTCGGGATCGCCCTGGAGCGTGACCTCGACCTGGTGGTCTCTCTGCTGGCGGCCCTCAAGACCGGGGCCGGCTACACCCTGCTGGACCCGGCGTTCCCCACTCCTCGGCTGGAGGCGGCGGCCCGAGGTGTCTCCCTGCTCGTCGCCTCCCGGTCGCAGGCGGTCCGGCTGGCCGGTCTGGGCGTACCCGTCGTGCACCCCGGCGACCATCTCGCCCTCGCGTCGCCGGCGACGTTCTCGCCGACCGCGGCGACGGACCCACCGACCCCCGACGACCTGGCCTGCGTGATGTTCACCTCGGGATCGACCGGCGCACCGAAGGGCGTCGCCGCCTCGCACCGGGCCATCATCGGCACCGTCTGCGGTCAGGACTACGTCGACTTCGGACCCGACGAGGTGTTCCTGCAATGCGCGCCGGTGTCCTGGGACGCCTTCGTGCTGGAGCTGTTCGGCGCCCTGCTGCACGGGGCGACCTGCGTGCTGCAGCCCGCCCAGCTGCCCGAGCCGAAGCTGATCGAGAAGCTCGTGCTCGAGCACGGCGTGACCATGCTGCAGATGTCGGCCAGCCTGTTCAACTACCTGCTCGACGAGCACCCCACCGTCTTCGCCGGGCTGCGCTGCGCGATGACTGCGGGCGAGGCGGCGTCCAGCGAGCACGTGCACCGGGCCGTCCGCGACTTCCCCGGCCTCACGGTGGTCAACGGGTACGGTCCGGCCGAGAGCCTGGGCCTGACCACCGCCCACCGGATCGATCCCGAGGATGTCCCGACGTCCTCGGTGTCGATCGGCCGTCCGGTGGCCAACAAGCGCGTGTACGTGCTCGACGACCGGCTCCGGCCGGTCCCGATCGGTGTCACGGGTGATCTGTACGCAGCGGGCATCGGCCTGGCCCACGGCTACCTCGGCCAGCCCTCCGCAACCGCGGAGCGCTTCATCGCCAACCCCTTCGAGGGTCCTGGCGCCCGGATGTACCGCACCGGTGACCGTGGTCGCTGGACCCGTGGCGGCACCCTGGACTTCGCCGGCCGGTCGGACGACCAGGTCAAGATCCGCGGCTTCCGGGTCGAGTACGGCGAGGTCGAGGCGTGCCTGGTCGCCCACCCCGAGGTGGCCCAGGCCGCGGTCGCGGTCCGCGAGGTGCGACCGGGCCACCGGATCCTGGTCGCCTTCGTGGTGCCCGGGCACGGGTCGGTGCCCGACGCCGGGCAGCTGCGCCGCTTCGTCGGGGCCCGGCTGCCCGAGTACATGGTGCCCTCCTCGGTGACCCTGCTCGAGGCCCTGCCGATGACGGCCAACGGCAAGCTGGACCGGCGTGCCCTGCTCGCCGCCGACCCCGGGGCCGCCGTCACCCGCCGCGGTCCGCAGACGGAGCGCGAGCGGGTCCTCTGCCAGCTGTTCGCCGAGGTCCTCGGCGTCGACACCGTCGGTGTCGACGACAACTTCTTCGAGCTCGGCGGCCACTCGCTGCTGGCCACCCGGCTGGTCAGCCGGATCCGGTCGACCCTGGACGCCGAGCTGTCCATCCGCACCGTGTTCGAGGCTCCGACGGTGGCCGAGCTGGCCGACCGGACGACCACCGCCCCGAACGCCCGGCCGACCCTCCGCCGGCGTACCCAGGAGATCTCATGACTGAGTCGGATTGTCCCGCCCCGCGCTCCGCGCAGCCGCTGCCCCTGTCCTTCGCCCAGCAACGACTCTGGCTGCTGGACCGGCTGCACGGCGGGGGCGCGGCCTACAGCGCGCCGCTGGCCCTGCGCCTGCACGGGTCGGTGGACACGGAGGCCCTGGCCGCGAGCCTGGTCGACCTGGTCGGGCGACACGAGTCCCTGCGCACCGTGTTCCCGACCGTCGCCGAGGTGCCGTACCAGCGGATCCTGGAGCCGGCACCCGGCCACCCGGAGCTCGTGGTGCTGCCCGCCGACGAGGAGACGGTGATCGAGGACCTGGTCCGGACGGCGTCCCAGCCGTTCGACCTGGCCACCGATCTGCCGATCCGCGCGCGTCTGTTCGTGATCGACGACGGCGAGGCGGTGCTGCTGCTGGTCCTGCACCACATCGTGTGTGACGGCTGGTCGCTGGCGCCGTTGCTGCGTGACCTCGCCCTGGCGTACGAGGCGCGCTGCCGGGGGGAGGCGCCGGGCTGGGACCCGCTGCCGGTGCAGTACGGCGACTTCAGCGCCTGGCAGCACGAGCTGCTGGGCAGTGAGGACGACCCGGGCAGCCTGATCTCGGCCGAGCTGGACCACTGGCGGTCCGCGTTGGCGGGGCTCGCCCCCGAGCTGGCGCTGCCGTCGGATCGACCGCGGCCCAGCGAGCCCACGCACCGCGGTGCGCTGGTGCCGTTCCACCTCGACGCGGCTCTGGCCGGCGGTCTCCGCACCCTCGCGTCCGAGCACCGCGCGACCCTGTTCATGGTGCTCCAGGCGGCGGTCCTGGTGGTCCTGCACCGGTGGGGTGCGGGACCAGACCTCGCGGTCGGGACGCCGGTGGCCGGCCGCACCGACGAGGCGATGGACGACCTGGTCGGCTTCTTCGTCAACACCCTGGTGCTGCGGACGGACACCTCGGGCGACCCCGACTTCGCCGAGCTGCTGCGCCGCGTCCGGGAGACGGATCTGGCCGCGTACGCGCACCAGGATCTGCCGTTCGAACGGCTCGTCGAGGTGCTGAACCCGCCGCGCTCCCTCAGCCGGCACCCGCTCTTCCAGGTCAACGTGGTGCTGCAGAGCAACGCCCCCGCCGAGCTCGCACTGCACGGTCTGCAGGTGACGACCGCCCCGGTGCGGATCGATCTCGCCAAGTTCGACCTCACCTTCGCCTTCATCGAGAAGCTGGACGCCCACGGCACCGCCGGCGGCATCGACGCCAATCTCGAGTACGCGATCGACCTCTACGACCGGGCGACCGCGGAAGCCTTCGCCCGCGCCCTGGTCCAGGTGCTCACCGCCGTCACCGACGACGCGCGGCTGCCGCTCTCCTCGATCCCGCTGCTCACCCCTGCCGAGCGGGAGCAGATCGTCGAGGGCTGGAACGCCACCGGCGCCGACGCACCGGAGGCGTGCCTGCACGACCTGATCACCGACCGGCTGCGGGCGACCCCGGACGCCGTCGCCGTCACCTGCGGTGCGGACCGGCTGACGGCTCGGCAGCTCGACGAACGCAGCGGCCGGCTGGCCAACCTGCTGCGGAGCCTCGGGGCCGGTCCGGGCACGCGCGTCGGTCTCTGTCTGGAGCGGTCGTCGGAGATGGTCGTCGGCGTCCTCGGCGTGCTCCGGGCCGGCGCCGCCTATCTCCCGCTGGAGCCGTCGTACCCGGCCGATCGGATCGCGCTGATGATCGAGGACGCTCGGCTGCCGGTGGTCATCACCCACGCCGCGGCGCGGGATCGGGTGCCGACCGGCGTCGCTGTCGTGGACCTGGACGCGGATGCCGCGCTGCTCACCCGCCAGCCCACGCAGGTGGACGACCTCGGCAGCCGACCGGACGATCCGGCGTACGTCATCTACACCTCCGGCTCCACCGGCCGACCCAAGGCGGTGGTGAACCACCACCGGGGCATCGTGAACCGGCTGACCTGGATGCAGCGGGAGTACGGACTCGACGACTCCGACGTGGTGCTGCAGAAGACACCGTTCAGCTTCGACGTCTCGGTGTGGGAGCTCTGCTGGCCGCTGCTGACCGGCGCCCGGCTGGTGGTGGCGCGCCCCGAGGGTCACAAGGATCCGGCCTATCTGGCCGGTCTGATCCGCGAGGAGAGGGTGACCACGCTGCACTTCGTGCCGTCGATGCTGGAGGTCTTCACCGAGGTCGTCGACCTCGGGGCGCTCGACTCGCTGCGGCGGATGATCTGCAGCGGCGAGGCGCTGCCGGCCGACCTGACCCGCCGGGTGCTGGCGGGTGCACCCAGGTGCGCGCTGCACAACCTCTACGGACCGACCGAGGCCGCGATCGACGTCAGTCACTGGACGGTGCGGCCGGACGCCGTCGGGGTCGTCGTGCCGATCGGCCGGCCGGTCGACAACACCCGGCTGTACGTTCTCGACGGCAACCTGGAGCCAGTGCCCCCCGGCGTGGCCGGCGAGCTCTGCCTCGGCGGCGTGCAGGTGGCCGACGGCTACCTGGACCGGCCGTCCCTGACGGCGGAACGCTTCGTCGCGAACCCCTTCCACCCCGGCCGGATGTATCGGACCGGCGATCTCGCCCGGTGGCGCCCCGACGGCGTCGTCGAGTTCCTCGGCCGCGTGGACCACCAGATCAAGCTGCGCGGCTTCCGGATCGAGCTCGGCGAGGTCGAGGCGGCGCTGCGGGCGTCCGACGGCGTACGCGAGGCGGCGGCGGTCGGCCGCGACGGTCGGTTGGTGGCCTATGTCGTCGGCGACGACGACCTCGCTCCCACCGCGTTGCGGGAGCAGCTCGGTCGTCGGCTGCCCGAGCACCTGGTCCCCGCGGTGATCGTCGTCCTGGACGCGCTGCCCCTGTCCAGCAACGGGAAGCTGGACCGCGCCGCCCTGCCCGACCCGGGCACACTGGCGGCCGGCGGCGGCCACGAGGACCGGGTGGCCGCCCGGGACGGTCTCGAGCTCGAGCTCGTCGCCCTCTGGGAGGAGCTGCTCGGGGTCCGCGGTCTGGGCGTCACCGAGGACTTCTTCGCCCGCGGGGGTACGTCGCTGCTGGTGATCAGGATGCTGGGTCGGCTGGCCCGGACGTACGGGGTCGAGCTGCCGGTGGCGATCATGTTCACCGGAGGGGACGCCACGGTGGAGAAGGTGGCCCGGGAGATCCGACGGGACCCGGCCTCGCGACGCTGGTCCTCCCTGGTGTCGCTCCGGTCGGGCGGATCGCTGCCGCCGCTGTTCTGCCTGCCGGCGGCCGTGGGCAACGCGCTCGCGTACGTGGATCTGGCGCGGCTGCTGCCCGAGGACCGCCCGATCTACGGTCTGCAGGCACCCGGACTCGACCCGGGGAGCTCGCCGGTCGGGGACATCGACGGACTCGCGGACGTGTTCGTCGAGGCCATCCGGGGTGTGCAGTCGGAAGGTCCCTACCACATCGCCGGCTACTGCGCCGGCAGCATCACCGCCCTCGCGGTGGCCGAGCGGCTCCGGGCCGCCGGCCAGGAGGTGGCGCTGCTGGCCGCGATCGACGGGGGCCCGCCCGCGCCGCCCACCGGACCCGTGACGCACGCGGGAGAGGCGGACACAGCCTCCTGGTTCGCCTGGGAGCTCGGGGTCGCCGCCGACCGCGAGCTGGACATCGACCCGGACGACCTGCGGGACCCGGACGGGCACGCGTTGACCGGGGAGTCCTTGGCCGCGGCCGTGCTGGCCCGCGCGGTGGCCGCCGACGCCCTGCCCGCAGACACGTCGACGGCGGCCTTGTCGCGCTTGCTGGCGGTGTTCGACGCGTTCGTGCGGGGGGTGGTCGACTACCGCGCCCCCGCGTACGACGGTCCGGTGGTGGTCTTCCGGGCGACCGAGGAGCCCTGTGCCAGCGAGGCGGTCGGCCGCTGGGCCTCGGTCGCGACCGGTGAGTTCCGGGCGTACGACGTGCCGGGCAACCACTACACGCTGCTGCGTCCACCGAACGTCGACTCCCTCGCCGTAGCGCTCACCGACGCCCTCGAGCGGGCGGCGACCGGGGACCTGAGCGCTGGGGTTCGGGAGACTGACCTGGCGGTGGTGGGTGGTGGCCGGTGAGGCGGCGACTCAGCCGGTCCTGCTGGCCCGCCCGGGTCTGCTGGCCGGCTTGCTGCCCCCGGCGGTGGTGACCCGGGAGACGACCCTCGACCTGCAGGCGGCGACGCGCTTTCCCAGCGAGGAAGCGGCGGTGGCGACGGCGGTCGAGGCTCGGCGGCGGGAGTTCGGCACGACCCGGATCTGCGCACGGCGGGCGCTGGCCGAGCTGGGGGTGGGTGACGTGCCCATCCCGCGCGGTCCCGCCGGCAGCCCGGTGTGGCCCGCGGGGTTCGTCGGGAGCCTGACCCACTGCCTGGGGTTCCGGGCCGCGGCGGTGGCGAGGCATCGGGACCTCCGCAGCCTCGGCATCGCCGCCGACCCCCGGGCCGGGCTGCCGGCGGACGTCCTCGACCTGGTCGCCGATGCGGCCGAACGCGATCAGCTGGCTGCTCTGCACGACCGAGATCCGGCCGTGCCCTGGGACCGGCTGCTGTTCAGCGCGAAGGAGTCGGTCTACAAGGCGTTCTTCCCGCTCGCCGGCCAGTGGCTGGACTTCACCGGCGTCGCACTGATCATCGATCCGGCGGGGTCCTTCGTGGCCCGCCTGCTCGACCCACAGCTGATCCGAGCCGCCGGCGTGGAGAGCTTCGCCGGACGCTGGGGGGTCGGTTCGGAGATCATCGTGACGGCGGTGGTGGTGCTCTATCCGGATCCGGACCCGGGTCTCGCAGCGAGCGCGACCTGAACCCCGCATTGTCAAGCAGAGCGGGAGAATCTCGATCTGGATTCTCTGGATTTAGAACGTCTGTTCGAGTAGAATCGAGTCATGTTCGAGGTCGAGTTGGAGGCAGCGCTGGGTGACTCCCGCGCGTTGACCGACCTCGCCGCGGACGTGGAGCGCGACGCCCGGATGGCGGGCTGTCGCAAGCTGGTCGTGGCCGCCGCGTGGGCGGACGCGCACTCGGCTGTCGATCATCCCGACGGCGGTCCGCTGGTGGAGCGACTGATCCAGCTCGGCCCGGTCGGCTGCCCGCCGGTGGCCGAGTTCGCCGCCCAGGGCCTGGTGGGTCCGTTCGACGCCTCCACCCAGTCGGTCCGGTCCTGGATGGCG
>DATDBH010000101.1:0-15327 GCA_036524985.1 Microlunatus sp. | reverse complement strand
CGCAAGGCCATGCTGACCGACATCGCCATCCTCACCGGTGGCCAGGTCATCTCCGAGGAGGTCGGACTCAAGCTCGACGGCGTCGAGCTGGAGCTGCTGGGCCAGGCTCGTCAGGTCGTGGTGACCAAGGACGAGACGACCATCATCGAGGGCGCGGGCGACTCCGACGCCATCGCCGGTCGGGTCAACCAGATCCGTACGGAGATCGAGAACAGCGACTCCGACTACGACCGCGAGAAGCTGCAGGAGCGGCTGGCCAAGCTGGCCGGCGGCGTTGCCGTGATCAAGGTCGGTGCGGCCACCGAGGTCGAGCTCAAGGAGCGCAAGCACCGCATCGAGGACGCGGTGCGCAACGCCAAGGCGGCCGTCGAGGAGGGCATCGTCGCCGGTGGCGGCGTGGCTCTGCTGCAGGCGGCCCAGTCCGTCAAGGTCGACCTGACCGGTGACGAGGCCATCGGCGCGCAGATCGTCTTCACCGCGGCCGAGGCCCCGCTGAAGCAGATCGCCATCAACGCCGGACTCGAGGGTGGCGTCGTGGCGGAGAAGGTCCGCAACCTGCCCGTCGGTCAGGGCCTGAACGCGGCCACCGGCGAGTACGTCGACCTGGTCGCGGCCGGCATCATCGACCCGGCCAAGGTGACCCGGTCCGCGCTGCAGAACGCGGCGTCGATCGCGGCCCTGTTCCTCACCACCGAGGCCGTCATCGCCGACAAGCCGGAGAAGGCCTCGGCTGCTCCGGGTGGCGACGGTGGCATGGGTGGCATGGGCGGGATGGACTTCTGATCTGACGATCAGCGTCTGACCGCTCGCTTCGAGCACAACGCCGGAGGCGGTCCCCACGTGTGGGGGCCGCCTCCGGCGCGTTTTCGGCGGATGGGCACGTTCCCAGCTCGAGACGGCTGCGATCCCCCCTCCCAGCCGGAGACGGCTGCGATCCGCTCGAGTTCCACTCATCCGCACCAGGTGCACCCCGAGCGGATGGACGGAACGCGAGCGGATCGGTCAGGTCAGGGGTGCAGGTACGCCATCAGGGCGAGCACCCCGACGTCGTCGTGCTGCGGTCCGACGATCTGCAGACCCACGGGCAGACCGGCCTCGCTGAGCCCCACCGGTACCGTGCCGGCGGGGGAGCGGGTCAGGTTGAACACCCCGGTGGCCCGGATCCAGGACACGGTCTCGCCGAATCGCGGCGGGTCACGGTGCAGGGTCGGGGTGAGCAGCAGGTCACAGGTCTCGAACACCTTCGTCAGCTGGAGGTTCAGCTGGTGACAGGTGTCCTCGGCGGCGAGCAGATCCCGGGCCGTCAGCCGGTCGGCGTCCTCGATGCCGTGCCGCACCTCCTCGGTCAGCAGCGAGCGGTCGAGCGCACCGACACTGCGCTGCACGTACGCCGCTATCAGGGGGCCCCAGGCGTCGTACGGCTCGGTGTCGAAGACGCGATCGATCTCGACCACCTGAGCGAGCTGGAGCAGCTCCTCACTCCACTGGCCCTCGACGCCCACGGCGGCCAGCCGCTCGACGGCGGCGGTGCAGGTGGCGAGGATGCTCGGCTCGGTCCAGTCGTACCCCAGCTGCGGGCTCCAGGCGACGCGACGGGGGAGACCGGAGCGGCTGACGCCGACGGAGAAGGGTTCGCAGGGCGCAGGGAGGGCGCGCAGGTCGGTCCGTTCGGGTCCGACGACGACATCGAGGGTGGCGACCAGGTCCGCCACCGTACGGGTGATCACGCCCCGGGTGGTGACCAGCGGCCAGTCGACCGGGTGCGGGCCGCCGTCGGGCACCCGGCCGAGCGACGGCTTGAAGCCCGGCAGGCCGCAGGCCGACGCCGGGATCCGGATCGACCCTCCGCCGTCGGAGGCCGTGGCCAGCGGCACCATGCCCGAGGCCGCCGCTGCGGCGGCCCCGCCGGAGGAGCCACCGGTCAGCCGGTCGGTGTCGTACGGGTTGCGGGTGGACCCGAAGACCAGGTTGGACGTGTCGGCGGAGGCGGCGAACTCCGGGGTGTTCGACTTGCCGACCACCACGCAGCCGGCTGCCCGCAGGCGGGCCACGAGGACGGAGTCGTCGGTGGCGAACGGGTTGTCGGCGAACAGTCGGGACCCGTACGTGGTGCGATAGCCGACCGTGTCCTCGGTGTCCTTGACCGCCAGTGGTACGCCGGCCAGAGGGAGGTGCTCGCCGGCGGCGACCCGGTGGTCCACCTCGGCGGCCTGGGTGAGGGCCCGGTCGGCGTCGCCGGCGATGATCGCGTTGAGCGCCGGATTCAGGCGGCCGATGCGTTCCAGGGCACTCTCGGTGCTGGCGACCGCGGTGGTCCGTCCGGACCGGACGGCGGCAGCAGTGTCGAGCGCGGACATGGCGGACTCGTTGATCATGAGCTCGAGCCGTCGTCGGGCGCTACCGGTGGCTGCACGCGGGTGAGGTTACCGGCAGCCGATCGGTCACCTCGGCGATCAGCTGGTCGGCGGCCTGCTCGAGTTCCGCATCGCTGATCTCGGCCTCGAAGGTGAACCGCAGGGCGGTCTGCGCGGTCTCGGCCGGGATGCCCATCGCCGTCAGGACGTGCGAGGCCTCGTCGCTGCCGGCCGCACAGGCGGACCCGCTGGAACAGATCACGCCGTGCCGCTCCAGGTCGAGCAGCACCGACTCGCCACTCAGCCCGGGCAGCACGAAGGAGGCGTGGCCTGGCAGCCGCTCGTGGCGGTGGCCGGTGAGGCGGACGCCGGGCAGCGCCTGCTCCACGCGGGCGATGAAGGCGTCGCGACGAGACCGGACGGGCTCGGCATCGGCGGTCAGGGCCAGCCGGAGGGCGGTCGCCATGCCCACGGCACCGGCCACGTCCTCGGTGCCGGAGCGCAGGCCGCGCTGCTGGCCGCCGCCGTGGATCAGGGGCTCGATCGGAGTCCGCCGCCCCGCGTAGAGGACGCCGATCCCCTTGGGCGCGCCGACCTTGTGACCGGAGAGGCTGAGCGCCTGGACGCCCAGCCGGGCGACGTCGAGATCCAGCCAGCCGGCCGCCTGCACGGCGTCGGTGTGGAACGGGACATCGTGGGCACGGGCGATCGCGCTGAGCTCGGCGATCGGCTGGATCGTGCCGACCTCGTTGTTGGCGTACTGGAGGCTGACCAGCGTCGTGTCGGGGCGCAGGGCGGCGGCGAGATCGTCGGGGGCGACGCGGCCGGCGCCGTCGACCCCGAGCTCGGTGACGTCGTAGCCGAGGCGGCCCAGCCAGCGCGCCGACTCGAGGACGGCCGGGTGCTCGACGGCGGACACGATCACGTGCCGGCCGCGCGGCTGCGCCAGAGCGATGCCCTTGATCGCGGTGTTGGCGCCCTCGGTGCCGCCCGAGGTGAAGGTGATCTCCGCGGCGCGGGCGCCGAGGATGTCGGCGATGGCCCGGCGAGCGGCCTCCAACCCCCGGGCGGCGGCCTCGCCCACCTCGTGGTGGCTGGAGGGATTGCCGTACGTGGTCGTGAGGTAGGGCCACATCGCCTCCAGCACCTCCCGGCGTACGGGGGTGGTGGCGGCCGCGTCCAGGTAGGTCATCGCGAACCGTCGACGACCACGTCCAGCCCGAGATCGAGCGCCCGGACGCTGTGGGTGAGGGCGCCGACGCTGATCACATCGACCCCGGTCGCGGCGACGACGGCGATGGTCTCCAGGGTGATCCCGCCCGAAGCCTCCACGATCGCGCGACCATCGATGCGGCGGACACCCTCGGCCAGATCGTCGAGAGAGAAGTTGTCGAGCATGATCGTGTCGGGGCCGGCGGCCAGCACCTCGTCCAGCTGGTCGAGCCGGTCGACCTCCACCTCCAGGTGCATGGTGTGCGGGATCTCCGCGCGGACTCGGCGGATGGCCGCGCCGATGTCATCGACCACGGCCAGGTGGTTGTCCTTGGCCATCACGGCGTCGGACAGCGAGTAGCGGTGGTTGTGGCCGCCGCCGCATCGCACGGCATGGCGTTCCAGGGCGCGAAGGCCCGGTGTGGTCTTGCGGGTGTCGACCACCCGCGCCTGGGTGCCGGCGACAGCCTCGACGTACCGGGCGGTCAGGGTGGCGACGCCACACATCCGCTGGACGAGGTTGAGGGCGACCCGCTCGGCCTGCAGGATCGCCCGGGCCGAACCCTCGACCCGGGCCAGCACCTGACCGGCCTCGAAGCGGTCGCCGTCCGCCGTCAGCAGGGTGACCTCGACGGAGTCGTCCAGGGTGATCATGGCTACCTCGAACACCTCGGCTCCGGCGAAGACGCCTGGCTCCCGGGCGACGAGCTCGGCGGTCGCGGTGGTGCTCGCCGGGACGAAGGTCTGGCTGGTCACGTCGCCGAACGGTGCGTCCTCATCCAGTGCCATCGCGACCATGCGCTCGACCTGGTGCCGCTGCAGACTCATCGCTCGCTCCCTCCGGTCTTACTCCCTCGGGTCTCGAGCGAGAAGGGGGTGGTCGGGCGGAACGGTGTCCTCATCGGGCCAGGACCAGTCCGGAGTGGGTGGCCTGGGTGTGGTCGGTGGTGGGGAAGTCGGCGCGGAAGTGGCCACCGCGCGACTCCGTACGCCGCAAGGCACTGGCGGCCACCGCCCGGGCTACCAGCAGCAGGTTCGCGTCCTCGGTCGCCTTGGCGTCGGTGATCTCCGGTGTCCGCCAGCCCCGCAAGGTGTCCAGCGCCTCGCGCAGTCCGGCGTCGGTCCGCTCGAGGCCGACCGACTCCCACATCATGGCCTGCAGATCGGAGCGGTTGTAGGGCTCCGCGTCCGCGGAATCACTGAGGTCGACGGCTTCTGCCGGCGGCCACTCAGCCGAGTTGTCAGCGCCCGTGGTGGCCCCGGCGACCACAGCATCTGACAACTCGGAGTCCAGGTGGTCGGCGACGCGGCCGGCGTAGACCAGCCCCTCGAGCAGGGAGTTGGAGGCCAGCCGGTTGGCCCCGTGCAGACCGGTGCAGGCAACCTCGCCGACCGCGTACAGACCGGGCACGGAGGTGCGGCCCCAGGTGTCGGTGCGGACTCCGCCCATCCAGTAGTGCGCCGCCGGCGTGACCGGGATCGGCTCGGCGTCCCAGGCGAACCCGCGGCGTCGGCAGCTGGCGTCGATGGTGGGGAACCGGCGGGCCAGGAAGTCCCTGCCGAGATGCGTGGCGTCCAACCGGACCGGAGCGCCGTGCTGGCGCTGCATCTGGTCGGCGATCCCACGGGCCACGACGTCCCGCGGCGCGAGCTCGGCCGCCGGGTGCACGTCGAGCATGAAGCGCTGGCCGGCACTGTCGATCAGCGTCGCCCCTTCCCCGCGGACCGCCTCGGAGATCAAGAAGTTGCCCGGAGCCGCCAGCGAGGTCGGGTGGAACTGGTAGAACTCCAGGTCCGCCACCGCCGCACCGGCGCGCAGCGCGAGCGCGACCCCGTCGCCCGTGGCGACCTCGGGGTTCGTGGTGTGCCGGTACAGCTGCCCGGCCCCGCCGGTGGCCAGGATCACGGCGTCCGCCGCCAGCGTGGTGCCATCCAGCAGCCGTACGCCGACCGCCCGGCCGTCGTTCAGCTCGATGTCCACCACCGTGGTGCGGGGCCGCAACGGAATGCCGGCCTCGGCCACCCGCCGGAGCAGGGCGGTCGAGATGGCCTCACCGGTGGCGTCACCGTGCACGTGCAGGATCCGCGGGTGCGCGTGGGCAGCCTCGAGTCCCAGAGCCAGCTCGCCGGACGCGGTCCGGTCGAAGCCGACGCCACGCTCGGCGAGCTCGTGCACCGCGGCGGGGCCTCCTTCGCACAGCACGGTCGCCGCGTCCACGTCGCTCAGCCCGGCACCGGCCACCAGCGTGTCGGCGACGTGGCTGGCCGGGGAGTCCTCGGCCGCGGTGACCACGGCGACGCCGCCCTGGGCATAGCGAGTGTTGCTCTCCGAGGCGTCGGCCTTGGTCAGCACCAGCACGTCGTGCCGGGGAGCAAGATCAAGAGCCGCGGTCAGTCCGGCGACTCCGGACCCGATGATGATCACGCGCATGCTGCGTCCCTTCTGATGATCGGGTGACGGTCGAGGATCGTGGGAGGAGTCAGCTGGGCAGCGCCGCGAGCATCCGCTCGAGCGCGACCTTCGCGTGGACCGCCACCTCGTCGGCGACCACGATCTCGTTGCGGATCTCGCCCTCGACGAGTCCGTCCAGCGTCCAGGCCAGGTAGCCGGGGTGGATCCGGTACATGGTCGAGCAAGGGCAGATGACCGGATCCAGGCAGAAGATCGTCTTGTCCGGGTTCTCCGCGGCCAGCCGGTTGACCAGATTGACCTCGGTGCCGATCCCGATCACGTCGCCCGGGCGAGCCGCGGCCACGAGCTTGCGGATCGCATCCGTGGACCCGGACGCGTCGGCGGCGTCGACCACCGGCATCGGGCACTCCGGGTGCACGATGATCTTGACCCGGGGGTGCTCGGCCCTGGCCCGCTCGATCTGCGCCACGTTGAACCGCTTGTGCACGGAGCAGAACCCGTGCCACAAGATCACCCGCGCGTCCTGCAGCTCGGTCTCGGTGTTGCCGCCGAGCGCCTTGCGCGGGTTCCACATCGGCATCTGCTCCAGCGGCACCCCCATCGCCTTGGCGGTGTTGCGACCCAGGTGCTGGTCGGGGAAGAACAGCACCCGCCGGCCCCGAGCGAAGGCCCACTCCAGCACCGTGGCGGCGTTCGAGGACGTGCACACGATGCCGCCGTGCCTTCCACAGAAGGCCTTCAGCGCGGCCGAAGAGTTCATGTAGGTGACCGGGATCACCGAGGCCAGTCCGTCGGCGTCGAGACCGTCCGGACCGGTCTCGTCGGCGTACAGCTCCATCAGGTCCTCCCAGGCCGCCTCGACGGAGTCCTCGTCGGCCATGTCGGCCATCGAGCAGCCCGCGGCCAGGTTGGGCAGGATCACGTGCTGCTCCGGCCGGGCCAGGATGTCGGCGGTCTCGGCCATGAAGTGCACCCCGCAGAACACGATGGTGCTCGCCTCCGGCCGGGTCAGCGCCGCGTTGGCCAGCTGGAAGGAGTCCCCGACGAAGTCGGCGTACTGGACGACCTCGTCGCGCTGGTAGAAGTGGCCCAAGATCACCAAGTCGCTGCCCAGCTTCTCCTTGGCCGCCCGGATCCGAGCGTGCAGCTCGTCGTCGCTCATCCGCTGGTACGCCGTCGGCAGCTGCCCCGGACGGGTGACCGGCTCGGGGATGACGTCCAGCTCGGAGGCGCCGGGGCCGTAGCCGGGGGCCAGGTCGAAGTCCCACGGTCCGCGGGCCAGGTCGGCATCACAGCTCTCGCTGGGGGCGGCCGTGACACGAGAGTTCACGGACAGGCTGAGCAGCTGGGTCATGAGTGGAGCCTCTCGGGAGTGCAGGAGCGATTCCGGACGACACGTTCTTCGTCGTCCGGAATCGTGACGAACGAGCGAGACTCTGCGGAACTCAGGACCGCTGAGCGCGGAGCGCGACCATCGAGCTGGGTCATCGGGGACTCCTGTCAGGGTCGAGCTGGAAGCGATACAGGGCGGGCGGTCGGTGGCTGGTGCCCGTCAGCTGATTGCCGGTGGGGACGAGGGTCTTGGTGGCCAGGGCCTGGCGCCGGAAGTTCGCCGGGTCGATCTTCTTGGCCAGCACGGCTTCGTGCACGGCCCGGAGCTCGGCCAGCGTGAACTCTGGGCTGAGGAAGAAGCGCGCGATCGGGGAGTAGGTGATCTTGGCTCGCAGTCGGTTGAGGCCGTACCGCACGATCGCGTTGTGGTCGAAGGCGAGCTCCGGCAGCTCGTCGGCCACGAACCACTCGACGTTCTCGCCGTCCACGGCGACGGCCACCTCGTCGGACCGCACCAGCGCCCAGTAGACGATCGAGACGACCCGCTGCGGGGAACGTTCCGTCGAGCCGAACGAGTAGAGCTGCTCCAGGTAGCTCGAGGTGAGCCCCGTGGTGCGCTCCAGGGTGTGCCGGGCGCTGGCGGCGAGGTCCTCCTCCGGCAGCAGCGGTCCGCCCGGCAACGCCCAACGCCCCTCGTGGGGTTGGCGGATCCGCCGGACCAGCGGCAGCCACAGGGTGGTCGCGCCGCTGTCCGGATGGGGCCGTAGGGCGAAGATCACCGTCGAGACGGCGAGCTCGATCCCCTGCTCGGTCATGGTGGAGGCTCCTGAACTCGTCGGCCGGAGATGCCGACTTCTGGTTGCTATGACTTTAAGTCGATGGAATGAGCCTACGCTCCGACTTATGGTCAGGTCAACTTTTACTGTCGTGACCCGAGACACATGGCCACGGGGGCTACGGTCGGCTGGTGCAGCTGGCGGATTTCGTCGACCTGGCCCAGCGGGTCGGCCCGATCCTGGTCTTCCTGGTGGCGATCACGGTGGTGGCCGAGCTGGCCGACGGGATCGGCCTGTTCGCAGTTGTCGCCCGGTGGGCAGCGGTGCTCGGGCGGGGCTCGGTGCTCGGTCTGTGGCTGCTGGTGGTGCTGGTGGCCACCGTCGCCACGGCGGTCCTGTCGCTGGATACGACCGCCGTGCTGCTGACGCCGGTGGTGCTGGTGCTGGCTCGCCGCCTCGGGCTCGATCAGGAGCTGTTCGCCTTCACGGCGGTCTGGCTGGCCAACACCGCCTCGTTGGTCCTCCCGGTGTCCAACCTGACCAACCTGCTGGCGTACGCGCGACTGCGGCCGGCCGGGGTCGCCTTCACGCCGTTGATGTGGGCACCGGCGCTGGCGGTCTGGCTGGTGACGGTGCTGCTGTTGGCCCTGGTGTTCCGGCGGCGCCTCCGGGGGGGCTACGCGGTGCCGGCCCCCTTCCCGGTGGCCGATCCGGTGCTGATGGGCGTCGCCGGTGCGGTCTGTGCGGCACTCGGTCCGGCCTTCGTGCTCGGCGCGGACGTGACCGTCGCCGCCGTGATCGGCGCGGTCGTGCTCGTCGGCGTCTGCCTGTTCCGTCGTCCGCGGCTGGTCGGCTGGAGGCTGCTGCCCTGGCCGCTGGTGCTGGGGGTCAGTGTGCTGTTCGTGCTGGTGCAGATCGCCCACGCGTACGGTCTGACCGCGCTGGTGAGTGAGCTGGTCGGCCGGGGCGACGGCTGGCTGGAGCTGCTGCGACTGGCCGGGGTGTCCGCGGTGGCCGCCAACGTGGCGAACAATCTGCCGGCGTACCTGGCGGTGGAGCCGGCGGCTCTGGACTCGCCCGTACGTCTCGCGGCCCTGCTGGTGGGCGTGAACGCCGGACCGTTGATCACGCCCTGGGCGAGCCTGGCGACCCTGTTGTGGGCGGGTCGCTGCCGAGCGGCCGGGCTGCAGGTCTCCTGGCTGCGGTTCGCCGCATGGGGGGCGGTGCTGGTGCCCATGTGTCTGCTGGCGGGGACCGG
This sequence comes from Microlunatus sp., assembly GCA_036524985.1. Classification (GTDB taxonomy): domain Bacteria; phylum Actinomycetota; class Actinomycetes; order Propionibacteriales; family Propionibacteriaceae; genus Microlunatus. The sequence continues at coordinate 5,982 of DATDBH010000101.1, read as the reverse complement.
TGCGCTGGTGCTCAGCCGCTGAGCCGGTCAGCCGGTCAGCGTGGTCAGCCTGTCGACGACCCGGTCGTAGTCGCTCAGCTGCTCGGGATCGGGGAGCGGAGTCGGCCACTGGTCGGTCGCCCACCCGCCGGGTGGCCGCGTCTCGTCGTAGGTCCACTGCGACACGACGGCCGGACCCGGTGGACCGACCCGGGTGGCGCCGTCCGGTGCCGGCGTCACCGCCAGACCGGTCAGATTGGCCGTTCCGGGTAACACGACGTCGACCCGATCGGTGCCGCGGGGGAGGGCCGGGTAGGTGGTGACCAGCTGGGCGGAACCTCCGGCGCTCCGCAGACCGATCGCCCAGAAGTCGAGGTTGGTGCACAGGCACTCCAGGAACGGTCGGTCCCCGACCCGGCCGGTCATCCAGCGCGCCTGCAGGGCTCGCCCGTTCGCCGCGGACAGGGTGGGTCCGCTCGCAGCGTTGGTGCTGAGGACGGGCTCGTCGGGTGGCGCCACCGCGACCAGCGGTGGACCCAGCGGCACCACCAGGAACGCTCGCTGCCCGCTCATCGACCGCAACGTCCAGCGGACCGTTGTCGATCCGGCGCTCGAGAGCACCTCATCCACCCGCAGCGTGGCGGTGCGCCGGCTGTCGGCGCCGTCGTCGGTCTGGAAGTACTGCGGCGCGGTCAGCGGCTGAGTGGGCTCCGGCGGCCTCGCGAGATCGGCCGGATGGGTCGCCGTCGGCGCCATGCCCGGGGCGCTGACGGGCAGGTGGCTGAACGGGGGCAGGGTCGCAGCGACGACGTCGACGAACCGCACCGACGCGGGCAGCGCCGGATAGGCCACCTGCAGGAGCCGGGTCTCGCCGAGGTGCAGGGTCGCCTGCGCGGACCAGATCGGGGTGCAGAGGCACCGGTAGAGCTGCGCTCGACTTCGATGGCTGAGCGGGCGGTAGACCTTCTTGCTACGTGGATCGAGCAGCACGATGTTGATGCCGCCGGTCGAGGTGCGATCGAGGCCGAGATCGAAGCCGGGCGGCACCTCGTCGCCGGTCCTGCGGTCCGGCGCCGCCAGCGGCGTGACCGACCAGTCGAGCACGGTCAGCCCGGCACCCCGTCGAACCGCGTGCACGGCGATCCGGGAGGTGACCCGCTGACCCTCGGCGGTGGTCCAGGTCGTCTCTCCGGCCACCGGCAACCTGGGGTTGGTCGGTGCGGGAGCGGCCGGCGAGGGCGGTGCCGTCGACGCCTCGCGTCGCTGCAGCAGGCCGGGCTCGGTGCTGGACCAGGTGCAGCCGGCCAGCACGAGCAGGGCGAGAGCGAGGCAGAGCGCCACAGTGCGCACGCATTGATGGTAGAGCTGCCGCCATCGGATGGGCTGATCCCCGAGTGCGGGGATCAGCCCATCCGGTGATGGCCGTTCCGTCAGGTGCTGCCGAGATCGGCATCGGTGGCGAGCGCGCAGAGGCGGCAGCGAGTGGGAGCGCCCATCCAGCCACGACGGATCAACAACGCGGCAACCTCCCAGGCCACCGCGCACGGCCGTTCGGTGACGTCGGGCCATCCGTAACGCAGGGTGAGGTTGCCGCCCAGCAGAGCCGCATTGTCGCGCTCCATGTCGCGGAAACGGCCCGCGATGTGAACCCGACCATCCAGCTCGACGATGGTGGCCCACTCCTCGTAGAGCAGATCGCGGATCTCCTTGCCGCTGCGACTGCGGACCTGGCGCTTGGCACGAGGGAGTCCGTGGGGACGCTCGATCTCGGTGAGATAGCGCAGCTCCAGCGGAGACTCCGCCCCCTGAGCGACGTCCCCCAACATGTCGCGGAGCAGATCGCGGTGACGGACGCGAGCTCGATCCTCGACGCAAGCCAGGATCCGCTGAGCCGTGGTGCGTCGTCCCTGGACGGCTCTGGTCAGCAGGCCTGGTAGCGCACGGGACTCCGCCCGCGTGCACAGGTCGACCACCGTGTCCTCGATCGTCGTGCGCGGCGGCGATCCGGGGCTGCGTGCGGACCGGGCGGCCGACCGCTCCTGCTGGAAGACCCAGCGGCCACGATCGGCGATCGGCCGCCCGTGGGGCACGAGCACCGTGATGTCGGCCGGAGGCTCGTCGACGATCTTCCACAGATGACCGGCTGCCTCGAAACCGAGCCGGGCTCGAGGACCGCCGAGCAGCACCCCGGCCCAGGCCAGGCCCTCCCAGGAGGGTTCGCCGACACCCACCTGGTAAACGCCGGTCGCCAGGCGCACCCAGCTCCGCTGATTGACGAGCCGCTCGGCCGAGCGCAAGCTGAAGTCCAACGCGACGAGCTGCTCGGCGCCGACCACTCCACCCTGGTCGGCGGCGAGGGCGAGGAGCTGATCACTGGGGTCGATTCGACGGCGCATACCAGCACACTGCGGATGTGACGTCGATTCGGACGGCCTGCTCGCCGATCTGTGGATGACGCTCGACGGTGGTCTGTACCTGTGGATGGGCTCGTCCCCGAGTACGGGGATGGGCCCATCCGTCGAGGGTCGTAGCGATCAAGCGGTCTTCTTCTTGATCCCGAACACCGTGTAGGCCAGCGTGACCACGGCGGTGAGGCTGAGCAGGATCAGACCGATGGTGTAGCTGTGGTCCTCCGCGTCGTAGGTCGCACCCAGCACCAGTGGCGGGAAGTAGCCGCCGAGTCCGCCGGCCGCGCCGACGATGCCGGTGACGGTGCCGACCTTCTCGGGTGGAGCCAGCTGGGCCACCCAGGCGAAGGTGGCACCGGTGCCGAGACCGAGGAAGACCGCCATCAGCACGAAGGCGATGCCCGCCGGGATCTCCGGCGGCAGCTTCAGCGCGATCACGATCGCCATCACCGCGGCGCCGGCCAGCGAGACGATCATCACCGCCCGCGGTCCGACCTTGTCCGACAGGATGCCGCCGATCGGACGGGCGATCACGGCGGCGATGGCGAAGCCGGCGGTCCGGGTGCCGGCTGCGGTGAGGTCGAAGTCTTACACGTCCTTGAGGTAGGTCGGCAGATAGGTGGAGAAGGCCACGAAGCCACCGAAGACGACCGCGTAGAGGAACGCCATCTGCCAGGTCACCCCGAGCCTGGCCGCGGCCGCGAGCTTCGGGACGACGGGGTCGGTGTTCGGTGCCCAGAGCGGGGAGTCCCGCATCATCGACCAGATGATCACGCCGACGACGGCCAGGGCGACCGCGATGAGCACGTGGGTGGCGACGTAGCCGAGCGACTGCACCATCCGCGGGGTGAAGAAGGCCGACAGCGCCGTGCCGCCCATGCCTGCTCCGAAGACGCCGGTGGCGAAGCCACGGCGGGGCTTCTCATACCAGGCGTTGACGAAGGGGATGCCGATGGCGAAGGTGGTGCCCGCGAGACCGAGGAGGAAGCCGAAGACCAGCAGCAGGGAATAGGACTTCAAGGTCCCGGCCAGGCAGACCAGCAGCACCGGCACGATGGAGACGAACAGCATGATCGTGAACATCACCCGGCCGCCGTAGCGGTCGGTGAGGGCACCCACGGGAATCCGGCCCACCGAGCCGACGAGCACCGGCATGGCCACCAGCAGGGACTTCTGGGTCGCGCTCAGCCCCAGCTCGGTGCTGTAGCGGACCCCCAGCGGACCGATCAGGTTCCAGGCCCAGAAGGTGATGGTGAACGCCAAGAGGGCGAGCAGGAGGTTGCGGGTCTGGGCCGACTTCTCGATCGTCGGTGCTCCGGCAGCGGCTGTGGTCATGGATGAGTTCCCGGTTCGAAGAGTTTCGGGCGGTCAGCGGCCACTGCGACTGCGGTCGCGGGTGCCGACGGGGTCCCAGCCGCGGTGGCCGGGAGTGGCGCCGGGGCGGTTCCGATCGTCTCGGCTGCGGTAGACGATGTAGGGCCGGAACAGGTAGTGCAGTGGGGCGGTGAAGGCGTGCACCAGGCGGGTGAACGGCCACAGGCAGAACAACAGCATCCCGATCAGCGTGTGGATCTTGAAGGCCAGCGGTGCGGCGGCCATCGCGGTGACGTCCGGCTGCAGGATGAACACCGAGCGGAACCAGGGGGACACAGTCTCCCGGTAGCTGGGCCCGTGGTCGGGCGACACCACGCTGAGCACGGTGGTGGCGAGCCCGGCCACGATCGCGGCGACCAGCACGACGTACATCAGCTTGTCGTTCCTGGTGGTGGCCATGAACACCGGTCCGGTGGTCCGGCGGCGGTAGATCAGGATGATCACCCCGACCAGGGTGGCGACCCCGGCGACCGAGCCGAGGGCCAGGGCGTTCAGGTGGTAGAGACGCTCGCTCACCCCCATCCGATCCGTCCACGACTGCGGGATCACCAGGCCCACGAAGTGCCCGACGATCACCACCAGGATGCCGAAGTGGAACAGCGGCGAGCCGATCCGCAGCAGCCGTGACTCGTAGAGCTGGGAGGACCGGGTGGTCCAGCCGAACTGGTCGTAGCGGTAGCGCCAGATCGTGCCACCCACCAGGACGGCCAGCATGAGGTAGGGCAGGACACCCCAGAGCAGCACGTCCATCAGACGTTCACCGGCCTCATGGGCAGCAGCCGCGGGTCGGCGGGCTCCAGGCCGACGGTCTCGGTCGGGGGACCGGCCGCGGCCATCGCCATCACGGCTTGCCGATCGCGGGGCGAGGGACCCGGGAGGGTGGCGCACACCGCGGCGATTACGCCGGCGTACGGGGTGGCCTTGTCCACCAGCGCCAACCGGAGCAGCTCGAGACTGCGACGGAAGTCCTGCAGCAGCTCGGCGCCGTCGCGCGGGTCGACTCGGGCCGCGTACTCCAAGATCAACGGCAGGTAGTCGGGCAGCTCGCCGTGGGTGTCGACCAGGAAGCCGGAGCAGCGGTAGCGCTGCTTGATCGTCATCAGGGTCTCGCCGCGTCGGCGGGTGTCCCCGTCGGTGTAGTACGAGAGGTAGAGCGTGTGCCGGCGGGACAGGTCGAAGATCTCCACGTAGTGGTTCTGCACCGCGGCCGAGGCGGTCATCCCCCAGAAGCTCCACACGGCATCGAAGTCGGCGGCACGGACCGGGGCCGCGTCGGCGAGGGCGGCCCGGATGAGCCCGGCTCGGCCCACCAGCTCGTCGTCCGGGTAGCCCAGGACCAGCGAGGCGGCCTGCCAGACGACCCGGTCGGCCCGGGCGATCCCGTCGGCGCCCCTCACGCCTGGCCCTGCCTTTCCGTCGTCGCCTCGGGGGAGGACGGGAACATCCCCGGCGGCGAGCCGTTGCCGTCCCAGTTCAACAGGTTCACCCGGCCACGCAAGGTCTCGTCGGAGGTGGCGCTGTCGGAGGTCTGCCGCTGCTTCAGGGCGTGGAAGGTCTCCACCGCCACCGGGGTGGAACGACCGCTGGCCTCACCGAACGGTCCGGACTCGCCCATCTCGTACGGTCCGCCGTCGAAGTCGAGCGAGCAGCCCATCTCCTCGAGGTCGTGGGCCTGCTCGACGTGCGCCTTGGGGATGACGTAGCGATCCTCGTACTTGGCGATGGCCAGCAGCCGGTACATCTCGTAGATCTCCTGGCTGGTCATGCCCACCGCGGCGGCGATCGACTCGTCGGCCGACCGGCCCAGGGTGACGTTGCGCATCTGGGCCCGCATCGCGGCCAGGGTGGTGAGGACCCGCTCGATCTCACCGGTGTCGCCGGCGGTGAACAGCTCGGCCAGGTACTCCAGGGGGATCCGCAGCTCGTGGATCGCGCCGAACAGGACGTCGGCGCTCTCGGCGTCGTGCCCCTGGTCGCGGAGGAGGTCGACGACCGGCGACAGCGGCGGGATGTACCAGACCATCGGCATGGTCCGGTACTCCGGGTGCAGCGGCAGCGCCACCTTGTACTTCTTGGCCAGTGCGTAGACCGGTGACCGCTTCGCCGCGTCCAGCCAGTCGGCGGGGATCCCCTGCTGACGGGCGTTCTGGAGGACCTCCGGGTCGTGCGGGTCCAAGATCACGTCGAGCTGGGCCTGGTAGAGATCCTTCTCGTCCGGTGT
>DATDBH010000100.1:0-47912 GCA_036524985.1 Microlunatus sp. | reverse complement strand
ACCAAGGTGGACCGCAAGCGGATCGCCGCCGGGCTGCGTGCCGACATGGCCTCCAGCGCCGTCTCCCCCGTCTTCGGCTCCTTCACCCAGAGCGCCTTCGCCCAGAACGTCGGTCTGGTGGCCATCACCAAGATCAAGAGCCGCTACGTCGTCGCGGCCGGCGGCGGGATCCTGGTCGTGCTGGGCTTGCTGCCTGTCCTCGGCCGGGTCGTGGCCGCGGTCCCGTCGCCCGTGCTCGGTGGCGCCGGCATCGTGCTGTTCGGCTCCGTCGCGGCCAGCGGCATCCGTACGCTGTCGAAGGTCCGCTACGACAACACGATGAACCTGCTGATCGTCGCGTCGTCCATCGGAGTCGGCATGCTGCCCGTCGTCGCTCCGGACATCTACGAGGACTTCCCGTCCTGGTTCCGCACCATCTTCGACTCCGGCATCAGCTCCGCGGCGCTGGTGGCGATCCTGCTGAACATCTTGTTCAACCACCTCGCCCTCGGCAACTCTTCTCGGGGCTCGGTGCTCGCCGCCTCGCCGGCCCGGATGGTCCGGGAGGACGAGCTCGCCGCCCTGGTCGACGGGGACTCCTTCATCGGTGGCCGGCTGATCGACGCCGACGGCAACGAGGTGCCGGTCAGCGGCCGGGCAGCGGACTCGGCGCACTAACATCGGGCCCATGCCCATCGCCCTCGGTCAGGTCGTCGTCGACTGCGTCGACGCCGAGAAGCTCGCCACGTTCTGGTCCGGGCTGCTCGGGCAGCCCCTCGCCGAGGGCGCCAGCCAGTTCTGGGCGATGATCCCGGCGCCGGCGGACAAGAGCCTGCCCCCGCTGATGTTCCTGCAGGTCGAGAACCCCACGCCCGGCAAGAACAAGTGGCACCTCGACCTGTTCGCCGACGATCCGGCCGCGGAGATCGAGCGCGCCATCGGGCTCGGGGCGAGTCGCCACGGTGACTACGACGAGCACGACACCGTCTGGACGACCCTCGCTGATCCGGAAGGCAACCTGTTCGACGTGGCCGCACCGCACTGAGGCCCGCGCAGACGACTCACGCAGGCGCCCCATACTGACGACGCGTCGTAGCGACCCCGCGGCATCAGGGTCGACCCCCGATTCCTCCGGGATCGCCCCTGACCGGTCCACTCACCCCTCGATCCGCTGGACCCGGCGGACGTACGGTGGCTTCCATGACTGACAGCTTCACCGAGCCTTCCGGCGTGGGGCCGATCGCGGGCGGCAACCTGCGGGCCGCCGACACCGACCGGGACAAGGTGGCCACGGTGCTGAGCACTGCGTACGCCGAGGGACGGATCACTCGCGAGGAGCACGATGAGCGGCTGGATCAGGTGATGCGCGCCAAGACGTTCGACGAGCTCGTGCCGATCACCGCCGACCTCGTACCGCTCGCCGTCAGCACCCCCGCCGTCCCGAGCCCGGCGACGGTGACACCGCCGCCGACCTTCGCCGTCGACACCTCCCGGGACTCCGGTGGCGACCAGCTGATCGCCATCTTCGGCGGCGCCACCCGCAAGGGGCGCTGGAGGATGCCGAAGCAGTCCACCGCCGTCGCCCTGTTCGGCGGGGTGGAGATCGATCTGACGGAGGCGATCTTCGAGTCCACCGAGATCGAGATCACCGGGTTCTGGTGCTTCGGCGGCATGGAGATCAAGGCGCCTGCCGGGATCGAGGTCCGCGATCGTACGGTCGGGATCTTCGGCGGCACCGAGATCAAAGGACTCGGCGACCCGATCCCGGGCGCACCGGTGATCACCATCAAAGGTGCTTCCCTCTTCGGCGGTGTATCAGTGACCGGTCCGGTGCCATCGAAGAAGAAGCGCTCCAAGCACCAGCATCACTGAACCCACACTGCAGAGAGGTACTGATGACGCCCGGCAGCTACCGCGCCTCCGACGCCGACCGCGACCAGGTCGCCGAGGTGCTGAACTCCGCCTTCGCGGAGGGGCGACTCACGCTCGACGAGCACCACGAACGCACCCAGGCCGCGCTGGAGGCGAGGACCTTCGACGACCTGGCCGCGCTGACCACCGACCTCGTGCCGTTGCAGTCGCTGCCGGTGCACGCCAACGCGGCGGCCACCCAGCTGGTGGTCACCGAAGGCGCCAACCCCGAGTCGGACAAGATGTCGACCGTCATGTCGACGGTGAAGCGCGACGGCAGCTGGCGCGTGCGGGCCCACAGCGTGGCCAACAACGTGATGGGTGACATCAAGCTCGACCTGACCCAGGCCACCTTCGACGCCCCGGTCGTCGAGGTGACCGGCACCCAGCTGATGGGCAGCATGCTGCTGCGGGTGCCCCCGGGGGTGACGATCGTCAACGAGGTCACGAACGTGATGGGCGACACGAGCATCTCTGGTCTCGGGGATCCCGATCCGTCCATGCCCACCATCGTGTTGAAGGGCACCAACATCATGGGCGACATCAAGGTGCGCGGCCCCAAGAAGCCGTCCCGTTGGCGCAAGGCTCTAACCTGACTGCCTGATGGATGACCTCTTCGCCCCACCCGCGTACGACTGGAAACGCCTCGCCCCCGGCTTCTTGGGGCTGAGGCGCCTCGGTGACGCCATCTTCTGGCTGATCCTGTTCTCGATCCCGGCGGTGCTCGTCCTGATCTTCACCGACCTGTGGTGGCTGTCGGTGCTGCTCTGGGTCGGGGCCCTGGTGACGATCGGGCTGCGGTTCCACTTCCTGCGCCGCTCCTGTGCGTCCTGGGGGTACGTCGAGCGCGAGGACGACCTGTACATCACCCACGGTGTCTGGTGGCGGTCGCTGACCGCGGTCCCGTACGGCCGGATGCAGCTGGTCGAGGTCGAGTCGGGGCCGCTGGAGCGCCTGTTCAAGCTCGCCTCGGTGACGTTGAAGACCGCGAGCCCGGGCACCGACGCCCGGATCCCCGGACTGGACCCGGTCGAGGCGGCTCGGCTGCGTGATCAGCTCACCGAGCTGGGCGAGGCGCACGCCTCCGGGCTATGAGCGACACGACCCCACCGGAGGCACCCGTCCAGCCGACGCCTGCTCCCGACGCCTCGTCCCGAACGGTCAAGCAGACCGAACGCCCGCATCCGCTCACCCCGCTCATCCGTGGCTGGGTCGTGCTGCTGGCCGTCGTCGTGGGTCTGGGACGCGAGTTCGTCCCCAACGGCTCGGGTGAGGAGCCCGGCTTCACCCGCTGGGGTCTGACCTGGATCCTGCTGGGCCTGCTCGGCGTCGTCGTGCTGGCCGCGGTCGCCGGCTTCGTCTCGTGGTATTTCACCCGCTACGTGATCGACGACGAGGAGCTGCGGATCGAGACCGGCGCGGTCTTCAAGAACTCCAAGCGGGTGCCGTTCGAGCGGGTCCAGTCAGTCGACATCATCCAGCAGTTCGCGGCCCGGATCTTCGGTCTGGCCGAGCTGCGGATCGAGGTCGGTGCCGGGGACTCCACGATCAAGCTGCGCTACCTCACGCGACAGCAGGCCTCCGCGCTGCGCGACTACCTGCTCACCCGCGCGCACGGCGACCGGGTGCGACTCGGGGACCCGAACGTCGGGCCGGCGAGCGTGCTCACCGACCTGTCCGTCGCCGACCAGGCCCTGGTCACAGTTCCGCCGCAACGACTGATCGTCGCCTTCCTGCTGTCCAGCGAGTTCCTGTTCTCGGTCGCCGTCTTGGCCATCGCGCTGGTCGTCACGTCCGGGTTCGACGTGATGGCCTTCGCTCTGGCCGGTCTCATCCCGTTGGCCATCGGGCTGGTCTCGATGATCAGTCGGCGGGTCTTCCAGATGTTCAACTTCACCCTGGCGCAGTCGGCGCGCGGGGTCCGCGTCACGCGTGGCCTGTTCAACCTGACCAGTCAGTCGGTCCCGGTCAACCGCATCCAGGGCGTCCGGGTGCTCCAGCCGATCCTGTGGCGGCGGCTCGGCTGGTACCGGATCGACGTCAACGTCCTCGGCTACGGCAGCAGCGAAGGCGGCGACAACGACACGTCCGCCACCAGCGTGCTCGTCCCGGTCGCCGACGGGCGCGACGTCGCCATCACCCTGGGCCGGATCCTGCCCGGCTTCGACCTGGCCGGGGTCGAGCTGCACGCGGCGCCCCGACGGGCGAGGTGGCTGCGGCCGTACGACTTCTGGACGCTGCGCTACGGGACCGACGACCGGGTCGCGGTCACCGAGCACGGCTGGCTGACCCACATCCGCAACCTCGTGCCCCACGCCAAGACCCAGTCGGTCCGCCTCAGCCAGGGCCCGCTCCAGCGGCGGCTCGGTCTGGCCGACGTCTACCTCGACATCACCCGCGGCCCGGTCACTCCCATCGCGCATCAGCTGGACGCCGCCGCCGCCCGCGAGCTGACCATGTCCCAGCTCGACCGGGCGCGGACCGCGCGCGCGGCCGACCGGCTGCGGCTGACCGTCGGGGGAAGCGATCGGACCGCCGATGAGCACGGTCGGCAGGCCGTTCTCGAGCGCTTCGGGGTCGCTGAACGGGAGCTGATCGGCAGCGGCGGAGAGTCCGAGGTGTATGCCCTGGGCTCCGACCGGGTGCTCCGGGTCTACCGGTCCGGTCACGAGGCGCCCGCCGCGATGATCGCTCAGCTGCGCCCGCTGTACGCGGCGTGGGGCGGGCAACGGATCGGCCTCGAGCTGCCGCAGATCCTGGACAGCGGTGAGATCTCCGGCCGGTGGTTCAGTGTCGACCGTCGGATGTCCGGAGGGAACCTGTCCGGCTGGCTGGCCACCGCCGACGTCGGTGCCCGCCAACACGCGCTGCTGAGCTACCTCGACGCCGCCAGCCGGATCCAGCAGCTTCCCTCGCCCGTTGCCGGACCCGCTCGACTGCTCGGGGACGACGCCCCTCGTGAGTTCGACAGCCTGGCCGCGCTGCTCACCGACCAGCTGCTGCGGATCCTGCCGCAGAGCCAGGCTCGCCTCGAGCAGGACGTTCCCGGCATCGCCTCGGTGTGGGACGAGCTGCAGGAGTGGCTCACCGCCCGCCGAGGAGTCCCGCGCCTCGTGCACGGTGACCTCTGCCCACCCAACACCTACCTCACGGTGCTGCCCGACGGGCGGCCGGTGGTCACCGGCGTCGGTGACTTCAGCCCGCACACCCTGCACGCCGACCCGATGATGGACATCGCCGGGGCCGTGATGTTCCTCGAGCTGGAGACCTACGACGCGGCCGCGGACGACGCGAGCTGGCTGGCGGAACGGGCCCACGAGCGCTTCGGGCCGGACCTGCAGCAGGCGCTCGCCATGTACCGCCGCTACTACGGGTTCTACTTCTCCAACTCCCACGCGTTCGATCCGGTGCTCTACGACTGGTGCCGGCGACAGCTGACGCGCTGAGACGACAGTGTGAAGGATTCGGCGCGTCGTCGCACCGAATCCTTCACACCAGGTCAGGGACGGTCTCGCGCCCACCGCTGCAGGCGATCCAGCGTGGCGTTGATCGCCTTCGCGTTGCGGCGTTTCGCCCTCATCAGGACCAGGACCACCGGCGCCCTCGAGCCGGTCGTGTCGAACTGCTCGGTCACCCTCGTGTGCTGGCCGTCGACGGGCTCCAGCAGATAGCGCCACACGTGGCCACCGAAGTGCCGCCAGGCGATCCGGGTCGGCTCGTCGAACTCGACCACCTCGTTCAAGATCTTGTACGGCAGCCCGATCCGCATCTGCATCCCGAACTTGGCGCCGGCTGACAGGCGCTCCGGGGTCCGGTCCTGCACCCCTCGGACGCTGCCGGAGCCGTCGATCTCGCTGTGCCGGCGAGGCGTCGCCAGCAGATCGAAGATCTCCTCGGCGGGAGCAGCGATCGTGCGGGTGGCGGAGACGATGTCGGAACTCATGGGTCCAGTGTCGTCGAGGCCCGGTGGCCTCCGGCCGGGGTGTCGGGCGAACTGACCCCGTGGATAGGCTGCCAGCCATGACTGAGACCCCCGCCGTCGGCACCCCCGGCCGTTCCGTCCTCGGTATCGACATCGGCGGGAGCGGCATCAAGGGTGCCCCAGTCGACCTGACCACGGGCCTGTTCGCGCACGAGCGGATGCGGATCGACACGCCGGCCAAGTCGACCCCGGCCAACGTGGCGAAGGTCGTCGCCGAGATCGTCAGCCACTTCGCCGAGGACATCGGGGACGGTCCCATCGGTGTCACCATCCCCGCCGTGGTGACCCACGGTCAGACCCGCTCGGCCGCCAACATCGACCGCTCCTGGATCGACGCCCCGGCCGAGAAGATCTTCGAGGACCTGCTGCAGCGCGACATCTACCTGATGAACGACGCGGACGCCGCCGGGGTCGCCGAGGTGCACTACGGCGCCGCCAAGGACCATCCGGGACTGGTGCTGGTGACGACGCTCGGCACCGGCATCGGCAGCGCGCTGATCTACCGCGGCGTGCTGGTGCCCAACTCCGAGCTCGGTCACATCGAGATCGACGGCAAGGACGCCGAGACGCAGGCCTCCTCCGGTGTCAAGGAGAGGTACGGCTGGTCCTACAGCGAGTGGGTGCCCCGGCTGCAGCGCTACTACGAGACGGTCGAGGCCCTCTTCTGGCCCGACCTGATCGTGGTCGGCGGTGGGGTCAGCAAGAAGGCGGAGAAGTTCCTGCCCAAGCTGAAGCTGAAGACCGAGATCGTGCCGGCCAAGCTGCTGAACACGGCCGGCATCGTCGGCGCCGCCTGGCTGGCCGCCGACCGCAAGGTGCACCCAGACCCGCTGCACTAGGCGAGTTGTCAGACGCGGTGGTCGCCCTGGCGACCACGCGTGCTGACAACTCGGGGGTTCACATGCGGTCGGGGGCCTCGATGCCGAGCATGTCCAGGCCACTGGCCAGCACCTTCTTGGTGAGCGTGCAGAGCGCGAGCCGGGAGGCGCGGACCTCGCCGTCGGACTTCAGCACCGGGCACTGCTCGTAGAACACCGACAGGGCGCCGGCCACCTCGTAGAGGTAGCCGCACAGCCGGTGCGGTTGGAGCGTGTCGGCGACTTCGGTGACCACGTCGCCGAACCGGGTGAGCAGCAGGGCGAGGGTCTGCTCGGCCGGCTCGTCCAGGACCGCGATCTTCTCCTCCACGACCAGACCCTCGGCCTCCGCGCGACGCAGCACCTGAGCGAGGCGGGCGTGCGCGTACTGCAGATAGGGCCCGGTGTTGCCGGTGGTCTGCACCATCCGGTCGATGTCGAACACGTAGTCCTTGTTCAGCCCGTTGGACAGATCGGCGTACTTGATCGCGGCCAGAGCGATGGGCGGCGCGGCGTGCTCCTCGGCCATGTCCAGCAGGTCGGCCAGCAGCATGGCCTTGCCCTCGCGGGTCTTGTACGGCTTCCCGTCCGGGCCGAGCACCATCCCGTACCCGACGTGCTGGGCGACCACGTCCTCAGGCAGCCAGCCGGCCAGCCGGCAGACCGCGAACACCTGCGCGAAGTGGTCGCCCTGGCGGGCGTCGGTCACGTAGATGATCCGGTCGGCGTGCAGGTCGCGGACCCGGTGCCGGACGGCGGCGAGGTCGGTGATCGAGTAGCCGTACCCGCCGTCGGACTTGCGCACGATCATCGGCGCGTTGAAACCCTCGACGAAGACGACCAGCGCGCCCTGGTCGATGACCGCGGTGCCGTCGGCCTCCAGCTCGGCGGCCACTGAGGCCAGGGCGTCGTTGTAGATCGACTCGCCCGCCAGGTGCTCGTCGGTCAGCTTGACGTTCAACCGGTCGTACGCGGCGTTGAAGCCGGTCAGGGAGATGTCGATCAGGTCGCGCCAGATGGCGCGGGTCTGCTCGTCGCCGGACTGCAGGGCGACCACCCGCTGCCGGGCGCGGTCGGCGAAGTCGGCGTCCTCGCGGAACCGGAACGATCCCCGCTTGTACAGGTCCTCGGCCTCCGGCAGGGTCAGGGCGGACGCGTCGATGCCGTCCTCCAGCACTTGCTCGACCAGCATCCCGAACTGGGTCCCCCAGTCACCGATGTGGTTCTGCGGGAGCACCCGGTGCCCGACGGCGGTCAGCACCCGGTTGAAGCAGTCGCCGATGATCGTGGTCCGCAGGTGTCCGACGTGCATCTGCTTGGCGACGTTGGGTGCCGAGTAGTCGATCACCACCGTCTTCGGGGCGTCGGTGCTCTGGACGCCGACGGCCGGTTCGGCCAGCTGATCGGTGACCGCGCGGGCCAGCACGTCGGAGCGCAGCCGGAAGTTGATGAAGCCGGGTCCGGCGATCTCCAGCGGCTCACACAGGTCCGCCAGGTCGAGTGCGTCCACGATCCCCTGCGCCACCTGACGCGGCGGGCGCCCCTGGGCCTTCGCCAGTCGGAGCGCGACGTTGCTCTGGAAATGCCCGAACTGGGGCTTGGTGGCGGGGCGCAGCTCGGGGTCGATCCCGGCGACCGACTGCACCCGGGCGCTCAACTCGTACGGCAAGGAAGACACGAGGACCAAGTATCCCCGATCTCGGCACCGCCGCGCTCCCTGCCGGGCTGCAGGCTGCCGCGGGGTCACTACGATGCGAGCCATGCCCCAGCCGACCCAGCCGTTGCTGCACGACCTCGTCACGGTGTGCGCCGCACCCACGCAGGTCCTGTCGGCTCGAGACGGCGCCGTCGTGGCCGAGGTCGACGGCCGCACCACCGCACACGGTCTGTTCCACGCCGATCTGCGGGTGCTCAGCGGTTGGTCCTTGCAGATCGGGGGCGAGTCACCCGCCCACCTGGCGACCGACCTCGGCGGTGCCGGTGAGGCCCGCTTCACCTTCCTCGCCGACGCCGTCGCCGGCGGCGACGTCGACCGGCGGCTGCGCCTGGATCTCACCCGCACAGTCTCGCCGGGGATGCTCGCCGAGACCCTGCTGCTCACCTCGGAGCTGGACGCAGCGGTGACCACCGAGGTGCAGCTCGATCTGGCCAGCGACCTGACGCCGATGGAGTCGATCAAGGTCGGCCGGCACGCCCCCCCGGTCCGGTTCACCGATGACCCGAGCGGCGAGACGGTCACCTTCGGCAGCTCCGAGGTCACCGCCCGACTGCAGGCGCCGGGCGCCGAGATCACCCGCAGTGACGACGAGAACCGGTTGCTGCTGACCTGGCTGCTGACCATCCCGGCAGGCGGGTCGATCGAGTTCGGCTGGCTCGTGGGGGTCGCCGACACCGGTGCCGTCGTGGTCCCGGCCCGTGGACCCGGACTGGCAGCCGACGCCATCACCGATCGACTGGCCGGTCGTCGATCAGGCTCGGATCCGCGGCTGGCTCCCTGGCTGCGCCAGTCGCTGCACGACCTGAACGGACTCCGGATGGCGACCAGCGGGGCCCCCGAGGACGCGTTCTTCGCCGCCGGCTCGCCCTGGTACTTCACGCTGTTCGGCCGGGACAGCCTGTGGACCTCCCGGCTGCTGCTGCCCGTCGACGTCCGTCAGGCCGGCGGCACCCTCCGCGCTCTCGGCCGGTTGGCCGGGACCGAGGTCGACGTGAACACCGCACAGGAACCGGGCAAGATCATGCACGAGCTGCGGCGGGGGACGTACGCGTTCAACGAGACCTCGCTCCCCCCGCTCTACTACGGGACCATCGACGCCACCCCGCTCTGGATCTGCCTGCTCCACGATGCCTGGCGGGCCGGTCTCGCCGAGGCCGAGGTCGGCGCGCTGCTCCCGGTGCTCGAGAACGCCCTGCACTGGCTGGTGACCTACGGTGACGCCGACGGAGACGGTTTCCTCGAGTACATCGACGCCAGCGGGCACGGTCTGGCCAACCAGGGCTGGAAGGACTCCGGCGACTCGGTCCGGTTCGCCGACGGCCGGATCGCCGAGGGTCCGGTCGCGCTCTGCGAGGTGCAGGGATACGCGTACGAGGCCGCCATCGGCGGAGCCGACCTGCTGGAGGCGTACGGACGCGAAGGCGCCGACCGCTACCGCGCCTGGGCCGCCGATCTGGCCGCGAAGTTCCGAGCGGCGTTCTGGTGCGGGGAGGGCGATGACCGCTATCCCGCGCTCGCGCTGGACGGCTCCAAGGAGCGGGTCGACTCGGTCACCAGCAACATCGGGCACCTGCTGGGAACCGGGCTGCTCGACGCCGAGGAGGAACGGCTGGTAGCCCGTCGGGTGGTCGCCCCCGATCTGGACTCGGGCCTGGGGTTGCGCACCATGTCGGCCGGCGACGGCGGCTACAGCCCGCTCAGCTATCACTGCGGCACCGTCTGGCCGCACGACACGGCGATCGTGATCGCCGGTCTGGTCCGCGCGGGCTACGCCGACCTCGCGGGCGGGCTGGCCGAGGGGCTGCTCCGAGCATCGCTGGCGTTCGACCGCCGCCTCCCCGAGCTGTGGTCCGGCGAAGGGCGACCCGTGCCGTATCCGGCGGCCTGCCGTCCGCAGGCCTGGTCGGCCGCCGCAGCGGTCGTGGTCGCCTCCTGGGCGACCACTGGTTAGCCGATCGATGCACTGAGCCGACGATGAACGGTCAGTGACGCGACCGAATCGAGATGACGTCTCGTCCGCGTCGGACCCGTGTTGCGGCCCGGGCGATGCTGATAATGACCCGGTAGTTGCCCCCTCCGAAAGAGTCTCGTCGTGCCTCTGTCTCTCGTTGGCGTCGCGTCATGATCATTCGTCGCCTCGTCCTCTCGCTGGTGCTCGTCCTGTTCGCCTCAGTGACGATCGGGGTGATCGTCGGCCTGGACGCCCCGGCCAGGAGCGCCATCGTCGGTCAGCTCGTCAGCTCACCGGCGGCAGTGCCGCCGACAGTCGAGGAGAGTGCGTCGAGTCCGCCCAAGAAGGTGGCGACGCCGAAGCCGCGCGTCACACCGGCGGCCACACCCACACCCACACCCACGCCGAAGGCGACGCCCAAGCCCACACCGAAGCCCACCGCCAGCGCGAAGCCGTCGGCGACCGCGAAGCCGAAGGCCAAGCCGACCCCGAGCAAGCCGACGTCGACGAGCGGCACCAAGAAGACGGCCCCGTCGACGTCGAAGTCCTCGGGCAGCCAGTACCTCAAGGGTCCGTTGCAGAAGGGCCCGGGCGGCACCGTCTACCTCACCTTCGACGATGGCCCGAGCCCCTTTACGCCGTCGATCCTCAGCATCCTCGACCGGACCGGATCGACAGCCACCTTCTTCCACCTCGGCGTCAACGAGAGCGGATTCCCCGACGCGGACGCCAGGATCCGGGCCCAGGGCAGCAACGTCGCCAACCACTCCTACGACCACCCGGACCTGACCACGCGGACGGCCGCACAGCTGAAGTGGCAGATCACGCACGGCCCGGAGGCCAGGTGCTTCCGGCCCCCGTACGGCGCCACCGACGCCACCGTCCGCACGGCGATCGCCAAGGCCGGGCTGCGGCAGGTGCTGTGGAGTGTGGACACCCTGGACTGGACGAAGCCCGGCGTCGCGACGCTGGCCAAGACCGGGCGGCTGAAGAGCATCGGCAACGGCTCCATCGTCTTGATGCACGACGGCGGGGGCGACCGCACGCAGACGGTCGCGGCCCTGCCGAAGGTGATCGCCGACCTGCACGCTCGGGGCTACCAGGTCCGCGCCCTGCCGTACTGCTGACCGCTCAGTCCGCGCGTGCTAGAGGGACAGCGCGAGCAGGTCGTCCAGGCGTCCCGCGAAGACCAGCCGGTCGTTGAGCGCCGGTGCCGCGGTGGCGTTCAGATCGGAGATCGCGAGCCGCTGACAGGCGTCGAGGTAGAGCTGCCGCGAGGGGGTCAACATCCACGGCAATGTAGTCACCAGCGGGTCCACCCGCTCCAGCGTCACACCATCCGCCGCGGCTGTCAGGAGGAGGCCGCCGGCTGGGAGTGTGCCACCTACACCGGATCGGTCGCCACCATCACCGTGCCGGGCAACGCCACCGGGATCCAGGTGTCCCTGGCCGGTGGCCAGGACGGCGAGGCGAATCCCGCCGCCGGCGGCTGCGGCACCGCCGTCACCGGCACCTGGTCCGTCACCGGCGGTCAGACGTTGGGCCTCACCGTGGGCCAGGGCACCGACGACCAGAATCCCGGCGGCGGTGCCGCAGGGGGCGGCAAGGCCGGCGGCAGCGACGGGGGTGGGGGCGGCGGCGCCTCAGCGGTCGAGATCGACGGTCGGGTGATCGCCGTCGCGGGCGGCGGTGGTGGCGGAGGCGGCGGCTGGGGCGGCGGCAACGGCGGGGGCGGCGGCAACGGCGGGGGCGGCGGCGGCGCGGGCGGTGCGGCCGGCGGCTCCTACGTGAGCTCCGACGCGCAGGCCAGCACCATGGCCCAGGCCAATGCCGGTGGCGACGGCAGTGTCCGGATCACCTGGATCCTGACCTGACCCGCGGCCGACAGGTGCGTTCGCGCCTGGGCGACGACGAGGATCGAGGTGTCGCCTCGGCGGATCAGCACGGCGTGAATCCCTTCGACACGTCGGGCATCGAATCCGATGCTGACAGAGCAATCCTCCCTCACCGCTCGGGCTGACAGCGCGGGCACCAGTAGCTGCGACGCTCCTGACCGACAGGACCGAACTCCTCCGTCCGGATGGGGGTGCCGCAGCGACGACACGGTTGACCGGACCGTTCGAACACGTACGCCCGACGACCCTGGCGCAGGTCGCCGGTGGTGGACTGCTCGGCCCGGACCTTGTTGGCGTTCAGCAGCAGGTGGGCGCGCTGCACCACCCGCGGCAGCGTCGCCACCGCCGACACCGGGGTGCGCGGGTGCAGGCCCTGCAGGAACAGCAGCTCGGCCCGATAGAAGGTGCCCAGGCCCGCGAGGTTGCGCTGATCGAGCAGCGCCTCGCCGATCGAGGAGTCCGGCTGGGCTCGGATCCGTCGCAGGGCCTCGTCTCGATCCCAGTCGGGACCGAGCAGATCGGGTCCGAGGTGGCCGACGACGTCGGCCTCGTCCGAGGTCGGCAGCAGCTCGATCACCGGCAGCCGGTAGCCGACGGCGTCCGTGGCCGCGGTGCCGAGCACGGCCCGGATCTCGTGGTCGGGCCCACCGGTCCAGCGGCGGCCCTGCGGATACGTCCGCCAGGCCCCTTCCATCCGGAAGTGGGTGTGCAGGGTCCAGCCGTTGTCGAACCGGAACAGCTGGTGCTTGCCGCGCGGAGTCACGTCCAGCACGGTCGCTCCGCTCAGGTCGGCGACAGCCAGAGTCGGCACCCGGAACTCGGCGCGGGTCAGCTGCTCACCGGCCAGCAGACCGTGCAGCCGGCGACACGCCCGCCAGACGGTGTCACCCTCCGGCATCGCCGCGCCCCGACTCGGCTCGGCCGCCGACAGCCCTCAGCATCACCAGCACCCAGGTCCGCCAGGGTCGCCACGCCTCGGCCATCCTCTCGAGCTCGGCCGCGTCCACGCGGCGACCGTACGTCGCCTCCAGGTGCTTCAGCACCTGGGGTTCGGCGGCCAGCACGTCGGTGGACCCGCACCCCCGCACCATGATCAGCGAGCTGTAGAACGGGCCGATGCCAGGCAGCAGCTGCAGCTCGGCCTTGGCGGCGTCCACGCCCAGTGCGGTCAGCCGGTCGACGGCGAGATCGCCGCGCTGGGCGGCCTCGGCGATGGCGTGCAGGCGCGGGATCCGGTCGGCCGGCAGCCCGGGCAGCTGATCGACCTCCAGCAGTCGCGACGGGGTCGGCACCACCGGCACCGCTTGGCCGGCCACCGTCAGCACCGTCCCGTACGCCGCCGCCAGCCGCTCCCGGAGGGCGATCCCCTGGCTCCGCGGTCGGCGGGCGCTGACGATCGACCAGACCGCCGCCTCGTACGGAGAGGAGAAGTTCGCCGGCCGGAAGCCGGGCGCGCGGGCGAAGACCGGCGCCAACGTCGGATCGGCCCGGCAGAGGTCCGCGTACGCCTGCCCGTCTCGATCGACCGAGACGACCCGGGACGCCTGGGCGGTGATCCGGTCGAGGGCGGCCGGCGGTCCCGCCGACTGCTCGACCGTGACGACAAGGGTGTCCCCGTCCTGCCGGAGAGCCACCCCGACCTGGCTCTCGTGGTCGCCGTCCACGCAGAACCCCAGCCGCATGATCCCGTCGAAGCTGTCCTCGTCGCGGTGGCCGAAACCCATCAGGGCAACTTCTCGCAGGTCATACGGGCCCCTGAGCGGCACCTTGACCGTCGGTGTCTCCATGGATCGGGATCTTGTCAGGCACCGCCGACACTGTCGGCCCACCGGATCACCGGCCCTTCGCCAACGCGTCAGGCCGGTGTCGGGCGACGTCTAGGCTCGGCAGGTGCCCTCCCCCCTCGCTGTCACGTCAGCCGCTGCCGGGGCCGGGGCCCTCGTCCTGACGGCAGCGCTTGGGACCTCGGTCGGGATCGTCCGCGGCGCGGCGGCCGGCTACGTCTACCCGCTCGACCAGGTGCCACACGCGCCGATCGGCCTGGTCCTCGGCGCCCAGGTGTATCCGAGCGGCACACCGTCCCGGTTCCTGCGGGCCCGGCTCGACCTGGCACTGCTGCTGCTCCAGCGCGGCACGGTGGACCGGCTGCTGCTGTCCGGTGACGCCCAGGCCCCCGAGTACGACGAGCCGACGGCCATGCGGGCCCACCTGCTTGCCGCCGGAGCAGACGACGACCGGCTGGTCCTCGATCCGTGGGGACTGGACACGTACGACTCCTGCGTTCGGGCCCGCGAGGTGTACGGAGTGGACCGTGTCGTGGTGGTGACCCAGACCTACCACCTGCCCCGGGCCGTCGGCACGGCCCGGCTGGTCGGCCTGGACGCGGTGGGGGTCGGCGATCGCACGGTGCGGCTGCGGGAGTCGGGCGACGGGCTGAACGAGCCCTGGGTCCGCGGCTGGGTCCGCGATCAGGTCGCGTGCGTGAAGACGGTGTGGGACATCGGCACCGGGCGCCGGCCGTCGGGAGTCACCGGCTGAGGTCGAGCAACCGCTGCAGCAGTCGCACCGGGTGATCGATCGCCGGGTCCGGTCCGGGTGGTGGCCAGACCAGGATCTGGCGCAGCTGGAACGCGAGCTCGACCACGGTGAGCCGGAGCTCGACGTCGGGCACTTCGAGACCAGGGGCGTGCGCCAGCAACGACTCGAAGAGCCGTGCGTGCGGCTGGCTGAACTCATCGGCGGCCACGGCGTTGTCGCGGACCGGCACCAGGTCGATCCAGGCCGGTCCCCACCTGACCCACTCCAGATCGAGCAGCCCGGCGACCCGGTTCCCGTCCCACCAGACGTTGTCCAGATGCAGATCCCCGTGGGTCACCACGTCGGCCGGGTCGTCCAGTCGCGGCAGCAGGTCCGCATGGTCGATCACCCAGCTCCAGGCCTCCTCGATCGTGGCCCGGTGCTCGGGAGCACGGTCGGCCGCCGGGGCGACGAGGTGGCGCACCCGCTCCAGAGGCAGCGGCAGGATCGTCGAGCCGACGATGGTCTGGGGGTCGGTGCTGGGTGGCGGTGCACCCAACCGCGCCGCCACGTCCGCCGGAGGACGCCAGTCGTGCAGGGCCCGCAACGGGCCGGCGACGTCTCGCAGCGCCTGTTCCCGCTGCCGTTCGGCGAGCTCGGGCCAAGCCGTCCGCAGCGTCGTACCGGACAACCGCCGACTGATCATCCAGGTGATCCACTCGCCCTCGACGACGGTCTCTCCCGACGCGAGCACCTCGGGATAGCCGACGTCGGCCGGCAGAGCGCGGCCGACCGCGGCCTCGCGCAGCAGTCGCCCCCGGTCACCGATCCAGCACACCCGCAACACGATGTCTCCGGCCGAAGCCGACCGCACGTACCAGGCGTCGTTCGAGTAGGAGGTGACCAGCTCCAGCTCACCGACAGGATCCAGCGCACCCGCTTGAACGAGGGCGCGGAACCGGGCGTACGCGGGGTCCATGGCGTCACCTTAGCGACCACCAGAGCGCCGCTTGCGATATATCGTTATCACTTGTAATCTTGTAATCACACATACAGAGAAAGGGGTGCACGTCATGAAGACGAACGCATTCACTTCAGATCGACCCGAGGTCGGACCTCGGGGACGCCGCCACTTCCGTGGTGGCGACGAGTTCGGTGGACACCCGCGTGGACGCGGGATGGGCCCCGACGATGCCGGGGAGGACAGCGGTCCTCGCGGTGGCCGCCGCGGCGGAGCGCGCGGTGAGGACAGCGGACGTGGTCCGCGCGGCGAGGGACGGGGTCGCGGACGCGGCGGCCGTCACGGATTCGGCCGGCCGGGCGGTTGGCAGAACGCCGATCTGCCCGCGGCCGACGACGCCCAGTCCTGGTTCGAGGGTCGGCTACCGGAGGCCTGGTTCTCCGCTGTCGACGTCAGCGCCGACCGCGAGGAGATCGTGGTCATCGGCACGTTGACCGGTGAGGCCGCCGACGCCGCTCAGGCGGAGGGCCGGATCAGCCGGTTCCGCGAGGAGACGCGCGAGACCCGGATGCAGATCGCCGAGGAGGCGCAGACCCGGTACGGCCGGAAGGTCTCCTGGGGCGCCCGCTCCGGCGAGGTCGGCGAGCTCTTCACCCACCTGTCGGTGCCGGTGATGACCCGCCTGCGGCAGCCCGAGCGTCAGGTGCTCGACACCCTGGTCGACGCCGGCGTGGCCCGCTCCCGCTCCGAGGCCCTCGCCTGGGCCGTCACTCTGGTCGGCGAGCACACCGAGACCTGGCTGTCCGGTCTCCGCGACGCCATGTCCGAGGTCGACAAGCTCCGCTCCCAGGGCCCCGAGCTCTGACAAGCCGTCGAGTTGTCAGACGCGGTGGTCGCCATGACGACCACAGAATCTGACAAGTCGGAGGGCCTTCAGCCCCGCTGCTCGCGGTAGTAGCGGATCAGGCCCTGGGTGGACGGGTCCTGTTCGGCCAGCGCGGCCTCGTCGCCGCCGACGGCCGGAGTCACCTTCAGAGCCAGCTGCTTGCCCAGCTCGACGCCCCACTGGTCGAAGCTGTCGATGCCCCAGACGATGCCCTGGGTGAAGGTGATGTGCTCGTAGAGCGCGATCAGCTGACCGACCACCGACGGGGTCAGCGCCGGAGCCATGATCGAGGTGGTCGGCCGGTTGCCCGAGAAGACCCGGGCCGGCACGATCTCCTCCGCGGTTCCCTCGGCGCGGACTTCGTCGGCGGTCTTGCCGAAGGCCAGGGCGGCCGTCTGGGCGAAGAAGTTGGCCAGGAACAGCTCGTGCACGTCCGTGCCGCCATCCTCCAGCGGGTACGCCGGCTGGGCGACCGCGATGAAGTCGGCCGGGATCAGCTGGGTGCCCTGGTGGATGAGCTGGTAGAAGGCGTGCTGGCCGTTGGTGCCGGGTTCGCCCCAGAACACCTCCCCGGTGTCGGTCGTCACCGGCGAGCCGTCCCACCGGACGCTCTTGCCGTTCGACTCCATCGTCAGCTGCTGCAGGTAGGCGGGGAAACGGTGCAGCAGCTGCGCGTACGGAAGGACGGCGTGCGTGGCGGCACCGAAGAAGTTGCGGTACCAGACGTTCAGCAGACCCATCACCGCCGGCACGTTGGCGGCGAACGGCGTCTCGGCGAAGTGCCGGTCGATGGCATGGAAGCCGGCCAGGAAGTCGGCGAAGCTGTCCCGGCCCAGGGCCACCACCAGGGACGTTCCGATGGCGGAGTCCACCGAGTAGCGGCCGCCGACCCAGTCCCAGAACCCGAAGGCGTTGGCCGGGTCGATACCGAAGGCGGCCACCTTGTCCAGCGCCGTGGACACGGCCACGAAGTGCTTGGCGATGGCTTCGGACTCGTCGCTCTCGGCGTCGCCGATGGCGCCGGACGCCTTCAGCGCGTGCAACAGCCACGACCGGGCCAGCCGGGCGTTGGTGAGCGTCTCCAAGGTGGTGAAAGTCTTCGAGGCGACGATGAACAAGGTGGTCTCGGGGTCGAGATCGGCGGTCTTCAGCGCGACGTCGGTCGGGTCGATGTTCGACACGAACCGAGCGGTCAGGCCCGGCTTCACGTACGGCTGCAAGGCCTCGTAGACCATCACGGGACCGAGGTCGGACCCGCCGATGCCGATGTTCACCACGGTGGCGATCGGCTTGCCGGTGATGCCCTGCCACTCCCCGCTGCGCACCCGGTCGGCGAAGCCGTAGACCTTCTCCAGCACCTCGTGGA
Source organism: Microlunatus sp. (assembly GCA_036524985.1). Classification (GTDB taxonomy): domain Bacteria; phylum Actinomycetota; class Actinomycetes; order Propionibacteriales; family Propionibacteriaceae; genus Microlunatus. Next base: position 29,890 of record DATDBH010000100.1, on the reverse strand, counting down.
CCTCGGGCACCACGTTGGTGCCGTCCACCACGACCTCGGCGCCTTCCGGGTCACGCAGCGCGGTGTGCAGCACGGCGCGACCCTCGGTCACGTTGATCTTCTCGCCCGCGAACATGGCGTCTCGACGCTCGGCCAACCCGACCTGCTCGGCCAGCTCGACCAGGGCGGTCAGCACCGCGTCGTCGACGAGGTTCTTGGAGAGGTCGACGTGCAGGTCGCCGGCGGTGAGGGTGAAGGCCTCCGCCCGGGCCGGGTCGGCGGCGAACCAGCCGCGCAGATCGGGCTCCAACCCGGCCTTCAGCTCGGTCAGCGTGCCCCAGGCAGCGGTCGTGGTGGCGTCGACAGGTGCGCTCATGGCCCCGACACTAGCGAGGACACTGCAACCGACCCCCCTAGGGTGCTGACCATGGACGCACGGTTGCAGCGGGCGCAGCCCGAGGCCGGGACACCGTACGCCGGCGGCGAGTCGGAGTTCCGGACGGACCTGGAACGGATCCGGTTCGCCCAGTCGTTCTCCCGCCTCGCCGAGGTGACGCAGGTGATCCCGGCCGGGGCCACCGGCGGCGTGGTGCACAACCGCCTCACCCACTCGATCAAGGTCACCGCGGTGGCTCGCGCGGTCGCGGTCCGGCTGCTGCGGACTTCCGACCTGGACCTGCTGCGGGAGTTGGGCGGTCTGGACCACGTCGTGGTCCAGGCGGCCGCGAACGCGCACGATCTCGGGCACCCGCCGTTCGGCCACCTGGGTGAGCGGGTGCTGGACCAGCTGCTGAGAGAGCGGTTCGGGCTGGCCGACGGATTCGAGGGCAACGCGCAGACGTTCCGCATCCTGACCGAACTCGAGGTGCACGGCCCCGGCGACGAGGGCCTCAACCTCACCGCGGCCAGTCGGGCGGGGGTGCTGAAGTATCCCTGGGGCCGGTTCGTGGTCCCCGATCCCCATCCGTCGGAGTGGTCCGAGCCACCACGTGGCGCGGGCTTCGGTCTGACCGGTCCGGGCTCGGGCAAGTTCTCCGCCTACACCCTGGACCTGGACGAGATGCTGGACGCCCTGGCGGCGTTCCCGGAGCTGCCACCGGGCCGTCAGACGCTGGAGTGCTCGATCATGGATCTCGCGGACGACATCGCGTACTCGCTGCACGACGTGGAGGACTTCCACCGCTCCGGCGTGCTGCAGTTCTCTCCCGTCTCCGGCGAGTTCCGCTCCTGGGTGGGCGAGCGTCGAGCCCTGGCGGCGATGAGTGACTCAGAGCTCGCGCTGATGGGTCGCTGGCCCGGTGCGGGGCTGGAACAGCTGCGGCGGCGATTGATCGACAAGGACGGCTGGATGTTCGACGAGGAGACCTTCGCCGACGCGGTGACGATCATCGGCGACGAGTTCGTCGACGGGGTGCTCGCGGCGCCGTACGACGGGTCGATGATGGCCGACCGGGCCATCTCCGGGTTCATCTCCCGGTGGATCGACCACTTCATCACCTCCGTCGTCCTGCTGCGTGACCCGCCGGTGCGCGCGGCGTACGTGACCCTGGCGCCCGATTCCTGGCACGAGGTGTCGGTGCTCAAGTTCGTCCACCAGTACTTCATCCTCGACCGACCCGACCTGGCCATGTACCAGCGCGGCCAGACCCGCACCATCGAGGCGCTGGTGACCGGGTTCGACGACTGGTTGTCCGATCGGCTCGACGCCCCCCGAGCGCCGCGCCGGCTGATCGACCTGGTGCGGATCGCGACCGAGGGGTATGAGCGGGTCGCCGGTCGGCATCCCGACTGGTTCGCGGGCGCTCTGTCCTCGTCGGCCCTGGCGCGGATGGGCCGCGGGCGCGGCATCGCCGACTTCGTCAGCAGCCTGACCGACCAACAGGCCGTGGCGTTCGCCGACCGACTGGGCGGAGCCCGGGAGCTGCTCTGGACCACCGGGGTGTGAACTCGGGCGGGAACGCGAGCGCGTCGGCCCGCGTTGGGCAGCATGTGCGTGAGGTCCTGAGTCAGATCTGGGAGCGGGCGACCGCGACCCAGCCGGCTCCGGAGCCGGCGGTGGTGGTGGCCGTCGCCCTGGTGGCCCTGGCCTTGGTGCTGATCCCCCGGGCCTGGTCGCTCACCCGGCACGTGGTGACCATCAGCCACGAAGGCGGTCACGCACTCCTCGCCGTCCTCACCGGCCGGCGGCTGATCGGCATCCGGCTGCACGCCGACACCTCCGGGCTCACGCTCTCCCGGGGCCGACCGACCGGTCCGGGCATGGTCGCCATGCTGGCCGCCGGCTACCTCGCTCCCGCGGTCGCCGGACTCGGTGCCGCCCTGCTGCTCGCGGCCGGCCACAGTCTCGCGCTGCTCTGGCTTGCCGTCGGCTGGCTGTCGTTGATGCTGCTGCAGATCAGGAACGCGTACGGGCTGCTGGTCCTGCTCGTCTGCGGCGCCGGGGCGGCACTGGCCAGCTGGTATCTCGCCGGCACCACGGTGTCGCTGCTCGCCTGCCTGCTGACCTGGGTGCTGCTGCTGGCAGCGCCGAAGCCGGTGCTGGAGCTGATGCGCCAGCGACGTCGTGGGCGGGCCCGCGGCTCGGACGTCGACCAGCTCACCCGCCTGACCCGGGTGCCCGCCTTCCTCTGGGAGACGCTCTTCCTGGTGGCCAATCTCGGAGGTCTCGTCGTCGGCGTGATCGTCCTGCTCCCGTCGGTAGCGGCGGCGATCTCCGCATCTGCTTGACTGACCGCACGGCAGCGCTGGACCTCAGCGCCGGTGGACAGGAAGTGAGTGGGCAATGTTCGACGTCGATGACATCCGCGACTGGCGTGGGCTCCCCGTGGTCGACAAGGACGGCGGCAAGATCGGCAAGCTGGAAGCCGTCTACTTCGACACCGCCACCGAAGTGCCGACCTTCGCGACCGTGAAGGTGGGTCTGCCGGGTGGTGGCCGGCTGGTCTTCGTGCCGCTCGAGGGCGCCCGGGTCTCCCCGCAGAGCGTCCGGGTGATGACCGACAAGAAGACGGCCAAGGAGGCCCCCTCGATCGGCACCGACGGCGAGCTGGAAGCCGCCGGCGAGCCTGCGATCTACGGTCACTACGGACTCGAGTACCAGGTCGGAGCGAACGGCGAGCGTCGCCTCGGCCGTCGATGAGCTCGGTGCTGACCGGTCTGGATCAGCTGACCGCCCGAGCGCAACAGCTGATCCGCCCCGGGACACGGGCCCTGTTGGGTCTCACCGGGAGCCCCGGCGCCGGCAAGACGACCCTGGCCGTGAGCCTCGTCGAGCGGGTGAACGCCGAAGCCGGCGCCGGCACTGCCGTGCACCTGCCGATGGACGGCTTCCACCTGGCGAACGCGACGCTCGACAGACTCGGTCTGCGTGATCGCAAGGGGGCCGTGGACACCTTCGACGGTTGGGGTTTCGTGGGACTGCTCAGGCGGTTGCGGGACGAGACGGACCACCCCGTGTACGCGCCGAGCTTCCACCGCGCGGTCGACGAGCCGGTGGCCGGTGAGATCGCGATCCCGTCGGACACGGCCCTGGTCGTGGTGGAGGGCAACTACCTGCTGGTCGACGCCGAGCCGTGGGACCAGGTCACGGCGCTGCTCGCCGAATCATGGTTCTGCGTGACACCCGCCGCGGAACGGCTGCTGCGCCTGGTGGATCGCCACACGGAGCACGGCCGCACGCCGGAGGCAGCGGCCGCGTGGGCCACCGAGGTCGACGGCGTCAATGCCCGGCTGATCGAGTCCACCCGAGACCGGGCCGACCTGCTGGTGTCAGGCACGGCTCCGCTGGACTGATCGTCCCGGACGCGGACCGGACGCGCGTCCAGAGACGACAAGAGCCCCCATCGTCGTTGACGGGAGCTCAGTGGTGCGTGATGCGCCGGCTCGGTGAGCCGGTTCGACTCAGAAGTGCGGGCTGATACCGGACCGCTGCGCGGCCATCAGGATCTCGTCCCGCATCGACGGGGTCGGTGCATCGGCGATGGCCCGCTCGAGGGCCCGGCGGTTGCGACGGACCTTGCTGCGCGAGCGGAGCGAGGACACGAACGACATGTGAATCATTCCTTCAGGTGGGAGAACTACTTCTTTTTCGAAACCTTCGGTTTCGAATCAATGATAGTAACCGCACCCCTGCTGGATCTATTCCGGCAACGAGATCTCCGCCACAGGCGGTACGGAGCGAAGCTGATCGGCGGAGGGAACGCGAGGGCGAACGGCCGGATGCCGCCGGAGAGTCGCGTACGGACGAGCTCCTTCAGGCGGCCTGGCCGTAGCGGCGGTCGGTCAGCGTCACGCCCGCCCGCTCGAGGTCCGCCTCGACCCGGAGCCGCTCGATGTCGCGGTCCAGTCCGGTCAGCTCGGTGTCCAGCTCGTGCTCGATGTCGAGCATCGAGCAGACCTCCATCAGGACCTGGTCGTAGGCGAGGCGATTGCCGAGCTGGTGTGCGGCCGAACGGTGTTCGTCCGTGCTCACCGCGAGCCGGAGTCGCCGGAGATCGGTGACCAGGCGCTCGAGCGGGGCACCCTGCTGCCGGCGGAGCGCCCGGAGGTTGTGGCGGCGCTCGGCACCCTCACTCAGCCGTCCCTTGAACGCCTTCAGCTGCTCGTCCCAGCGACCCGCCAGAGCGTCGTACGCGACCACGAAACCGATGGGGACGAGCACGATGATCGACACGGCGATCATGCCGAGGACCACCTGGTACGCGTCCGCCATAGAAGCACACTAGGTGGGCCTCTCGGCCTTCACAAGGGCGCGTCGCTTGCCGTTGCCGGGTTGAGGTGCTAGCGGCGTCGGTCAGTAGACGGAGACGTGCACGTGGTCGTAGTGGTTGGCCGTGGACGACCCCCGGTCGGACATCCCTCGCCAGCCCTCGCCGGAGCGCTGGACGGTCCAGATCTTCTGCGCGTAGATGATCTCGCTGACCCCCAGCTTCCCGGCGTTGGCCCGCAGCCAGTTGGCCAACCGCCAGCCGGCGGCCGAGTCGGAGATCATCGCGTCGACGGCCTGACCGCTGCCGTGGAGGTCGTTGCTGCCCCGGCGCCCGCCGTACGAGGTCACCTGCGGGAACGCGGCGCACATGGCGCGATAGACCTTGACACCGTTGGAGACCAGGCCCGACTCGATGCCGCTGCTCTTGCCGCACGAGGCGTTCGAGATCCCCGCGGAGTCCCCGGACGGCTTCTTCTTGCTCAGGTACTCGTCGGTGATCCAGCGACCCTTGCCGTCCACCACCACGAGCCGGTAGCCCTTGCGGACGGTCTCGGTGACCTTGAGCTTCTTCGCCTCGTCGACGATGTCGACGGACTTGGCGTCCTTGCTGGGCGTCTTCCGCAGCTTCACGACGGCCGTCGTGTAGCGGGAGCCGATCACACTGTCGGCGAGCTCGGCGGCCGCCTCCTTGGCCGCCTTCTTCTTCGCGGCCTTCGCCTCCGCGGCCTGGTCCTCGGCGGCCTCCTGCTGCGCCGACGCGACCATCGCGGCCTTCTCGTCAGCCGCGGTCAACGCCGGACGGGTCTCACTGCGGGTGCCACGCTCGGCCTTGCTCGTCCGAGCGGCCTCCGTCGCGGACGACGGCGCCGCCGATGGCAGCACCGAGGCGGACGAATCGAGCGGTACGGCCTGCAGGGACCCGGCGGGCCAGGCGGTGACGGCGACCGTGGTGATCAGCGCGCCGACGGCAACCGCCGGACCGGCCATCCGAGCCACGCGCACGGCGATCGGCGCCGGCACAGCCCGACGTGGTCGTACGCGCACGGTGAATCCTCCGAGATCAATTCGTTACCAAAGACGAGTAAGGGAAACACAGGTCACCGGAAGGACTCAAATCGAGAGATGTTCGTCACAGGGCTACGTTGGGAGCCCTTGGAGGTCTCGAATTCCTATCCCCGGGAGCAGTAATGAGTGAGTACGACGCCATCGTCATCGGGGCCGGCCAGGCAGGACCGGGGGTGGCCGCCGCCCTCGCCGGGGACGGCCGACGCGTCCTGCTGGTCGAGATGGAACAGGTGGGGGGCACCTGCCTGAACCACGGCTGCCGACCGACCAAGGCGCTGCGCGCGAGTGGCGTCATCGCCCACCAGGCTCGGCGGGGGGCCGACTACGGGGTGCAGACCGGTGAGGTGGTCGTCGACTTCCCGGTCGCGATCCAGCGGGTGCACACCCTGATCGAAGGGATGCGGACGGGCCTGCGTGACTGGCTCGTCGGCGTGGAGGGACTCGAGCTGGTCAGCGGCACCGCGACCCTGGTCGGTGATCCGCAGGGCCGCGCGCACCGGGTCACCGTCGATGGCGAGACCCATCACACCGGCAAGGTCTACCTCGACGTCGGCGGGCGGGCGGCCGTGCCGTCGATCGAGGGCCTGGACGCCGTCGAGCACCTGACCGAGGTCGAGCTGCTGCAGCTGAGGGAGCTGCCGAGTCACCTGATCGTGGTCGGCGGTGGCTACATCGGGCTGGAGTTCGGCCAGATGTTCCGCAGGTTCGGCGCGGCGGTCACGATCCTCGCCGGTGGCGGCATCGCCGCCCGCGAGGACACCGACGTGGTCGAGGCCCTGACCGAGATCCTGACCGGCGAGGGTGTGGCGATCCGCAACACCCGCCCGCAGCGGGTAGGCCCCTCGGACGACGGCATCCGCGTCGAGCTGGCCGACGGGAGCGAGGCGGTGACCGGTTCGCACCTGCTGGTGGCTGCGGGCCGGCACTCCAACCTCGACCTGCTGGGTCCCGAACACGGCCTGGAGACCGATGAGCGGGGGTTCGTCACGATCGGGCCGCGGTTCGAGACCTCGCTGCCGGGGGTCTGGGCGCTCGGCGACGTCAACGGTCACGGCGCGTTCACCCACACCGCGTACCAGGACAGCCAGATCCTGCTGAGTCCGTCGCGTACGGTCACCGAACGGGTGACCACGTACGCCATGTTCACCGATCCGCCACTGGGCCGGGTCGGGATGGGAATCGCCGAAGCGCAGGCGTCGGGCCGCTCCGTGCTCGTCGCCGAGGTGCCGATGGCGAGGGTCAGCCGCGCTCAGCTCGAGGGCGAGACCGCCGGACTGATGCGGGTGCTGGTCGACGGCGACACCGAGGAGATCCTGGGCGCCACCATCCTCGGGCTGCAGGCCGATGACGTGGTGCAGATCGTCGGTCTGGCCATCCAGGCCGGCATCAGCTATCCGACCCTGCGCGACGTGCTGCCGATCCACCCCACCGTCGCGGAGTTCCTGCCCTCGATCCTCGGGTCCCTGAAGCCGTTGGAGCAGGGCGATCGGGCCGGTTCCGCCAGCGGCTAGTGGGTCGTGGCGACTAGCCTCGGCGGGTGCAGCGGGGCGAGGAGACGACGACCGGGCCCCACCTGGGGGACGGGCTCGGTGCCTACCTGCGCCTGCTGCGCCACGGTCCCGCCGGGCGGCCGTTCCTCGCGGCGTTCATCGCCCGACTGCCGATCTCCATGGCACCGCTGGGCATCCTGCTGCTGATCGAGCACGACCGGGGGGCCTACGCGATCGCCGGTCTGGTCACCGGCGCGTACGCCCTGGGGTCGGCCGCGGGCACCCCGCTGTGGGGGCGGCTGATGGACAGGTTCGGCCAGGTCCCGGTGCTGCTCCCGACGTCGCTCGGCAGTGCCGGTCTGTTGGCGGCGCTGGCGGTCTGCACCGTCTCCGGGGCGCCGACGGCCGTGCTGTTGGCGTGCTCGACGGCCGCCGGCTTGAGCTATCCGCCGATCAGTCCGGCCATTCGCTCGGCCTACCGGATCATCCTTCCCGATCCGGCCGCTCGCCGGGTCGCGTTCGCCTTGGACGCCACCTCGGTGGAGCTCCTCTTCGTCGGCGGACCGCTGCTGCTGTCGGTGCTGCTGGCCCTCACTCCGCCGGTGGCCCCGCTGCTGGTCACCGCGGGCTTCATGGCCGGCGGCGGCGTGGCCTACTGCCGCACCGACGCGGCCCGGCGGTGGCGACCGGGATCGGCCGGGCTGGGTGAGCCCCACCCGCAGCTCAAGGGACATCGATCCGCGGTCACCGCGCCGGGGGTCGCCGCCGTGCTGGCCGTGATGCTCGCCCTGAGCATCGGCTTCGGTCAGCTCGACACCTCGATGGCGGCCACCGCCGGCGAACGGCTGGGCAGCACCGACAAGGTGGGCCTGCTGTTCGCCGCGATCGCCGGCGGCAGCACCATCGGCGGGCTGGCGTTCGGGACTCGCCACTGGAGGATCGACGAGCGGCGGGCCGTGGCGGTCCTGCTCGCCCTCTTCGCCGTCTTCCTCGCCGCGATGGCGGCCCTGGTCTGGTTCCCGACCTCACCGCTGTGGCTGATGTTCCCGCTCCTGTTCCTGACCGGGTGCACGATCGCTCCGACGCTGATCATGCAGCAGTCCCTGCTGGACCACCTCTCCCCGGCGCACCGGCTGAACGAGGCCCAGGCCTTCCTGTCGGCGGCAACCACCACCGGCGGAGCGGCCGGTACGGCCATCGCCGGCTTCGTCATCGACGGGTGGGGACTGACCGCCGCCTTCGTCGGCGCCGCCACCGGTGCCGCCGTCGCGGCCGGGATCGCTCTGGCCAGCCAGTCCCACTGGCGGGCGGCGGCCGAGCGCCTGGCGTCCTCGCCGACGCCGACCGCGGACGCGACCTCCTCCGCACCCGCCCCCTGACCCGAATCCGGGGCGGGCGACCATTCCGGGAAGGTCAGCCGCGGCGGGAGGCCGGCGCGCGTGGACTCCGCTGGTAGTCGGAGACGAACCGGTCGCTCTGCACCCAGAACCGCCACGGCACCTCGGCCGCCACGCTGACCCCCACCCGAGGACCCGTCGCGACCTGGTCGACCGGGTACGCGTCCAGCACCAGCCGTACGGCCCCCCGGCCGAACAGGTCCGCACCACCGTCGGCGAGGGTCAGGCCGAGGGCCTGTGCCAGCCGACCGGGCCCGCGGGCCAGATCCCGGTCGCGGACCCGTTCGCCGCGCCGCGCCCGCGCCCGATCACGACCATCGACCACCTCACCGGCCCGGATCAGCACTCCGGACGCGGTCCCGTCCGGCCCGCAGACGACGTTGGCGGCGTGGTGCATGCCGTAGGAGAAGTAGACGTAGAGATGACCGGGCGGTCCGAACATGACCTCGGTCCGGGCAGTCCGGCCACGGAAGGCGTGCGAAGCCGGATCACGCTCGCCCGCGTACGCCTCCACCTCGGTGATCCGGACGGTCACGCCGTCGTGGGTCAACGTCGCGCCGAGGATCGTCGGCGCGACGTCCTCGACCGCTCCGGCCAGTCGCCGGCGGGCATCGGTGCGGGACCGATCGGGGCGCAGACGATCGGGGTGGGACGGATCGGTCAGGGTCGTAGCACCTGGACCTGGCCGGCCGAGCCGTCCACCCGGACGCGGTCGCCGTCGCGGATCACGGCGGTCGCCGTGCCGCAGCCGACCACCGCCGGGATGCCGAGTTCGCGGGCCACGATCGCCGCGTGGGACAGGGGCGCTCCGACATCGGTGACCACCGCTGCGGCTCGTGGGAACAGCGGCGTCCAGCCCACGTTGGTGACGTTGGTGACCAGCACCTCGCCGGGCCGCAGCCGGGCTCCGTCGGAGGCGACCAGGATGACTCGCGCGGTGCCCTCCACCACCCCGGCCGAACCCGGGAACCCGGTCACTGTCGCTGTGATGTGGTCGGCTCCGGCCTCCGCCACCAGAGTGCTCGGGGTCGCGGAGCGCGGATCGACACGGTCATCGGGGTCCAGCGCCCAAGCGGCGGGGTCGAACCGGCCGCGGATCAGTCCGGGCAGCGGCGGCAGGTCGGCGTAGCCGGCGTGCACACGCCGCCGGAGCGCGATCTCGTCGGCGTCGAGCACGTCGCCTGCGAGAGCCTCCAGGATCTCGGTCAGGTCCAGGAAGAAGATGTCGTCGCCCAGGCCGGTCAGCTCACCCGCCCGGAGCACGAAAGCCCGCAGCACCCAGAAGTAGCGGATCACCTCGCTGCGCGCGAGCTCGCGATTCCGGGCGATCCGGCCCCACTGCTCGACCTGACGGCGCAGCACCCAGGCCTGCAGCGGGAACCGATGCCCGAGCCTGATCCAGGCCAGCTCGCGGATCTGGGCCTGCTTCTGTCGCTTCACCGCGAGCTCCGCGGCGACCGCCGGGCTGCGTTGCGCTCGCTGGCTGGCCAACCAGATCGGGTCCTCGCCCGAGCGGGGCAGGGAGATCTCGAACTCGTGCGGTCCGCGGTGACCGTACCGCTGGTTGAAGGTGTCCTCATCGATCGCGCCGGAGTCGAGCTGGTCGAGACCCTTGAGCAGGTCCAGGCTGGCCAGCTGATCGGCGCCGCTGCCCAGGTCGGCGGTGACCGCGTTGGCGCCGGCCGGACCCACCATCTCCTGCAGCCGTCTGCGGGTGGTGACGAAGGACGCCCCGCTGCTGCGGGTGGCCGCGGACAGCATCTTGCTGACCCGGTGGAACTCCGGCTCCAGGGTCGAGGTCCACAGGGTGGTGAGAGCCTCCGCATCGTCGACCTCGGCGATCTCCCGCCGCCGTCGGACGCAGAGGGTGGGGTGAGCGGCCAGATAGCCGTCGAGCTTGCGCACATCGCGTTGCGCCTCCGAGAGCACGTGCAACGCGACCGGGACCACCGACCGCATCACCTTCGCCCAGCTCGCCGGCACGGGTGGGATCTCCACGTCGTCGGGCAGGTGACCGAAGACCTCTTCGGTCAGGGCGCGGAAGTTGCGCTCGTTGACCCCGACGATCCCGCTCAGGGTCTTCATCACGCTGACATTCAGGTAGATGTGACCGCCGATCCGGCCGTACCCCACGTACGGCGGGATGGACGCGGTGGCCATCGCGTCGTTGAGGAAGACCTGGACCATCGACCAGGTGGCCGGAGTCATCACGTCGGGGATGGCCTCGCCGACGTTGGTGTTGGTCCACAGGAAATCGCCCCGGTAGCTGTCGTTCCACGGATCGGCCCGGCGCCCGGTGGTCACCGGCCGGGCCTGCAGGATGAACAGCTCGGTGTCGGTCCGGCACCACTCGATGTCCATCGGCTGTTGGAAGAGTGCCTCGATCCGCCGACCCAGACGGGCCAGCCGGAGGGCCTGCGCCTTGGGCAGGCTCGGTCGGTGCCGCAACTTCTCCGGCACCGGCGTGAGTGCCGTGCCGCCGGTCGACCGAACGGTCATCACGGTCTTGTTCCCGGTGCGTTGCTTGGTCACCCGACCGGTGCGTCGATCGATCACGACCGTGTCGGGGGTGACGTCGCCGCCCACCACCGCCTCACCCAGGCCCCAGGCCGAGTTGATCGTGATCGCGCTGTCGAGCCCGGTCACGGGGTCGACGGTGAACATCACGCCCGACGCCTGGGCGTTGACCATCCGCTGCACGACGACCGCGACCGCGACGTCGGCGACGGCGGCGACGCCCTGCCTGGTCCGGTAGACCAGCGCCCTCGCCGACCAGGCCGACGCCCAGCAGCGACGGACCGCGTCCAGCAGGGACGCGGTGTCCCCGATGTCCAGGAAGCTGTCCTGCTGTCCGGCGGAGGAGCCGGTGGGAAGGTCCTCCGCGGTCGCCGAGGACCGGACGGCGACGCGGCCGTAGCCGAGCGTCGCGTATCCCGCACGGATCTGGTTGACCACGCTGGAGGGCACGTCGCCGGCCTCGAAGCCGGTGGTGATGATGCCCGAGACCCGCTCGGCGGCGGCGCTGTCGTGCGGGTCGAGCCGTCGGGTCAGCTGGGTGATGACCGGACCGAGACCGTTGGCCGCCACGAACGCGGCGTATGCCTCGGTGGTCAGGCAGAAGCCGTCCGGGACGTTGAAGCCGGCCTCGGTGAGCCGGACCAGGGCCTCGCCCTTGCCCCCGAGCAGCGACACCTCGCCCCCATGCTCGGTGAGCGGGTGGACGAAGGTCGTGTGCACGGTGACGGTCATGATCGGACTCCTCATCCCTCCACGGCCAATGACCTCACCCTATGGCCGGGCTCGGACAGCCCAGATCCGGCTCGGAGGACCTCAGCTCCGGATGGCCTGCCGGACACCTGCGCGGGCGAGCAGATACTCGCGCCGCCGGTAGGGATCGGGGGCCGCGGCGGAAGGGAAGCTGTTCGGTGAGACCGGTCTCACCCGACCGGTTCCGCGGCGGCGGACCGCACCGCTGGCGCCACGCCGATCACCCGTCGCCGAGCGATCCGGTTCACCACGCTCGACAGCCCGTAGTAGTAGCCGTACGAGATGACGAGCGTGTGCAGGAAGCCGAGCCGGAAGCGCCGGGGAGAGGTGCTGACCACATTTCCCGCGTCCCAGATCACCGGTCCCAGCGACACCAGCCGACGGAGCAGGTCGACCTCGTCCCCACCCTGGGTGAGCCGGGTGTCGTAGCCGGGAAAGCCCTGCCGGTGGAAGGCCACGTTCGTGGCCGTCAGGTAGGAGGGCCGACCGCGGAGCCGGGCCGCCGCGCCGACCAGGGCGAAGCCGACCCCGGGGAACACCCGCCCCCACCACGGAGGATCGGTGTAGCGACACGGCCCGGCGGTCGCCACCGCATCCGGCCGCGACAGCAGCACGTCGTCGATCCGTCGCAGCCAGTCGCCCGGGTGGGTGGTGTCGGCATCGGTCGACACGACGAACTCTCCGACGGCCGCGTCGACCCCGGCCTGCCGTGCGTCGCAGACCCCGCGGCGAGGCTCCGCCACGACCCGAGCGCCGTACGACCGCGCGATCGCCGCCGTGTCGTCGTCGCTGCCGTTGTCCGCCACGATGATCTCGAAGGCGTCGTCGTCGAGGTCCTGCCGGCGCAGCGACGCCAGCGCCGCCGGCAGTGCGGCGGCCTCGTTGTACGCCGGCACGACCACCGAGAACCTCATCGGTCCACCAGCTCACGCGCCGCCGGCGGTCGCGCGGTGGACAATGCACACCGGGGTACGGCCAGCAGCACGAGCCCGCCGGCCACGGCAACGGCCGCCAACGCAGCGAACACCGGGCTGAAGGCGGTGCCAGCGGACCCGCCGCCACTCAGCCGGGTGGTGATCATGCCGCCGGCGTAGGCCGACCCCACCAGCACACCGATCTCCCGGGTGAAGCCGTTCATGGCCGTCGCCGCGCCCACCCGGCTGCCGTCCACCGCGTTCTGCACCATGATCACCAAGACCTCCCAGGCACAGCCGATACCCAGGCCCAGCAGGGCCAAACCGATACCGACCCATGCCAGGTCGGGCTCGGCACCCAGCAGCGCCAGCCCACCGAGCGCACCCGCCGCGATGCCGGCGCCGACGATCGGGAACGGGCGGTGCACCCCGGTGCGCGCGACCACCTGCGCCGAGATCACGGTGCCGATCGCGAGCCCTCCCGCCAGCGTCAGCATCCACAGCCCCGCGGTCACCGGGCCGAGGCCGAGGCCGAGCTGGAGATAGGTCGGCAGATAGCCGACCACCCCGAACAGCGCGGCTCCCAGTACCAGCCCGGCCAGGGCCACCAGGGCGAACGCCCGCGTCCGGAACAGCCCGACCGGCAGCAGGTCGACCGCGCGCCATCGTCGGATCGGCGCGCCGTCGGGCCGTCCGGGCAACAACCACCACCCCGCGATCAGGGCGAGCCCACCCACGGGGAGGTTGATCCAGAACGTCCAGCGCCAGCCGGGGCCCTCGGCCAACCAGCCGCCGAGCAGCGGTCCGCCGATGGCGGCGGCGCCGAACACCGCGCCGATCAGGCTCATCACCGGCGCCCGATCCCGCACCGGCAGCACGTCGGCGACCGCCGCCTGCACCAGCACGAGCATCCCGCCTGCCCCGAGTCCCTGGGTCACGCGAGCCATGATCAGCGCCGACATCGACGCGGCCAGCGCACCCACCACCGAGCCGATCATGATCAGCCCGAGGGCGACCAGGATCACCGGTCGACGACCGAACCGGTCGCCGAGGGCGCCGTAGAGCGGCAGCACCCCGGTGGCCGCCAGCAGGTAGGCGGTGTTCACCCACATCAGGTTGTCGACGCCGTCCAGCTCGTCGACCATCGACGGCAGAGCTGCCGCCACCATCGACTGGTCGAGCTCGGAGAGCAGCAGCCCGGCCATCAGGGCCACCAGCAGCGGCGCGAGCCGTCGGTCCGGCAGCAGTCGACGCGGACCGGCACGACCCTCAGGCATAGGCGTCGACCCCGAGCAGTCGGTCGACGGTGGTGAAGCCGTAGCCGTGTCGCCGCAGCTGGTCGATGATCGGCCCCACCGCCGCGGCGCTTCGGCCCCGGAAGCCCCCACGCGACTCGCGGCCGTCGTGCACGATGATCATCGCCCCCGGCGCCGCGGCGCGGACGGCTCCGGCCACGAGCCTGTCGACCGACGGCTGGAACACCTCCAGGGGGTGCACGAACGTGCCGGAGACGACCTGCGAGCCGGTGCCGGCGATGCCGCGCAGCACCCACGGCCAATGACACAGCCAGGGTGGCCGATACAGCGAGGGGGACACCCCGGCGATCTCCGCGAGCGCCAGCCGGCCCAGGGTCACCTCGGCCCGCTGGTCGGCGTCTCGGAGGTAGCTGCTCAGCTCGTGGGTGAGGCCGTGGTTGCCGAGCACGTGACCTTCGTCGATGACCCGCCGGGTGATATCGGGATGACGCTGGGCGCACCGCGCGACCTGGAAGAACGTCGCCGGCACACCCCGGTCCGCGAGCGTGTCCAAGATCATCGAGGTCCATGGCTCGTTCGGGCCGTCGTCGAAGGTCAGGGCGACGACCTTCTCGGCGGTCGAACCGGCGTACGGGAACGTGCCGAACAGCTGCGACCGGGACCCGAATCCGAGCCGATACCCAGCCACGACCACCGAGGCCACGGCCAGGCTGCCCGTGGCGGCGAGGGTCTTGGCAGGAGCGCGCATGCCTGTGGTTCAGCGGCCCACGGCGCGGCGGATGCGTTCGACCGCCTCGACGAGAACCTCCGGGGCGGTGGCGAAGTTGAGCCGGATGTGCCCATCTCCGCCCGAGCCGAAGGCCGGCCCGCTGTTCACCGCGACTCTCCCGCGCGTCAGCAGCACCGCGGCCGGGTCGTCGCCCAGACCGAGCGACCGGCAGTCCAGCCAGGCGAGGTAGGTCGCCTCGGGCGGCTGCCAGCGGACGGCCGGCAGCTGCGCGGCCAGCAACGCTCCCAGCTGCGCTCGGTTCTCGGTCAAGCCGACCAGGTGCGCGGCGAGCCAGTCGCGACCCTCGGTCAGCGCGACCGCGTGGGCCAGCACCCCGATCGAGCTGGCGCTGTGGTCCAGTGTGGAGGGCAGTCCGGAGGTGATCTCGTCGACGACGGCGGTGCCGGGCACGATCAGAGCCGCCTTCAGTCCGGGCAGGTTGAACGCCTTCGAGGCCGAGTGGACCGCGTACGCCCGCTCCGCTCCGGGAATCGTCAGGTACGGGGTGAAGGATCCCCCCGGATACACCAGCGGGGCGTGGATCTCGTCGACGACGACCCGCACACCGTGGACGGAGGCCAGCGCGGCGAGTCGGGTGAGCTCGGCTCGCGTGTGCGCCACCCCGGTGGGGTTGTGCGGGTTGCAGAGCGCCAGGGTGGGTGCCGATCCCGCCGCGCGGATCGCGGCGAAGACGGTGTCGAGCGCGTCCAGGTCGAGCCGCCCGGCGTCGGTCAGCCGGACGTGCCGCCCCCTCCGGCCGGTGATCGCCGGCAGATCGAGGAACGGCGGGTAGACCGGTGCGGTCAGCACCAACACCCCGTCGGGCGGGGTGACCAGGCGCACCGCGTGCGCCATCCCGGTCATCACGTCGGCGGTGTGCCGCACGGTGTCCGGGTCCAGCGACCAGTCCCAGCAGTCGGCGGCGTACGACGCGAGAGCCTGCGGATAGGCCCGCCCCCAGGGGTAGCCCACCGCACCCCGCCGGACCGCGCCGATGACGGCGTCGCGGACCGGCTCGGCCAGGTCGGTGTCCATCTCGGCGACCCAGAGCGGCAGCACGTCCGGCGGGTGTCCCTGCCACTTCAGGGTCTGCCGTCCGACGAGGTCGGTCAGGGCGAAGCGCGCGAACGGATTCTCCACGCCGACCAGTCTGCGACACTGGCGCACGTGTCCCCTGACCAGCGTCGCTGTGCCGTGATCTTCAACCCCGTCAAGGTCAGTCCCGAGTTCCGCGAGCGGGCGACGACCGTGCTGGACGCTGCCGGCTGGAGCGATGTCCTCTGGTTGGAGACCAGTGAGGACGATCCCGGTCAGGGCCGCACCGCCGAGGCGCTGGAGGCCGCTGTCGACCGGGTGATCGTCGCCGGCGGTGACGGCACGGTGCGCGCGGTGGCCGAGGCGCTGTCCGGATCCGGCACACCGCTGGGCATCGTCCCGGCCGGGACAGCCAACCTGCTCGACTACAACCTCGGGCTTCCCCGCACCGAGGAACCCGCCCTCGAGGTGGCCGCCAACGGCAGTCCGCGCGACATCGACCTGGTCAAGATCACCGTCGACGGCGGCAAGACCCAGCAGTTCGCGGTGATGGCGGGGGCCGGGCTCGACGCGATGATCATGGACGAGGTGAGCAGTGACCTGAAGAAGTCGATCGGCACCGCCGCCTACTTCATCGCGGCCGGCAAGGCGCTCGGGCGGCTGCCGATGTCGGTGCGCGTCAAGGTCGACGACCGACCGATCAGGCACCACAAGGCGATGATGGTGCTGATCGGCAACGTGGGCGGGATCCCGCCGAACATCGACCTGATCCCGGGTGCGGCGTACGACGACGGGCTGCTCGACGTGATGGTCGCCTCTCCCCGTCGGCTCCGGGACTGGGTCAAGATCATCGGCCGGATGATCACCCGCCGGCAGCGCAAGGACGACGCCCTCGAGCTGCACCAGGGGAAGCGGGTGGAAGTCGTCCTCAAGAAGCCGGAGACCTACCAGCTGGACGGTGACGTGGAGGGCGAGTTCACCCGCCTGACCGCCGAGGTCGTCCCGGGAGCCTTGCGAGCGGTGTTCCCGACCGACTAGGACCGCATCACCGCGACCCGCTCGATCAGGTCCTCCAGCGCAGCCTCGAACTCGGTCTCGAAGCCACCGTCCTTCAGCTCGTTCGCCATCTCGGCGATGATCGGGTAGGACGCCAGGTCGTCGGTCTCGATGAACGCGAGATTCACCTTCTCGGTGATCGTCAGGTCCTCCAGCGTCCCGGCCTCGAGCAGCAAGGCTCCGAGCAGGAACGTCGCGAACGAGCGGTACACCGCGACACTGACCCGGGGGGCGAACCCGTAGTCGCGCAGTCCCTCGAGGAACGACTCCACCCACCGCAGGCTGCGCAGAGGTGGTCGCAGCCACGGTGCCGACGGTGGTCGGGTGGCCACCAGCGGGAAGATCCGAGGATGGGTGAGGGCGAGGGTGCGGACCGCGTGGGCCTGCATCTGCAGGTACTCCTGCCAGCTGGTCGAGAGCCCGCCGGCCCTGGTGTTCTCGTAGAGCTCGTCCATCACGACCTCGACGACACCGTCCAGCAGCTGCTCGCGACCCGGCACGTAGCGGTAGAGCGCCATCGCCTCAACGCCCAGGTGAGCACCCAGGCGGCGCATCGTCAGCTTGCCCAGACCGTTGGTGTCGATGAATCCGACTGCCGCGTGCAGGATCCGCATCTGATCCAGTGGGCGTCGCGGAACGACCGGAGGCGTGGTGGCGACCACGGCCTCGGGTGCGTCCGTCCTGGCGGGACCCTCGGTATCGTCCATTCCTCTTCCCTTGCGCTCGGCTGATGTCGCGCCCCCGGGTGCGCTCCGACTGCGAGAAGGCACCAACGATCGGTGTGAGGACCCCGGCCCGCCGCTCGGGTATTTACAATGTAAACTGTTGTGACTACGCTAGGGAAGTCCATGGTCCGCATTTCTTCTTCTACGCATCGTAGTGAGAACGGACGGACCGGAGGAGAGGTTCTCGACATGAGTGGATTCGACAAAGCGAAAGCCAAGGCCGAGGAGCTGAAGGGCCAGGCCAAGGAGAAGGTCGGCGACGCGACCGACAACCAGCGCCTCCAGGGCGAGGGGGTCGCCGATCAGGCGTCCGGAAAGGCCAAGCAGGCCGCGGAGGACGTGCGGCAGGCCGGCGAGGACATCACCCGCTAGCTCGTCCCCTATCGAGCAGTGCTGCGCGCTGCTCCCCCAACGTGGCCCACCTGTTCCCGCCGGTCAGGTGGGCCACACCACGTCTGGATGTCGAGCGGGCGGGCGCCGGCTGGATAAGGTGACCCGAGCAGCGGGTGGCCGGCACCGGCGGCGGAACTGGTGGAGGAAACGCACGATGGCGAAGACCGTGATCACGTTCGGGACGTTCGACGTGTTGCACGTGGGTCACGTCCGGGTGCTCAACCGGGCGGCCGAGTTCGGCGAACGGCTGGTGGTCGGCGTCTCCTCGGATGCCCTCAACTTCTCCAAGAAGGGCCGGAACCCCGTCTTCTCCCAGGACGAGCGGGTCGAGCTCGTGTCGAACATGAAGGTGGTCGACGAGGTGTTCGTGGAGGAGAGCCTCGACCTGAAGCGGGACTACATCACGTCCCACGGCGCGGACGTCTTGGTGATGGGCGACGACTGGACCGGCAAGTTCGACTGGGTCTCCGACGTCTGCGAGGTCGTCTACCTCCCCCGGACGCCGTCGGTGTCCACCACCGCCATCATCGAGCACATCGTCACCACCAGGCCGGTCGCGGGAGCCTGATCTGGCCGTTCTGCTGGACCTGACCCCGCTGCGGGCCAGTCCCGCCTTCCGTCGTCTCTGGTCCGGGCTCGGGCTGTCCAATCTCGGTACCCAGCTCAGTGTGGTCGCGGTCGGCCTGCAGATCTACGACATCACCCGCTCCACGTTCTCGGTCGGCCTGCTCGGCATCTTCGCCCTGGTTCCGCTGGTGCTGCTCGGCCTGTACGGCGGGGCGCTGGTCGACGCGTACGACCGTCGCCGCGTCGCCTTGTTCTCGGCCCTCGGGTTGTGGGTCGTGGTCCTGGGCCTGGTCGCCCAGGCCCTGCTCGGGCTGCAGTCGGTCGGGCTGCTGTACGGGCTGGTGGCGCTCCAGTCGGCCGGTTTCGCCATCAACAACCCCGCCCGGACGGCGATCATCCCGCGCCTCATCGAGCCTCGTCTGCTGCCCGCGGCCAACGTGCTGCTGACCGTGGCCTGGAACATCGCCCTCACGGTCGGGCCCCTGCTCGCCGCCTTCCTGGTGTCCGGACCCGGCTTCGCGGCGGCGTACGCGGTGGACGCCGTGCTGTTCACCGCCGCCCTGTGGGCCCTCTGGCGGCTGCCGGACCTGCCGCCGATGGTCGGCCCGGACCAGAAGCCGTTGCGGCTCGGGCTCACCGCGGTGGTCGACGGCTTCCGCTATCTCGCCACCCGGCCGAATGTCCGGATGACCTTCGTGGTCGACCTGATCGCGATGATCCTCGCGATGCCCCGGGTGCTGTTCCCGGCCGTCGGTGTCCTCTTCCTGGGCGGCGGCGCCTTCACCACCGGCGTGCTCAGTGCGGCGTTCGCCGCGGGTGCGGTGCTCGCCGGCCTGTTCTCGGGTGGCCTGGTCCGGGTGGTGCACCAGGGCCGGGTGATCGTCGCCTCGATCGCCGCTTTCGGGTTGGCGGTGGCTGGATTCGGCACGGTGCTGCTCGCCATCGGCGCCAGCCAGCCGTCGGCCGTGCTCTGGGTCCCGCTGGTCGCGGCCGGGGTGTTCCTGGCCCTCGCGGGGGGCGCGGACTCGGTCAGCTCGGTATTCCGTCAGACCATCCTCCAGTCGGCCACGCCCGACGACATGCGCGGCCGGCTGCAGGGCATCTTCATCGTGGTGGTGGCGGGTGGACCGCGGCTCGGCGACCTCGTCCTCGGCACGACCGCCACCTGGACCGCGGAGAGCTGGGCCGCCCTCGGTGGTGGGCTGCTCTGCGTGGTGCTGGTCGTGGTGGTGGCCGCCACCCAGCCCGGCTTCTGGGCCTATGACGCCCATCACCCGCGACCGTGACGGAATCACGCGAGAGGCGGATGCGTTAAGTTCGTCGTTGGCATTTCGGCCCGCATCCGTGGCGGGCCCCGACGGAGGGCGTGCACCGCACCGATGACCGAGACCCCGGCACCGTACCGGGAGACGATCCCCCAGCGCCGGATCCGGATCCCCGACCTCCAGCAGGCCAAGGACCGTGGCGAGCGCTGGGCGATGTTGACCAGCTACGACACGTACACCGCCGCGCTGTTCGAGCGCGCGGGCGTCTGGGCGCTGTTGGTCGGTGACTCCGCGGCCAACACGGTGTACGGGTACGACTCCACCCTGCCGATCACCGTGGACGAGCTGATCCCGTTGGCGCGCGCGGTGGTCCGCAGCACCCGACGGGCCCTGGTCGTCGCCGACCTGCCGTTCGGCTCCTACGAGGAGGGCCCGAACCAGGCCCTGGCCACCGCCACCCGCTTCATGAAGGAGGCCGGCAGCCACGCAGTCAAGCTGGAAGGCGGGGTCCGGGTGGTCGATCAGATCCGCAAGCTGGTGTCCGCCGGGATCCCGGTGATGGGCCACATCGGGTTCACCCCGCAGAGCGAGCACGCCCTCGGTGGCTATCGGGTGCAGGGCCGCGGCGACGCCGCCGACGAGGTGCTGGCCGACGCCCACGCGGTGGCGGAAGCCGGTGCCTTCGCGATCGTGCTGGAGATGGTGCCGGTCGAGGTGGCGAAGCGGATCACGGCCGAGGTCAACGTGCCGACGGTGGGGATCGGCGCCGGTTCCGACTGCGACGCCCAGGTCCTGGTGTGGCAGGACATGCTGGGCCTGCGGACCGGGAAGCTGCCCCGTTTCGTGCGGCAGTACGCCGACCTGGACGCGGTGATGGGCGAGGCGGTCGGCCGCTACGTCGACGACGTGCGCACCGGTGCCTTTCCGGCGGAGGAGCACACCTTCCGCGGGGGTTGGACGTGAGGGTCGCGACCGGCGTCGCCGAGCTCGAGCTGCGACGGGCCGAGCTGACGGGCGGGATCACTCCGCCCAACGTGGCGTTCGTGCCCACCATGGGAGCACTGCACGAGGGCCACCTGTCGCTGGTCAAGCTCGCGCGCGGCGTGGCCGACGTGGTGATCATGAGCATCTTCGTGAACCCCCTGCAGTTCGGCCCGAACGAGGACTACGCGCGGTATCCCCGCACGCTGGAGGTCGACCTGGCCAAGGCCGAGGCGGCCGGCGTCGACCTCGTGTTCACCCCGAGCGTCGCCGAGATCTACCCGGCCGGTCGGCAGATCAGCGTCAACGCCGGCGCCCTCGGAGCCGTGCTGGAGGGAGCGGCCCGGCCCGGGCACTTCGACGGCGTGCTGACCGTGGTGCTGAAGCTGCTGAACATCGTCCGCCCCGACATCGCGGTCTTCGGCCGCAAGGACGCCCAGCAGCTGGCCTGCATCCGGCGGATGGTGCTCGACCTCAACCTGGACGCCGGCATCGTCGGAGCGCCGATCATCCGCGAGGCCGATGGTCTGGCGATGTCCAGCCGGAACCGCTTCCTGAGCCCGGCCGAGCGCGTCTCGGCCCTGACCCTCAACGCATCGCTGCAGGCCGCCGAGCTGGAGACCACGCCGGTCGCAGCCCTCGCGGCGGCCGAGCGGGTGCTGGCCAAAGCCGTCAGCACCGGCGAGATCGAGCTCGACTACGTGACGGTCGTCAACCCCGCCACGATGGCGGCCGTGTCACCGGACTTCCGGGGCCCCGCGTTGGCGCTGGTCGCCGCCACGGTCGGGACCACGCGACTGATCGACAACATCGAGCTGACCTTCCCCGAGTCGGACCTCGTCGAACCCGACGCCGTGCCGGTGCTCGACCCGGCCGCGCACTGACCGTCGTGGACCTGGAGTCGGCGGTCGGCGAGCTGTACGCCGGCTCGCCCGACGACTTCATCGAGCACCGCTCGGCACTGGCGACGGCGGCGCGCGCGGCCAAGAACCGGCCGCTGGCCACCGCGATCGGTGCGCTGAGACGCCCCACCCGCTCCGCGTGGTTGGTGAACCTGTACGCCCGTGAGGCCCCCGAGGACCTGGCGGCGCTGCTCACTCTGGGCGAGGCCCTGCGGGCGGCGCAGCAGCAGCTGTCCGGCCCGGACCTCCGACGGCTGTCCGCCGAGCGCGGCAAGGCTCTCAGCGCCGCCACCCGACGAGCCACCGCGCTCGGTCACGAGCACGGCTACGACGCCCCCGAAGCCGCCCGGCTGGAGGTGACCCAGACCCTCCAGGCGGCGCTGGCCGACCCCGAGGTGGCCGATCAGGTGCGCCGCGGAGCGCTGACGCAGCCCCAGGCGTACGGAGGCTTCGGACCGTTCGCCCTGAACCCGGCGACGACGGAGGTGCCGGGCGCCGGGGCTGCCGCGACAGCAGCGCCGGAACCCGAGGCGGCTGCTGACGACGGGGCTGCTGACGACGAGGCTGCTGACGACGAGGCCGAGCGCCGTCGTGCCGAGGCCGAGAGTCGGCTGAACGCGGCCGAAGCGGCTTTGAGCGAGGCCGCCGACGACGCCGAGGCGGCGACCGCTCGGGCGGACGAGCTGGCGGATCGGGTCGAGGCCCTGCGGGCCGAGGTCACCGACGCCGAGCAGGCGGAGACCGAGGCGCGCCGTCAGGCCCGAGCGGCCCGGAAGACGGTGTCCGAGCGGGAGGAGGCCGTCCGGTCGGCGCGGGAGGCGTACGAGGCGCTCTGACCGGCACCGACGGCACCTGTACGTTGTAAAGGTGCGTCATTCCGAACTCGGCCGATAACGGCGATCTTGCGTACCGTCGGCGTCGAGGAAGAGCTGCTGCTGGTCGATCCGGAGACCGGGGCCGCTGTGGCGCTGGCCGGCTCGGTGCTGGCCGGCGCTGAGGGTTTGGACGCCGAGCTCCAGCAGCAGCAGATCGAGATCGGCACCGATCCGTGCCTGACGCTGACCGAGCTGACCGAGCAGCTGCGGCACTGGCGGTCCGAGGCGGCCGCCGCCGCCGAGCGGGCCGGTGCCCTGATCGTCGCCACAGGCACGTCACCCGTGCAGGTGGTGCCCGAGCTGACCGTCCACCCCCGCTATCGGGCGATGGTGGAGACCTACGGTCTGACCACGGCTGAGCAGCTGACCTGCGGGTGCCACGTGCACGTCGGGGTGGACTCGGCCGAGGAGGGTGTGGCCGTCCTCGATCGGATCCGGGTCTGGCTGCCGGTGATCTTGGCGCTGAGCGTCAACTCCCCTCACTGGCAAGGCGTCGACAGCGGCTACGCGAGCTTCCGGTCCCAGGCCTGGGCGCGGCTCCCCACCGCCGGCCCCACCGATCCGTTCGGCTCGGCCGAGCACTATCAGCTCATGGTCGACCGGCTGTTGCGGACCGGTGTCGCCCTGGACCTCGGCATGATCTACTTCGACGCCCGGCTCTCCCACCACCTGCCCACGGTGGAGGTGAGGATCGCCGACGTGTGCCTGTTCCGCGACGACGCCGTGCTGGTGGCAGCTCTCGTCCGAGCGCTGGTGGACACCGCCGTCCGCGACTGGCGGTCCGGTGCGGCGGCTCCGTCGGTCGACACCTCGGTGCTGCGTCTGGCCACCTGGCGGGCCGGTCGATCGGGGCTGGACGGTGACCTGCTGGATCCCGTGCAGGGCACGCCGTTGCCCGCTCGCCAGGTGCTGGCGGATCTGGTCCAGCACGTCGGCGACGCCCTGGCCGACAACGACGACGCCGCCGTGGTCGCCGATCTGCTCGAGACGCTGCTGGACCGTGGCACCGGCGCGGTGCATCAGCGACGCTGGCTGCAACAGAACCACCACCTGGGAGCGATGGTGCTCCGGATGGCCGAGCTCACCGCGAGCTGATCCCGAGGAGAACCATGACCCGAGTGCTGGTGACCGGCGCGTCCGGCTTCGTCGGCTCCCACCTGGCCCAGGCCCTCGCCGACGCCGGCCACGAGGTGCTGGCGATGACCAGGCATCCCGACGACTACGGGGGACCGGGGCGTGCCGTCTACGGCGACGTGTCCGACCCGACGTCGCTGCGTGCGGCGCTCGACGGCATCGAGGCGGCCTACTACCTGGTGCACGGGCTGGAGAACGACGACTTCGTCCAGCGCGACGCCGATGCGGCTCGGGCGTTCAGCGCCGCCGCTGCCGAGGCCGGCCTGGAGCGGATCATCTATCTCGGCGGCCTGGGTAGTGAGGACGATGATCTCTCCGATCACCTCAAGTCGCGACGCGAGGTCGAGCAGCTGCTCGGCTCCGACGGGGTGCCGGTGACGGTGTTGAGAGCCGCCATCGTGATCGGCGACGGCGGCATCTCGTGGGAGATGACCCGGCAGCTGGTCAACCACCTGCCGGCCATGGTCGGCCCTCGGTGGGTGATGACCAAGACCCAGCCGATCGCCCTGGACGACGTCGTGCGCTACCTGGTGGGCGTGCTCGAACCGGTCGAAGCCCGGGGCCGGGTCTTCGAGGTGGGCGGGCCGGACGTGCTCACGTACGCGCAGATGATGCAGCTGGTTGCTCGCAACCACTTCGGCCGGCCGTTGCCGATCCTGATCGTGCCGCTGCTGACGCCGCGCCTGTCGTCGCACTGGTTGTCCTTCGTGACCGATGTCGACACCGCCACGGCCCGCAACCTGGTCGACTCGATGAGCAACGAGGTGGTGGTCTCCGACGACTCGATCCGCGACGTGGTGCCGGGTGACCCGCTCAGCTACGACGAGGCGGTGAGGCGGGCGCTGGCCGCACGCAAGGCGCGGCTGGGTCGAGAGGCGGAACGGGCGCGGGAGGCCCGGGAGGCTCGCGCGTGACCGAGATCGACCCGCCGGTCGGGGATCGTCCCCGGACCAGGTTCCGGTGGACCGACCACGCGGCGAAGGTGGTCCGGCCGGTGTTCGTGGATCGCGTCGATCGCGACCACCGACAGTCCGACGCGGAGTTCCGACGCCGACGCATCGTGGTCGCCGCCACCCTCGTCGTGGGGGCGACCCTGCTCGGGCTGTCCTTCTCCACCGCACCGGGCGAGCGGGCGTTCTATCCCCTGACCATCGGTCTCGCCGCCACCTGGATGCTCGGCAGCCTGATCTCCGGTCCCCTGCATCTGGGCCACATCGAGTTCCGCGGGATGCTCCGCCGGCCGATCCTCGCACCGATCGCGGTGGGACTGGTGCTGGCCGGGGTGTTCGTGCTCGGAGCGTTGATCTTCCGTGAGGTGCCGTTCCTGACCGGTCTGACCGAGGACGTGATCGGCTACGCCCGGTACGGGATCCTGCCCGTGGTCTTGATCATCACGATCATGAACGGGATCGCGGAGGAGCTGTTCTTCCGCGGCGCGCTCTTCGCCGGGATCGGAGTCCGTCATCCGGTGACCATCTCGACGATCTTGTACACCTTGGCGACCGTCGGGTCCGGCAACCCGGTGCTCGTCTTCGCCGCTGCCCTGCTCGGCACCGTTGTCGGCCTGGAGCGCAGGGCCAGCGGCGGTGTGCTGGGTCCGATTCTGACCCACGTCACCTGGTCGACGGCAATGCTTTTCCTGCTGCCGTTGATCTTCCCCGGGTGAGCTGCGAGGGGTAAGTTGGATTTGTTCGACCCTCGGGGCCTTCGGTCTCGAAGGCTGTGGGGTGGTCCGGCCCGGCGAAGCTCGTAAGTCCGCTCCCCGGTCCCCCGATGGATCTGGTGCTGGCCGAGCTACCCGGCATCGGGTCGGATCACCTCACGCGGACTTCTTCCGTGGTCGCCGCCTTCTTCGTGGTCGCCGCCTTCTTCGTGGTCGCCGCCTTCTTGGTAGCCGACTTCTTGGTGGGTGCCTTCTTGGCCGGCGCCGTGCGGGCGGAGGCAGCCTTCTTCGCGGCGGAGGCGCCTCGTTTCGACCGGTTCTCCTCGACGCTGCGGCGCAACGCGTCCATCAGGTCGACGACCTGGCCGCCTTCGGGCTCGCCGGCGTCCTCGTCGCCGAAGGTCGCGGCCGTGTCCAACGCGTCGCCCTGTTCCAGCTTCGCGGCGATGAGCTCCCGCAGCTGCGCCTGGTAGTCGTCGGAGAACTTCTCCGGGGTGAAGTCCGCGCTCATGTTCTCCACCAGCGAGGACGCCATCTCCGCCTCCTTCGCCGACACCCGGACGTTCTCGTCCAGACTCGGGAAGTCGGCTTCGCGCATCTCGTCGTCCCAGAGCAGCGACTGCAGCATCAAGACCTTGTCCCGGACTCTGAGTGCACCGAGCCGCGTCTTCTGCCGCAGCGAGAACTGCACGATCGCCGTCCGGTCCGTATCGGCCAGCGCCCGGCGCAGCAGCGCGTACGCCTTCACGGCGGTCTTGTCCGGCTCCAGGAAGTAGCTGCGGTCGAACATGATCGGGTCGACCTGCGCCGACGGGACGAACTCGACCACCTCGATCTCCCGGCTCCGCTCCTCCGGCAGGGACTTCAGGTCGTCCTCGGTCAGCACGACGGTGGTGTTGCCGTCGTCGTACGCCTTGTCGATGTGGGCGTAGTCGACGACCTTGCCGCAGACCTCGCAGCGCCGCTGGTAGCGGATCCGGCCGCCGTCGGCGTCGTGCACCTGATGCAGGCTGAGGTCGTGGTCCTCGGTCGCGCTGTAGAGCCTGACCGGCACGTTGACCAGCCCGAAGCTGATCGCGCCCTTCCAGATCGATCGCATGACTACACCGTAAAGGCCGTGTCTGCCCACCCGGACCCCCCATCCGCGCGCCTGCGACCATCGTGCGATGCGAGCTGCGCCCTTCGACCTGTCGGCGATGTCCTCGCGGTTGGCCACCGTCGAGGGCATCGAGGCCGTGCTCCTCGGCGGCAGTCGCGCCCGGGGTGACCACCTGCCCGGCTCCGACTACGACCTCGGCCTCTACTACCGGCCGCCCCTGGACGTGGCCGCGCTCCGTCGGCTCGCTCGCGGGTCCTCGGGCCACGCGGTCGAGATCACCGAGCCGGGCGGCTGGGGCCCGTGGGTCGACGGCGGTGGCTGGCTGACCGTGAACGGTGTTCGGGTCGACTGGATCTACCGCGACATCGACCGGTTGCAGCGCGCCTGGAGCGACGCGCAGGCCGGACGGTTCTCCTACCATCGCCAACCCGGGCACCAGCTCGGCGTGCCGGACTTCGCGTACGTCGGCGAGGTCGCCCTGGGCCTCGTGCTCGCGGACGGCACCGGTGAGCTGACGGGCATCCGAGATGCGGCGCAGAACTATCCGGCCGCACTGACGGCGGCCCTGATCGAGGGCTTGTGGGAACCGGCGTTCGAGCTCGCCGGTGCACACAAGGCCACCGCCCGAGGCGACACCGTGTACGTCGCCGCGGTGATCGCCCACGCCTTGCTGCTGTGTGCGCACGGGTTGCATGGCCGGGCGGGGCACTGGCTGATCAACGAGAAGGGTGCCATCGCCGGCGCGGGTCGCCTTCAGATCGCGCCGCCGGATTTCGCCGGCCGCTGTCACGCCGTCCTCGGTGCGCTCGGGACTCACCCGGCCCAACTCACGGCCGCACTCGATGCTGCCGAGGTCATCGTCGAGGACGTGCGAGCGGCCTGCGCTCCGAGCTGAGTCGACTGTCAGACCCGGTCCCTAGAATCGGGTACATGTTCGATAGAGGTCAGGCGGGTGGTGCGGGGACCGGTGGGGGCCGCACCCCGGGACGGCTCCTGGCCGAGCGGATCGCCGACATCCTCGCCCTCGAAGGCAGCCGCCGAGCACAACGCGAAGACCCACGGACTCTGGACCGTCACCAGCCCCCACCCCGGGGTCTTCCTCTGGCGCTCACCCCACGGGTACTGGTTCCTCTGCACCAACCGCGGCACCCAGTCCCTCGGACCACTCCCCGATGCCGGACACCCGGCGCAGACCTCGCCCGGATGCCCTCCGTCGTGACGACCGAGCCGCACCCACCTGATCTAGGGTCGAGGCGTGGCCTCCGCGGGTAGCGAGCAGAGCGTGACCGTCGATGGCCACGTGATCAAGCTGACCAACCTCGACAAGATCCTCTATCCCACCACCGGGACCACCAAGGCGGACGTGATCGGCTACTACGCCGCGATCGCCGCGACCATCTTGCCGCACGTGATGAATCGCCCGGCGACCCGGAAGCGCTGGCCGGACGGGGTCGGTGACCCGACGTCCACACCGACCGTCTTCTTCAACAAGGATCTCTCCAAGGGCACCCCCGACTGGGTCAGCCGGTTCACGATCGCGCACCGGGATCACGACAACGACTACCCGGCCGTCAACGACCTCGCGACCCTGACCTGGCTGGGACAGCTCGCCGCCCTGGAGATCCACGTGCCCCAGTGGCGGTTCGGCGACGACGGGCAGCCGTGCAACCCCGATCGACTCGTCCTCGACCTCGATCCCGGGGAGGGCGTGAGCCTCGCCGAGTGCGCCGAGGTCGCCAGCTGGGCACAGGAGATCCTGACCGACATCGGTCACGCCCCGGTCCCGGTGACCAGCGGCAGCAAGGGCATCCACCTGTACGCACCCTTGGATGGCAGCCTCACCTCCGAGCAAGCCACCGATGTCGCGCGCGAGCTCGCCCGGGCCCTGGAGGCCGATCATCCCGACGCCGTCACAGCCACGATGAAGCGCGCGTTGCGGACCGGCAAGGTGTTCATCGACTGGAGCCAGAACAACGGCGCCAAGACCACTGTCTCCCCCTACTCACTCCGGGGCCGGCTGCGACCCACCGTGGCGGCGCCGCGCACCTGGGAGGAGCTGGCCGATCCCGACCTCGATCAGCTCGAGTACGCCGAGGTGGTGCGGCGGGTCGCGGACGGACCCGACCCGCTCGCGGCGATGGCCGGACCGTCATCCCCGGTCGTCGACCGGCTGACCACCTACCGCAGCATGCGGGACCCGGCAAAGACGCCCGAGCCGGTCCCCGCCACCCCGCCCAGCGGCGCGCGAGGTGACACGTTCGTCATCCAGGAGCACCACGCGCGTCGGCTGCACTACGACTTCCGGCTCGAGCACGACGGGGTCCTGGTCAGCTGGGCTGTGCCGAAGGGTCCGCCGACCGACACCGGCGACAACCGCCTCGCCGTCCAGACCGAGGACCACCCGCTGGAGTACGCCACCTTCGCAGGCTCCATCCCCCGCGGCGAGTACGGCGGCGGCTCCGTCGCGATCTGGGACTCCGGCACGTACGAGCTGCACAAGTGGCGCGACGGCAGGGAGGTGATCGTCACCCTGCACGGTCAGCCCGCCGGCGGTCTCGGTGGACAGGTGCGGTCGTACGCCCTCATCCACACCGGTGGCGGCAGCAGCCAACCGGAGCGGAACTGGCTGATGCACCTGATGACCGAGAAGCCGGCGTACGGCCCCGTCGGTCGCGGCGCGACCGGTGACGATCTCCCGTTCCCGGCCGAGGTGCAGCCGATGCTCGCCACGCCGTCGACCCCGACGGAGGTCGAGGCGAGCCAGGACGAGTATGCGTACGAGATGAAGTGGGACGGCGTTCGCTCGGTCGTCTACCTGGCCGGCGGCCGGGCCAAGCTGGTCAGCCGCCGCGGTCGTGACGACACTTCGACGTACCCCGATGTCGTCGAGGCCCTGTCCGGCGTGCCGGTGGAGACGGCGGTGCTGGACGGCGAGATCGTCGTGACCGATGACACCGGCCGACCCAGCTTCGGGCTGTTGCAGAACCGGATCAACCTGACCCGGCCGGGCGACATCCAACGCGCCGCCGGCACCTGGCCGGCCCAGCTGATGGTGTTCGACATCCTCGAGCTGAACGGGCGGTCGCTGGTGCGGGAGCCGTACGAGCGACGCCGCGAGCTGCTCGCCACCGCCCTTCCGGGTGTCGTCGGCGGCCGGGTCCAAGTGCCGCCGGTCTTCGACGGCGACCTGCAGGCGGCCCTCGACACCAGTCGGGCCCTCGATCTGGAAGGGATCGTCGCCAAGCGGCTCGGCTCGGTCTACCAGCCCGGCCGCCGCGGGCGGACCTGGTTGAAGATCAAGCTGCACCACAGTCAGGAGGTGGTGATCGCGGGCTGGCGACCCGGGCAGG